>JBMTZC010000056.1:0-15998 GCA_049455215.1 Prochlorotrichaceae cyanobacterium
TATGTGCTTCTTGCCAGGGCTTTAGAGGCGAGACATAGAAAAAGTTAGTGTCAGGAAACTTGAGAGAGGGGAATATCAATCTCACTGTGTCTAAAAAATCCCTCCTTATAAATCACACGGCGGTCACTCACGATGAGAGTCTTATCAGAGATCTCGAACCACCAAGCCAGGAAAATGAGTAAGCCCAGCCCATACAGCAAAATAGAGGCGGACGCAAGGACAAAGAGAAGGGGATTGTTTCTCAGCATCGCGGGATGACTGTTGTAGAGGATTTTCTCTGTTGGGTGAATAGCCATCGGAATTCGGGACATAGGAGTTCAGGAAAGAAGGGATTAAGGACATAAGCGAACGATCGTTCTGATGTCTTATCACCACATCGGTCTAATGTTGTGCAGTTAAGTGGTGAAGTTAAGTTGTGTCGTTAAATCGTTAGCTTGAAGAACGGGATTCTTAGATCCCCCTATTCAGGGGGATTGAGGACTCCTAAGCTACCCATCGATAGGGTTCCTCACGAATCGTATTCCAGGACTTGATGATGTCCCCATAATTCCTCTGGAGAAACTGTAGCTCTGCCTCATAGGCTTGGGTCACTTCCTCCTGTTCCTGTTCAATGCGTTCCTGGCGTAGGCGCATTTCTTCTTCATAACTGGGAGAAACTTCCCAAGGTCGGTAACCCTGGGTTTGGGTTTGGGGCATGGGCTTATTCCTTGCCTCCGCTAAGGCTTGTTGATAGCGATCGTTCAGTTGCTTTTCCGCCTGGTTAGCCGCCACATGCCAGCTCTTCATTTCCTGGAAAGCTAAGTCATGTGTGGCCTTTGCTGCCGCCCCCTGGGGGGTCTGGAAGCCATCGGGGCGATCCGCAATGTAAAACCGAATACGGGCATCTAATTTGGTCACTTCCAGTAAGTCCGACTCAGGCACTTCAAGATGGGGAAGAAAGGTGCTGTAAGTCCGCACTTTATCTGCGGCCCAGGCGGCATATTCAACATGCTCGGCTTCGTATAAGCTAGTCAGCCAGATTAGAGTGATGGGAAACCCAGACACAAAGGCAGCCATCAACCAACCACTAGGAGCACTGACCCAAAGATCCGCCAGAAATCCAATCAGCGTCGCAACGATCGCCCAGAGCAGATCGCCCAGGTAGGGCGGATGCAAGCTAGCAGACTCAACGGTTTGGATCAGTTGTAAACGGGCTTGATAATCTGCCTCCTGGAAACAATGATCCGGATCGAGGCGGCGATTTTCCAGGCTTTTCAGTGCCATTTTGCTACTGTGGCACCGCCGTTGTTCTCCGATCGCTTTGGTGGCGCGATCGTCCACAAACCAAGCCCAAGCAGCCCCTACCCCTAAGCCAATCAATGGGGCAAGAACTCCCAAGTTAGCCGCCGCTGCTAGCAATTTCGCAGGGGTAGAGCAGGAAAAGGCTCCGATGATCATCACAACAATCTTAATGTTCTCCTCTTTGGACTTAGAGAGACGTTTGTAGGCAGCGGGTTCCAGATCGTCCGCACGGTTTTGGGCCTGGTCGCATTGGGCATAGAATTGCGTATAATACTCACCCCTAGCGCGATCGTCAGCACTTATGCGACTGAGCTTCTCAGTTTGAAGGGCTTTCCAGCTCTCAACCTTGGTTGCGCACATCGGAAGATGTTGAGTCATTGACTCGGATTTTACTGGTACATGATCATGCATAAGAGAATGCCTCCAGGAATTCGGGGATATAGCCTTATCAGTGAAGAATCAGGAAAATGTGCAGCAGCGGTGGAATGCTCCTGTTCCCAGGATGGGGAGTTATGGCTTAGTTCCCCTCTGGGGAGGGGTTAGGGTGGGTTAAGCCTTGCGGGAAATCGGAACTTGAGGGGGATATTTATGCTTGAACATCAGCTAGTACTCTGCGGCGCAAATCCATATACCTTTCCGAACCGCCCTCATCCCCCAGCCCCTTCTCCCAAAGTGAGAAGGGGAGCCGGATTGAAGTCCCTCTCCCTAATTGGGAGAGGGATTTAGGGTGAGGGCAAACTTACGCCATCAGGTACTAGCGATCGCCCTTAGTCCAAGGCAGGTAACCGACGAGCCACATCGTAAGCCCAGGTTACGCTTTGCTCCACTTCTTCCAGGGGCCACACTTCCGCTTGGGGATTGTGTTTCAGTTGGGCTTTCAGTTGTTGTTGCAGTTCCCCAGTCGGGCCAAAGATGCTCACCACACCATTATTGGCAGTGATGGTATCCACCTGAGCCTGAAATTGTGCCCAATCCAAGGGCGGATCGCCGGGGACGGGTTCAGCAGCCTGTAACCACACGGAAACAAGAACCGGATCCGTATTGCCTCGAATGCGGGCAGATTCCAGTGCCACTAAAACCGCACTCAGCATTTGGACAGGGGAAGTCCCCTGCCGCCGCCCGATCGTGTTGGGGATGGTTTGCTCATTGCATTGCCGCAATAAACCGATCGTATTTTGCACTGGACTATCGACCATAATTTCAGGACGATCGGCGTAGGTGAGTACCATGAAGCGATCGCCCGTTTTAATAGAATCGAGAATGGCTTTGCACTGCTGGGTTTCGGCTCCCGTAATGGCTAGGGCGGAAGCAGACTGATCTTTGGCTTGAATCACCAATAATCGCTGGGTTTTGGCATCAGATAGTAGATAAAACACCACAAAACAGATTAGGGCAATCACAACGGTGAGCACTTTGGGGCTTTGCCAAAAGCGATCGTCCTGATCTGGCACTACATGAAGATCTAAATCTTGAGCTGAGTTGCGGACTGGAGGCGTGGTCGCAGGATTAACGGAAGTAGAGGAAACGGGGTAGAGGCGAGAATTGAAGTGACGCATAATAGCAATACCTGTAGAACTGTAAGAACCGTTACGATCGCTCTGGAGGGTGGGATGCGAAGCACTTTACTCCGGGGCAAGATCTTGGGTGAATTCCGCCACGGCCTGGGCCGGAATAGCGATACTCAAGTCGTCAAATTTGCGAAATACGGCGCGGTTCACCCCCACCGCTTCACCTTGGTCATTGATTAAGGGGCTACCAGAACTCCCCGGAGCGATCGCTGCGGAATGTTGAATTTCGCCTGTGTCCGGATCGAGACGACTCACAATTCCCTGAGTAAAGGTGTGCTCTAAGCCGATGGGATTTCCCAAAGCATAGACGGTGAAACCAATGGCGGGAACTTGAGTTTGGAGGGGGATAGCGGGAAGATGCAAAGGAGTATTAATCTCCACGATCGCTAGATCCGTTTTGACATCTTTGCCCCGCACAATGCCTTCATAGGTGAGTCCCTGCACGGTTTTAATTTGCACCACAGCAGCATCCCCCACCACATGTTCATTGGTGACAATCACAGTGGTATCGGAATACCGAATCAAAGCCCCGGAACCCTGAGCGTCACTGGTACGCACAACAACAACAGACCGATAGGTTTCTTGGTAAAGCTCTTCTGGGGTAGAGCTAAGATCGGGCGGAGGAATCGGAACACTGGGGGGACTGGGCAGTGCTGGTGAGGTAGGAGTAGGCTGCACCCTGGGAGAGGGCCATGGTTTAGGGTGACCCTGGGCAAAGCGATCGGGAATTTGAAGGGTTTCGAGAAAGCCAGAATCACTGGCCAGAGCTATACCCGCCATAACAGCGATCGCTCCTCCCCGTATCCACCACAGCGATCGGGTGGATTCTGCGGAATCGCTGACCTCAGGAATAGCCGGAGGAGCGACCCTTGACCTTAAGGGGGAGGCTGGAGTGACTTCTTGATAACGAATGTGAGTACGCATAAGGGATCAGGGAAAACGGTATACCCGATCGTGCAGGTTGCTCACCAACACGATCGCTAGCACTACAAACGTGGGCTTAACTCTCTTGCCGAAACGCTTTCGCCAGTTCACTGATGAAGCTCTGGGGTAAGGACTGAATCAGTTGCTGAGCCACACTGGGGGCACCGGGATCTGTTCCAGTGGCTAGGGTTTGGCGTAACCGAGGCACGGCATGGTGATCCACCAGTTGAATTAAGCCACTCAAAGCGCGATCGAACTGGCGCTGGGTCAGGATGGCATCTTCGAGGGGTAGTTCAATGGAGGCTCGGATTTCGCCATCGCTGGGGTCATACTCCATCCGCAACATTTTGACTTGGAACTGAATGGTCGCCAGGGTTTGCAGAGCAGGGCCTTTGTAGACATGATCCGTTAGGGTCAGGATTTGGGGGGCATGGAGTTGCAGAAATTCACCGTTTTCCGAAAGTTGCAAGACAATGATGAATGGATCGAGGTTGTCTGCATTAACGCCGGTGATAATCCGATCGCTGGAGCGATCGATTTGGTATTTCCAACCCCGTTGATCGAGGTATTGGGCAAGTTGGCTGAGGGTGGTCGCCATGGGATAGGTTCTCCATCAAAAGGTTTACCGCAGCAGGTTTATGATTTTGGCGTGCTGCTTACAGTTCTCTTCCGTGGATAACGGGTAAGTTGTGCAGTTGGATAGGAAAAAAAGTTGTGGAGCAGATCTATAGCGATCGTCAATTTTCAGAATAAAGAAAAAAATTTCTGCGAACTACAAAGGTTTGGGGGTATGCCCTGATAAGGCTATTAAAGTTCTCTTGGAATAGTGTTTATGAGCCAACGCGAACCAGAATCTTCTTCCTCGGTTATCACTACTACATTTTATAATCCTAGAGATGTCTCAGATCGTACTTCGATGTCTTCTCCTCCTTCTGTACCTCTGAATGGTTTTGAGGAACTGGATTCTTCATCATCAGACCTATCTCAACTGGTTAAAGTGACTTTTTACTGGCTGTTGCGTCTTCGTAACTTGCATCCTCGCCAAGGTAAACCGTTACCTCCTAGTAGTGACCTTTTTCTCAATAATCCCAGCTCTGAGTGGACAGCAGCCGAAAACCAGTTTTTCCATTACCAGACCAAATTGCGGGGCCAATTTTTGGAAACCGATCGCTCTCAACTGCAAAAATTCCCGCTAGAAGTTTTGGTACCCCTCATTACTCTGGTGGGTTTCAGCCTTAACAATCAGCCTCCTCACCAAAATACTCCTCTCGGTTTAAGTTCTCCCCACTTCTTCAATCCAGAAACGGAGCAGTGGCAGCGTCTTAAGATTCACCGTGAACGCCTGAAGAGCATTGTGGCGGATCAACACATTGGAGGGCTACTGTACACAGAAGCTCACCAATTTCTGGCACGCAAAATGAAGGAGAAATTTATACTGAAAGAAGATCTAGAGGATGAAGCCAATGAAGCGATTTTGAAAACCCTAGAATATTTACACCGTAGCCTAGAGGGAATAGGCACCCTCTATAACCCGCTGTATCTGCCCCGTGCGACCGTAGCGACCTGGCTCAAAAAGTTTCTATCTTATCGGTTTTGGGATCAGGCTCAGAAAAAGAAGGACAACGCGGTAAGAAGTACAGATCCTAAAATGCGATCGCTGGAAGACGGCGATCAAACCAAAAATTTCATTGAGGAACTGCCCGCAAAAACCGAAGTTGATCAGTCCTATTACGATGTGATTGAAGCAGAAGTTCTGGGCATCTATGCTGAAGAACTCCAGGCCATAACCCCAAAAATACGGACAGATATTAATGCCCAGCAAATAATCCTGAGCCAGATTCCTCCCAAGAAGTGCTTTAACGCCTTGGTTAAAGAGTTGGGAATTAACTCTCGCACTCTGACAAAATTCTGGGATGAGAAATGTGTTCCCTGGCTCAAAGCTCACTATTCATCCACTTTTTTTTGATTTTGAATACACGTTTTTTAGCTGAGAAAACTTAATTGATTCCAGGTTTAACCATGAATTCTCCCACTGAATATCCAGACACATTCTCATCTTCTGAAAATAGTAACTCTATGTTTTTTCCTGAAATATTGTCCGATCATGAACCCGATCCAGAAGCACTGGCCTTTTTGCAAAGTCCTGAAATGAGCGAGTGGCTGAATGAAGATTGGCCCTTACCCAGTTCAGAGCCTGAATCCTCTGTATGGGTTCCCCTGAGCGCTGCCGATCGCTCTTGGGCGGATCAACTGGCCGAAAAACACCCCGACCCCGACTTTGCGGAACACCTTCGCCAGATGACCCTAGCGGCGGCTGCCCTAACCCGTTACCTGGAAAGTCATGGCATAGAAGTCGATCGCTCCGCTGCCAACCATAACCACGCCGTGGTGCAATTGCTGAACCCCACCGCCGATGTGGTGTTACCCAACCTGGGCAAACTGGAAGCGGTACTAGTCCAGACCACGGAAGATAATAGATGTGTGGTAGACGTAGATTTAGCTTCGGGAACCTTGGCTTATGTAGTTGTCAGTCTGGAAGGGGGAGGCGCTAGGCTTCAGGGCCTACTCCTCTGCTCCGATCTGCACCAGGACTGGCCGGAGGGGGGCACGGTGCCAGTGACGATGGCGAAACCCTTGGATGAGCTTTGGAGTGCCTATGGTGACTGGAGTAGGTGGCAACAAATCCTAACCCAGTGGTGTGAAAAGAAGGGGGAAAAACTGCCCCAGGAACTAGCGGAGGTGATCACGATTGTTCAGTATGCCTACTCTCACGTCACCCCCTTTAGACGATCGTCCCGCATCAGTTATTTGCTGAATGAAAAGAGTGATCGGGATCGATCTGCGCCCAGTGAAAACCTAATGACGGTGCGGGAAGAGGGTACAGAGCAGGAAGACTCCAAACCCCCAGCGATCGATTGGCTGTCAGAGGCTGAAAACTGGCTGGATGAATTCGACCGTTGGAAACAGTCACCATGAGTCTTAGGAGCCAGGGTAAATGACCGCACAGATTGCAGAAATTATTCGGAATGGTGTTTATTTTGATGTTAAAAACTGGGCAGGTTTAATGACTCAAGGTGACAGTTTATTAGCCTCCATTGATGCCTTATTTAGTCTCCTGGTCGATCGCAACATCAATTATGTACTGGTGGGTGGCATTGCACTCCTGAGTTATGTGGAGGGGCGCAATACCCAGGATATTGATTTGATCCTCGATCGCTGCGATCTGGAGCAATTTACAGAACTAGAGATTCAAGAGGAAAACCAGAACTTTTTACGCGGTCACTGGGGAAGTCTCCAGATTGATATTTTATTGACCCAAAACGACCTGTTTAAGGCAGTTCGGGAAAATTTCTGTACAGAGCGATCGTTTGGATCTCAATTAGTGCGCTGTGTTACGGTCGAGGGATTAATTCTACTCAAGTGTTATGCCCTGCCCTCTCTCTATCGGCAAGGCCAGTTTAATCGTGCCAGCATTTACGAGAATGATGTTCTGCTTCTCTTGCTGAACTATTCCGTTGATCTGAAGCCGCTTCTCACGCTGTTGTCAAGTCATCTTCTCGACAGTGATCTCAAGGAGATTCGTGAGATTTTGGCGGAAATTCAACAGCGGATCAAACGCTTAAGGCGATCGCTCTAGCCTCCAAGACGATCGCTACAAGTTTCAGATCCCTGGTTTCTTATCGACTAAACCCCAGCCCGATCGCTTCCCACCCCAGAAACCGGGGATCTCTGCACCACTTCACGGCTCAACTGCACAAAACCAGACCAATGTAGTGATAAGCAACCAGAACACTCAGCAACCCGCTCCCTTCTCCTTCGGAGACCCATAAACCAACACCAGCGGTAAAACCCATGGATGAAGCACAAATTCAAACCGACCTAGAATCCCTGGACACCCTATCAGAAGGCACAGGACAGCAAACAGTTCCTCCTCCGTGGTTAGACTGTCCAGCAAATGCCGATCCTTATCTCCGCTTTTGGCTAGAACTCCTGCAAACCAGCTACCAGCAATGGGGACAGCAGCAACCGGTCTGGCAGTTTTGTGCCCAAAACCTGGCTGCTCTCAATCTTGGCTTGATCCCCGCTATCCAAACTTGGTTCCGCCAAAACCTGCCCCCATCTGCACAGCGGGATACCTTTGTGGGACTGGTGGAAAATGTGGTGATTTATATTCAGCAGTTTGCATTTGGGAACCGCCCCGTGGAGTATCAGCAGATTGCAGTGGCAGGATATACCCTGGTAT
Source organism: Prochlorotrichaceae cyanobacterium (assembly GCA_049455215.1). Taxonomy (GTDB): domain Bacteria; phylum Cyanobacteriota; class Cyanobacteriia; order Prochlorotrichales; family Prochlorotrichaceae; genus JBEAPM01. Next base: position 8,017 of record JBMTZC010000056.1, read on the forward strand.
TGCAAGTGCGAACCCTAGAAAAAGCACCGGAAAAACGGGCACAAACCCTCAACAATCGCGGCAATGCCTATCTGACCCAGGCGCAGTTAGGGGTCGAGCCCGTCGCCAATTTACAGCGGGCGATCCAGGATTATGGCGCTTCTGCTGAGATTCTGCGGCGATTGAACTTAGAGCGCGATTTGTCTTCTACCCTCAACAATCGCGGCACAGCCTATCTGACCCAGGCGCAGTTAGGGGTCGAGCCCGTCGCCAATTTACAGCGGGCGATCCAGGATTACCGAACGGCACTGCGGTATTTTAATCCCGCAATCCTACCCGTAGAAACCCTCAAAACGGGTCGTGCTTTGGGCAATGTGGGCTTTAAAGAAGGGGACTGGGATCTTGCGATCGAAGGCTACACCCAAGCGATAAACGCGGTGGAAACCAGCCGCAGTTGGGCCACCACCGATGAACGGCGGCGGGAAATCCTGGAAAAAGCGATCGGCATCTATGATAACGCCCTCCAGTGTTACATCAACCTGGGACAATATGACCAGGCGATTCTGCTAACGGAGCGGGCCCGCTCCCGCCATCTAGTGGAACTGATGGCCACCGCCGACACCTACGACGCTACCGGTCTTCCCCCAGATCTGGCCACCTACCTTCAGCAATACGAAGACCTCCAAACCCAAATCAACCGACTCCAAAACCCACCCAAAGACTCCGGCAACCTGGCTGGCAGTACCCTCGGCAGTATTGCATTCCCTCAGGAAACACTGCGGATGCTCAAAAGCCGTGACGAGGAAATAGTCGATCTGCAAGCCCGCAAACGGGACATCTGGGAGCAAATCCGCAAGCGAGACCCCATCCTGGCGGGAGAAAAGGAAGTTACCCCCCTACCCTGGGATGACCTCACCCATCTCCTAGCAGACCTACCCACCACCGCACTCCTCAGTTTCTACAGTACCAACGACCACACCCATATCCTGATTCTGCGCCAACCCACCCCTAACCCCTCCCAGGAGGGGAATGATTGGGTCACTGTCCACACTTGCGAAAATCAGGGCTACACCAACCTCCAAACCTGGCTACGGGATCAGTGGTTTGAACCTTACAAGGAAGCAATTGATGCCTACTTCCGCAAGGACTATGAACCCATTAGACAGTGGCGAGCAGAGATGGACGATCGGCTTGAGGAGCTTGCCACCCGTCTCGACCTAAACACCCTCATTGATCAGCACCTCCAGGGCATTGATGAACTGATCCTAATTCCCCACATCTTTTTACACCTCATTCCCTTCGCCGCCCTGCCCCTTTCATCCTCCCCTCGCCCATGGGGAGAGAGGTCTGGGGTAAGGGACTACCTCAGCGATCGCTTTCGCCTGCGGGTCCTCCCCAGTGCCAACATCCTCAAATACTGCCACGATCGGGAAAATAGCCCCACTGCGCCTACCGTTCCCTTTAATGCCTATGGTTCCGTAGAAGGAGCCGGAGATCCTAGCCGCGATCGATCTATGGCCATTGCCCGTAACTTATTTGAACCGATCGCTCAAAGCCTGAAAATTCCGAACACTCAACGGCTCCTAGATCTACAAGCCACCAGCGATCGCTACTATGAACTGATCAAAAATCCACAGGTACAGGCAGTTCATTCCATCCACCACGCCAGCGCCCAACTCAGTGATCCGCTCAACTCCTCTCTCCACCTTGCCGATGGCACCATCACCCTCGCTCAACTGATGAGCTACCCCTGGCGAATGCCCCAGATGCAAGACATCTTCCTAGCTGCCTGCGAAACCAACCTGGGCACCCCCAACATCAACGACGATATTCTCACCCTGGGGGCTGGGTTCCTCTGCGCCGGTGCCCGCAGTGTGGTCAGCACCCTCTGGAGTGTAGACGCACTAGCAAACAGCCTCTTCTGTGAGTTCTACTACTACGAACGGCAGTTAGGTCACAATCGCCCCACCGCTCTCCACAATGCCCAGGTGCAGCTTCGCACTCAAACGATCTCCCAACTGCGCTTAAGCACCAGTATTCCCGCTTACCTCACCCAACTTCAGCAAGAAATCAGCGATCTGGAAGCTCAAGGGAAAGATCTTTACAACGACTGGAAACAAAAAGGAGAACCCACAGAGCACCCATATCACGATTTTCATAAATTATTTGGTGACTTAATCACGTCGAAAGAACGGGAGCATAAAAGATGGACAGCCAAGGATAGCCAAGAACAACCATTTGAGTCTCCCTATTACTGGTCTGCGTTCATCCTTCAGGGCTTGCGTTAAAAAAAGTTCTACACAACTGCACAACTTCTACAACTTGCAGTGATAAGTCAGTAAGCACAAACAAAAGCTTTGCTCCTATGCCAGTGAGCAACAGCCTGACGGCATCCCTATGAATGCTAACCCATCAAGCTGTGAATTTTGTTTGCGTCTCAGTGGCTTCATTGTTCTAGTGAACCTTAGCCAAAGGTAACAACATCATGACTAACAATCGAGCGTCTGACGATTCAGACCAGTATGCCAACATGTTTGGATTTGTATTTCAAATTTTGATCTGGGCCTTTCGTATCTTCATTTGGTTAATCGGCCACGGAGCCTATTTCTCCGGTCTCATGCTCGGTGGCTCGATCGCAGAACTACAGGGACAATCCGATGATGTTTTCTTTATGAGTGCTATGACAGGACTCGCCGCCGCAATGGTGATCGATCGCTTTTTTTGCAGAACCTTACTGGCCCGCCAAATTGCCTTCAGCATCCTAGGACTGGTGGCGGGTATCCCCGTCCACTGGGCGGCTGGCAATCCTAGGGATGCCAGTGTAATCGTGACGATGCTCCTCTTCTGGGGCTTAGCAATGTGGCACGCCCATCAACCGAGGGACTATGCATGAACAATAACGCTGCTTTGATGTCCAATCTCCTGTCTATGACGGCGGGGGGCGGAATTATGGGACTCCTAGCGAGTGCCTGGATGGCTCCCTATGATTATATTCCCTTTATTCTCACTGGAGCCAGTTTAGGCAGTGCTGGAGCGATCGTTACCCGTCGCCAGTCTCCGTCCAAAAAAATGGTGGATGGACGCATTCTAGTGACGGAAGAACAACTCAGCCGACAGGTTCAACAACAGACGGAAACCCTCTGGAACCTGGGGACGGTACCACTGCCCAAAAGTACGATTCATCAACTGTTGCTGGGGGCTCCTGGATCAGGGAAAACCCAAGCTCTGATGCAACAGATCCATCAGTTACGCCAGCGATCGGATGTGCGCGTGATTATTCTCGATCGCTCTGGGGAACTACTCCAACGGTTTTATCAACCGGAAACCGATCTACTCTTTAATCCCTCAGACCAGCGATCGGTGGGTTGGAGCCACAGTGCAGAATTAGGGCATTTACCCAGTTTAGATGTGGCAACATCCCTGATTCCTCTCCCCGAACCTGCCAATGAAAACGCAATTTTTTATCACAGTGCCCAGCATCTTTTGGCAGCACTCTGGCAAAAAAGCGCCAGCAACCAGGAGTTTTGGGAGAATCTACAACTCCCCCTCAGGGATATGGCCTACCTCCTCCAGGGACTAGGGACTATCCGCGCTCTGGAAGAACCCCGCTTAGGCCATAGCGTCTTGTTTACCCTGGAAAACCAGGTGCGGTTTTACCGAAACTTGCCCAATTTAGCCAACCCTTTCAGCTTTTACCACTACGGCAAAGGAGACGATCGGCGCTGGTTATTTTTACCCTTACTGGAGGAACAAGTCGCGGAACATAAGCCCCTCATGAGCTTAGCGATCGATCTGATGATTAAGGGGATTCTCAGTCGCTCCGATAGTTCTAGACCAACCCTCAAAACCATTTTGGTGATCGATGAGTTAGCTGCTTTACAAAAACTCCCAGCCCTAAGCCGACTCCTATCGGAAGGTCGTAAATATGGGGGAATGGCACTCCTGGGAACCCAGTCCGATGCTCAAATTGAAGCGGTTTACGGTAAGGAGACCACACGATCGCTGCTCCAGAATATCCCCACTAAGCTCATTTTGAACTGTCCCGACCCAGACACGAGTCACCGCATGGCGGAAGCGATCGGCAAGCAACGGTTTTGGGAACCCAAAGTGACTCACACCAGCGATCATCAGCGAGGTGATACCAGTACAACCGTGGGTAATGAATTACGAGAGCAATATGTTGTACAACCCCAGGAAATCCAGATGCTGTCGCCCTCTACGGGCTATCTCCTGTTAGGGGAAGATTTTCCCGTCGCATCCATACGGATTCCTCGGCAATCGTTTCCCCAGATCCAACCTCGCTTTATTGCTAATCACTAAACTAAAAACACCATGACAAATCATTCTTTTCGTTCCTGGACTGCCCATGCCCAGGGGACTCGCAACCAACCCATTCAACGCCATTACTGGAACCCAACGGATGGCCGGGAAATGCAACAATTTCGTCAAGATCAAACCGGGCAAGACCTGAAAGATTTCTCCCAAATTCAAGGCGAAAGTTTGGGCGATCGCTATGCGACGGATATTTTAGGCTATCAAGTCATTATGCACGGAGATGATAAGTCCATTGCTCAAGGGTTAGACGGGCTATATTGGGACGACAAACGCCAGGAGTTGGTGGTGATGGAGTTCAAAGGTCAGTCTTCCACCTACTCCAGTGGGCAAAAGCGCCCGGATTGGTCGATCTCAACCTGTCAAAAAATTCAGGACTACCAGAAGCCTTACCAAAATGTATCGGACTATGAACGTCAGTTTGCGACAGAAATTCTCCAGCATTACGATCGCGGTGAGATGATTCGATATGAGGCGGTTCGCACTGATGTAGATATGAAAACGGGGGAGTGGTGGAGTCAACTGGAAAAGCAACAATGGATGGAACAAGAGTTTCAGGAGATGGAAATAAACCCTGAACTTTAAGATGAGAGTGAGGGATAGACGGCCCAACTCTATCCCTATCAGTATCTTCACGTCCCATTCCGAAATATTTCGCCACTAGCTGGAGTGGGACTCGGTTCCAAACTCCGCTGCCACAGATTCTAACTCCATCTGTAATTGCTCTACTGAGGGTAAACTGTGCTGCACAGCGTCAGGGAGAGCATTCCCTAGTTCATAGGTAGATACCCCAATTGGTTGACTCATGCCCCGCAGGGCATACCGCACGATCGCTTTTTTGGTGGACTTGCAAAGCACGATACCGATCGTGGGCTGGTCATCTGGGTGCCGAAGCTGATCATCGATGACATTGACGTAAAAGTTGATTTGTCCGGAATATTCGGGTCTGAACTCCGTAGTCTTGAGTTCTATGACCACATAACAGCGCAGTCGCACATGATAAAAGAGAAGATCGACAAAAAATTCATCGCCTTCCACTTCAAGACGATACTGGTGCCCCATGAAGGAGAACCCCAAACCAAGCTCCAGAAGAAACTTCTGCATGTGATTGAGGAGGGCTTGTTCCAGTTCTCGCTCGTAGGCGGTTTCCTTGATGCCCAGAAATTCAAGGTTATATTCTGATTTGAGTAGATTTTGCGCCAGATCTGATTGAGGGGCAGGCAGGGTTAACTCAAAATTCGTTAAGGCTCCACCCTGGCGATCGTGAAGGTTGCTTTCAATCTGATGGACTAAAACATTTCTGCTCCAACCGTTTTCGATCGTTTTCTGAATGTACCAAAGCCGCTGATTCGGGTTTTTGACCTTATCAATGATGGTGCAATTATGCTTCCAAGGGATTTGTGCACCAAGCTGGTGCACAATTTCTAAGTCGGGGTAGGCTTCGGCAAAAGCCCGCATATACTTGAGATTCCGAGGCGAAAAGCCCGTCATGTCAGGAAACTCTATTTTGAGATCACGGGAAAGACGGTCTATGACTTTAGCTCCCCATCCCTGCTCACTTTGGCACTGGAGAATATCCTGACCAATCTGCCAGTAGAGCAAAATAAGCTCCTGGTTGACGGCAAGGGCAGCTTTAACCTGGGCTTGCCGGATTCGAGTTTTCAAATCTTTGAGGAAGCCTTCATAGTCATGTGCGGTCAGTTCAAATCCTGATTTTTCCATGCAGCTTAGATTCTAAACACAACCAGAGAGAAGATCCTAAGCCATTTCGATGGTCGTTGGGCTCCCCGAAGCAACAAACCCTCAATACCCTACCCTTTAATTCCGATCGCTACCGTACCCGATGTGCCTTCCGAAGCCATTTGATTCAGACAAGCTCTAAAGCAGACTCAATAACCGAGCCAAGGCTTTGCAAGGTTTTCTCCTTGATGAAATCTGCCGCCGCCCGTGCTGACTCACTCAAAATGGTGTCGGTATTGGGCGTGAGTTTATAAGCACTCCCCAAATAGCCCAGAGCTTTAATGTAATTGTCTGCCAAGTGAGCTGTTCCTAAGCGCTTGACCCGCTGGTAATTACCCTCCTCAAAAGCCTTCAGCGCTTCGGCTTGAACAGCATTGATCGGTTCACCGAGAGTCTCCAGAATCGCTTTGACCGCAGTTTCGACTCCAGATACTGTAAGTTCAGACATTTCCCTTTACCTCCATTATTTAAATGTACAAGCCTTGTCTAAATCAATCTGGGGAGCATAGTTACTCTCCCAATAGCGATCGAAATGCTGCTTGACGATACGGCTCACCACTTGAACCAAAGGCCCCATATCTACAATCCGGGCTACCCGAAGTAGCACAAGGTTGTAACTAGACAGGGTGAGGGTGTTATACCGCTTACGATTATCCTCACCAGTCGATACAGCAGGAACTGGATCTAAAGGTGTCCCCCCAAAAGCAGGCCGACCCGCAATGTAAGGATTGAGATCATCCTCAGAAGCATCGCGGAGAATTCGGTAATAATCGGTCTCTGCCATTCCTCGCGCCTTAGCATCCGACAAGGCAGCCTCTATGTAGTAGTCCTTATTTACTTTGAAGTATGCCTGAATACACTGAGTAACCAGCCCTTTTGAAGCCCAGCCTAATTCTTCACAGGCCAGATCAAAACGACTGCGTGTCTCAGAATCCATGTAAATACAATTCAGGCGAATCTCCTGAGCCATAAGTTGTTCAGCGTCTTTTTCAATCACTATAAGCGATCGACTGAACAAAATTTATCAGATCTAGAACACAAACTTCATACATAGAACAAATAATTCACTAAACAGAATTATCTGTGCTATTATTTGTTCAACGGAAATTCAGAAAGGTTTCAGAAATTCAGAAACTCCATTGAGATAAATCACTCTATTCCCCGCTAATCACAAGCTTGTCTTACAGAGGATACGAGCGAATCACTGCGACTTCTGGAGTTCTACGGCAAGTCTCTAGTCATCATCTTCAATTTCTATTAACTCGCTGATTGACTTCAACCCAAAGTATTCACACAGCGTAGTGAGGGTATTGGTATGAATGGCAGTGAAATGTCCACGACAGAGCTTGCCAACCGTTCCTTGGGCTAGACCTGTTTCTAGGGCCAAGGCAGCCTGACTAATTCCCCTCTGTTCCATTAGCTGCGGTAATTTGCTTCTCACTTTCATACCTAGAAGATACTACCGCTTTAGAGCGTTGTCTCGACAATACAGCAATGGATTAACACATCAGTACATTGATGTGTTAACGTACAGAAATGAAATTCAGAACGTATTCAGAAATTCAGAACACTTATGACTACATCAACCGAAATAGACCTCACCGCTGCTGAAATTGCTTCCCAGCAAGGTGTGACGGTTCAAGCCTTCAACACATGGAAACGTCTGGCAGCCCTCAAACAAGGCAAATCCTACGGCTCAAAACGGGGTCGAGCCTACTATTTCACCCCTCAAGAGGTGCAGGAAATTTTGCTCCATGGCAAATCGAATGAGGCTGACTATCCCAATCCACCCCAACAGGTGTACGAATCTGAGGATGTCGAAGCCTGTCAGGACAGTAGTTTCATGGTTCTCGCCCAAAGTTCCAACGCCCTGATTCATGACCTCCAAGCCGTCCTTGCCCTGGCTCAATCTCAGGAACAAGCCCTTATTG
>JBMTZC010000057.1:0-15880 GCA_049455215.1 Prochlorotrichaceae cyanobacterium
GGAACCGGAAGAAACGGCTCGAAAGTCCCCCTTAGTAAGGGGGATTTAGGGGGATTCAGCTAAATCGATCGGTTTGATCAAGATGTCTGTACACGGTCGCCCAGAAACCGGGGCTCTCAGCATCGTGTAATCGTGCCAGTTTCTAGGGATAACGATAGTTGACATTAAAGTAGAGTCCATGATCCTGGAACTCGTCCTTCACGTTATCATTCACCGAGACGATCGGTACCCCCCAATCAAAGCGAATATCCAGTTTTGGCGTAGGTTGCCAGAGAATACCTAGCCCGGCTCCCGCCAAAAAGGTGCCATCGGCGACGGGGTTGGGGTTATTCTCATTTTTCCAGACCACACCGGTATCAAAGAAGGGAGCCAGTTGGAGGACGGTACGGCCTAGGTCATTGCGGCCCACGGTGAAGCGGTTCTCTGCGGAAAAACGGAAGCCATTGTCTCCTGAGCGGAGGTTTTGGCTATACCCTCGAACCGATTGTCCACCCCCCAAGACAAATTGTTGAGAACTGAGCAGTGGTGCAGTGGCCAACTGTAAATCTGCTTGCAAAATTAAGAGGTTACGATCGTTAATGCGCTGAACCCGTTGGGCTTGCCCGAGCCAACTAAAGAAATGGGTATCGGGAATATCACCGGAATTGGTGGTGCCATCAAAGGGGAAGTCGGTGCCAAAGCTAAACTGAGATTGCAGGGCCCAGGCTCCTTTGGGATCGCGGCGCACAAAGTCTTGACCAAATTTGACGACCCCAACCCGGGTGGTACCGTTCGGTTCTGCCCCGGTGGTGGTTCCCAGTTGGCTACCCACACCCCCCACAAAGGTTTGTCCATTTTGGTACCGATAGGCAACGGATAAGCCTAGTTCCCGGCGAGGGCTACGAATAATGGGCTGTCGGAAGCTGATTTCGTAACTTTCCGTTTCTCCCGCAATATCCAGGGCATCAAAGGGCGGTAGGGTAATTTCGTTGCGATCGATCGTGGTTTGCAGTTGTACGGTGCCATTACGGGCATTGACTGGCTGCCGATAGGTCACCCGAAACACGTCGGAGCCCCCAACGAAGCTCCGATCCCAACCCCCACTCAAGGTTTCACCATTTCCCGCGATGTTGCGGTAATACATTTCGGTGCGGCTCCGTTGTCCCCCCACACTTTCGGGGCTGGAGTTATCAATGCCCACAAAACCGCCCCAGTTTGGCGCTTCCGTCACCCGCACCGCCAGGACACTTTGCCCCACCTTATCGCTGGCTCGCAGACTGGCTTCCAGGGAGGCAACCAGGGGATCCACGCGCAACAGCCGGAGTTGATCTTCCAGTTCACTGACCCGGAGAGGGGTTTTAGCGCCCAGGCGAATGCGGCTACTAATGTATTTGGGACGCAGACGTTCTGTCCCTTCAATTTGGATGTCCGCTAGAATCCCTTCGATGATTTGGATTGTGACGACTCCATCGACAATTTCTTGATCGACTAAAACGGCTCGGGTCGTAATGTAACCATCATTGAGATAAATCTGGGTGACCGCATCCGCCGCCGATTGCAATTCTTCCAGGGTTAATTCTCGTCCTTCAAATCCACTCACCGCCTCTTGGAGACGATCGCTATCGTAGACGCTGCTCCCTTCCACCAGAATACGGCTGATGAAGACACTGGCTCCTGTTCCCGCATCCGGCAACCCTTCCCCCGCCTCCGGTGTACTATCCAAGCCGGGTAGATTTTCAAACTGATTGGGAGCCGGAACAGACTGAGGGAACTGCTCTTCATTCGGATTCCCCTGGCGAATATCGCTGGGATCGGGGGCATTACTGGGCACGGGTTGCGCTTGCGCGAAATCGGCAAGGTTGAGCAAACTTCCCCCCACAAGCAGTACGGCAACCCCTTGTCGGAAACGTCTCAGATCTTGGGGTACAAATTGCTTATGATTATTCTTATTGTTCTCACACCACACCATTAGAAAATCTCCTTAGAGAACACCAGAACACCAAAACAAATAGAGTTCACATAAAATCGTGACTCTATCTTTCCTTCAGTCCTATTCTCTAAGAATTCCCCAGAATTGGAAAGCTTTCCGGTCAATAAAAAACTCCCGACCGGAAGCCGGGAGCCACGCAAGGAATCAGGAGTTAAGATTAAGTATATATACTCCTTATATAATGCCTGATCTGCACGGAAAAAACCGTATCAAAAATAACAAGACCTTAGGATCGCAGCAGATTCCTGCAGATTCAGACCGTTTCTAGGGCGCGTCATCCATTAGCTTGTGATGTTAGGTTAAGGCCTGACGTTGTGGCGGTAAATTCACTTTTGTGGCCAATCCACAGGTCTTGAGCAAGTTAATGACCCACCAGGTCATATCCAGTTCCCACCACTGCCAACCTGCTTTTGCCACATGGGGATAAGCATGGTGATTATTGTGCCAGCCTTCTCCATAGGTAAAAATTGCCGCCCACCAGAGGTTGCGAGAGTTATCAGGAATGGCAAAAGTACGATAGCCCCACATGTGGGTCACCGAATTAATCATCCAAGTGGTGTGCCAGAGGACAACGGCCCGGACGAATACGCCATACACCACAAAGGACCACCCTCCCAGGAGATACAGCAAAGCCGCGATCGGCAATTGTAAGACGAGAAAATAGCGATCGAGCCAGACATAGAAGGGATCCCGGACGAGATCGGGGGCAAAACGCTGATACCGGTCATAGTCAAAAAAATCGGCATTCGGGTAGAAAATCCAGAGCATGTGGCTCCACCAAAAGCCTTTGCGGGCAGAGTAAGGATCTTGAACTTCATCTTCCGTATGGGCATGGTGCAAGCGGTGACCCGCTGCCCAGAAAATGGGACCACCTTGTAGCGCTGCAGCCCCAATCAAGGCGATAGTGTATTCTAACCAGCGGGGAACCTGAAAACTACGGTGGCTCAACAGACGGTGGTAGCCCAGGCAGATGCCGATGCTGCCCAAGAGCCAATGCAGAAACAGGGTGACCCCCAGGGCAGACCAGGAAAAGTACCAAGGGGCAAGGCAAGCAAGGAGGTGAATGAGTGCAAAGAAGAAAACCGCTGACCAGTTGAGCCGCAAGGACTCCGGGGACTGAGGGGATAGAGGAGTAACTATCATATTCTATTGATAATTATATAGCTATGAACAATATACTAGTCTGGGCTTTTAAAGTCCAGCAAGTCCAACGTAATGCCCTCCCGTTAGAAAAAGTCTGCTAACCAGGGGGCTGATCCATAAAACAAGGTGTGGGCAATGGCTAAGCTGTGGGAGTCTCCCTCGATGTAGCCGTGATCCTGGAGTTGTTTGGGGGAGAGAAATCCGCTAAACAGGGGGGCTAAGCTGGCGATCGGTACGGATAAATGTCCTTGTCCCCCCCGTAACACCTGACCCCGGCCTTGGCTGACCTGGAGACAAAAACGATCGTTATTATTCGGGAAGAGTGGATCTTCGATCGCTAAATGCAGTTCTAACTCACAGTGAAGGGGGTAACCCCGCTGTTCTAGGGCATTTTTGACATGAATGATCCGCAGCATCCACGATCGCTGTTGTTGGATGGTCACGCTCTGCTCCAAGAGCCGGGGGTCAACGATCGGCCCATGGCCCCTTACAACATCTCCCTGGGCCTGTTGCTGAGCAAAAAAATCTAAACTGGCCTGGGTTGCCGCCGGGGTTAAAGTTACCCAATCCTTGAGGAGAATTCGGTTGCCTGACTCATCCCGTTCCTGGGCATAGAGGATATAGCCCTGGGGATCGGTGACGGAACCGAGACAATAGGCATAGGGGGCAGACTGCAGTAAGAGTTGCCAGAGTCCCGGATGACGATCGAGCAAACCATTATGCTGTGCAGCCCAGCGATCGTAGAGGGGCTGAAGGGATTTGGCCCCGAGGGGGAGGGGATGAATCTCTAACGCTGGGGTTTGGCGAGGCAGATCCTGGAGGGTCAATTGCCAGTGTAGCCAAGTCCCGGCCCGCTCATAGCCCCATTTCCGATAAAGGCTTGGGGTGGCGGGGTAGAGGATGGAGAGTGCGGTGCCCTGCTCCTGGAGTTCCTGAAGCGATTGTTGCAGGAGTTGACTGGCCCACCCTTGTCCCCGTTGATGGGGAGCAATGGCCACAGAGCCAATTCCCGTACAGGAAACCCGTTGTCCTCCATACCACTGCGCCATGGGAATCAGGGCCAAAGCGCCTAATAATTCGTCATTTTGCACCATCACCCGCAGGTTTTCTTCCCCAAAAGCAGCGATCGTTTGGGACTCTGCCGTGGCGGGAACAAAAAAGCACTGGCAGAAGAGTTTCGTTAGGCTTGAGCGATCAATCAGAGTCACAGCACCTACAGCGCATAAAGTGTCACAGCCCTCCTAAGGTTAAGGCTTGATGGTTCTATCTTGTCAGAAGAACCCGATAGAATTGGCAAGAATTTTTCAGCACTCCAACTCCCATGATTCTCTACGATCAATTCCTAAAGGGCGGGCCAGTGATGTGGCCCATCCTGCTCCTCTCCGTAGGAACCGTGGCCTGCGGTTTAGAACGGGCCTTATTTTGGATCATGTTACTCCGCCAAGAACAGGAAGTTGTTCCCCACGTTCTAGAGGCAGCACAGCATAGTTTAACGGATGCCGCGACGATCGCCGCAGACTCTAGGCAAACCCCCATTGGACGTTTTCTCTTCGCACCCTTGAAACTCCACCAACCCGATCCAGAAGCCTTCCGACTCGCCTTAGAAAGTGCGGCAGATCGGGAATTTGTGGAAATGCGTAAGGGGGATAAATTTTTAGAAACCGTTGTTGCCCTCGCTCCCTTATTAGGACTTCTCGGTACCGTGACCGGGCTAATTAATACCTTTAGTAACCTCGTGGTGGGAGGCGGAGCCACCAGTGAGCAAGCTACCCAAGCGGCGGGTGGGATTGGTGAAGCACTGCTCACCACGGCGGCGGGAATGATGGTCGCTATTTTGGCTCTGATTGTCTTCCGGGTTTTAGTGGTGCTGCAAAGCCGTCAGATGGACTATTTCTTAGAAGTGGGCAGTCAGTTAGAACTGCTTTATCGTCAGTATTGGCGACAAAACCACCTCAGCCAGAATGGGGGGGATCAGGAACATCAGGACTATCTAGAGACCGGGAAAGACGCACCGGAGGCAGAACCCCATCATGCGATTTAAGGCAACCCGGCAGGATACCCTTCCTCAGGTGAATTTAATTCCCATGTTGAATGCCATGCTGGCGATTCTGGCTTTTTTTGTGATGGTGTCGGTCTCCCTGAGTTTGGAGCAGTCTGTTCCCCTACGCTTACCGGCCGATCGCTATCCAGGGGAAACGGAAACGAAGCCATTGGTGATCGATCTCGATGAAACGGGGATTGCGATCGAGGAGCAGCCCTTCACGGCAGCGGAAGCCTTCGCGACGGCTCAAACGTATTTACAAATCAACCCCCAGGGGTTTATCCTGCTGCGCCCCGCAGGTGAGCTAACCTATCAGGAGATGATGGAAGTCTTGTTACCCTTACAGAACCTAGGAGGCGATCGGGTGTCCCTGGTGATTCGTCAGGAGCCCGCAGAAGATGCGCCGTAAAGCACAGACCGACTCCTTACCGGAAATTAACCTCGTTCCCATGTTGGATGTCATGATGTCCGTCTTGACCTTCTTCATTATTATCACCATGTCTTTTTCCGGGAATGTGATTCAAAACCTGGAAAACCCCACCGGGAATGGGGGCATAGCCGAAGATATTATTGAAGGCCCGTTGTTGATTGGTCTCAATGGGGATGGGGAAATTATTTACGAGGGCGAGGCCATTCCTCTAGCCGAAATGCAAACCGTCGTGCGCCAATATCGCACTCAAGATCCCCTCGGAGAAATTATTTTCAAGGCGGATCGGAATTTGCCCTATCAAGCAGTTGCCGCCGTATTAGAAGCGATCGCGGATCAGGGAAGCGATCGAATTTCCCTTACGATTTCACAGTAGTACTCACGTCAGCCAGCAGAAGAGGTGAGCAGAAGATATTTTTAAGCTTCAACACGACCATCCCCAGAATTTCCAGATCACGATCGCAAACACGACCAGCGTGACACGGAACTTACAGCCCTTCCGTTGGTCGTAGAAAAGGGCAGGCAATTTGGCATAGTGCCACGCGAGGGACTGTCATCCTTAGCGGTGCAATGTCTATGCCGTGCGGGTTAGCCCCTAGCTCTCAAACTGGAACGATCGCGGCTCATGTCCATACCGTCAGGGTTCTGGATTTCATTGATGACGCACCCTAGCCCCCATCTTGCCAAAGTCCCTCAGGACAGATAATCTAGCGGCTTAATCGTTTTTCTCTTCTCCACACCTACTTGCACCCTTATGTTTCAGCCTCCCTCTTTGGGCAAGGGATGGAAGTCCCTGCTACTCAGCAGTTTATTGACTAGTGTTTTGAGCACGGTCTTACAGGCGGTACCCGCTTGGGCTGGTCAAGTTATGTCTTGGCGGTTTGATCGTACAGAAAATCGTTTGGAGTTTACCACCAACGAAGCGGTGCAACCCCAGGCTCAACTGCTCCCCAACCCAACCCGTATTGTTGTGGATTTACCCAATACGGTTTTGGGGCGGCCCCGGTTAGAGGAAGCGATCGGGGGAGCAGTCCAAAGTGTCCGCATTGCTCAATTTGACGCTAATACCACCCGTTTTGTCATTGAAATGGCGACGGGCTATACCGTCAATCCCCAACAGATCCAGATTCAAGCGGTTTCTCCGAGTCGCTGGATGGTGCAACTCCCGGCTCCGCAACGGCTCGAGTTGCCGAGTAATGTCACCGGCAACTTAGGAGCTCCAACCCCTCAAACCTCTGGAGTTCAGGCTCCTACCCAAATAGAATCTTGGCGACAAACCCCTGATGGTCTGTTTTTACGAACACGGGGCGCTACCCCTCGCATCAATTTCCGGCGGAGTCGCGATGGACGCTCCCTAGAATTGGATGTATTCGATACGGTGCTGGCCGCTAATTTACAAGATGCCAAATTTGCCCTCCCTGAACTCGGCATTGAACGAATTGAATTTGAGCAACGATCGACTGAGGTCCGCATCAAGGCTCGTCTCACGAAAAATCCTCCCAACTGGCAGGCCAGTGTCAGCAATTTAGGGGGAATTATTCTCTTACCCCAGGGGGGAAATCAACGACCAGCCACTAGCACCGGTTCCCCGGTCAGCTCTCCAGTGCCCTCAACCCCCAGTTTGAGCCAAGTCCAGGCCATTGATCTCAATAGTTCAACCAATCAACTATTAATTCAAACCAGTGACGCCACCCGCTATCAAGGTGAATGGGTGAGTGGTGAATATCGCATTACCCTCAGTCCGGCTCAACTTTCTCCGAATGTGCGCGGTCCCCAACTGGGCACGGATAGTCCCCTCTTGCGGGTACGCCTGCGGCAAAGTGATCCCCAAACGGTGACGATCGTTGTCCAACCAGCGGCCAGTGTCCAAATTGAGAGCTTACAGGCGGCGAACGATCGCTTATTAGTTTTAGCCTTAACCGGATCCCGTCCCATTACCGTACCGACGGTGCCTCGGCCCACGAACCCCACCGTTCCCCAGCCTTTTCCCACGCAACCTACACAGCCCACCATTCCTTCTGGCCCCTCTAGTGGTCGTCCCTTAGTGATTATTGATCCTGGCCACGGCGGCCCCGACCCCGGCGCGATCGGCATTGGCAATATTCAAGAAAAACAAATTGTCATGGATATTTCCCAACAGGTGGCCGGGCTTTTGCAACAACAGGGAATTCAGGTGGTGCTAACCCGTACCGGTGATTACGATTTAGGCTTGGAGCCTCGGGTGGACATGGCAGAGCGGGCGAACGCTACCATTTTTGTCAGTATTCATGCCAATGCCATCAGTCTGAGCCGTCCGGAAGTCAATGGCGTGGAGACTTATTATGCCTCTGCAGAGGGGCGGGTTTTGGCTAGTACCATTCTGCAACGCATCTTAAATAATATTCCCATGACAAACCGAGGCGTAAAACAGGCAAATTTCTATGTCATTCGTCGTACCTCTATGCCTGCGACTTTAATTGAGACTGGATTTGTGACCGGGATAGAAGACGCGCCCCGCCTCGCCGATCCCGCCTTCCGCCGGCAAATGGCAACCGCGATCGCCCAGGGAATTTTAGAATATCTCCGCTAAGGGAAACGATCGAAATAAGCTAAGCTAACGCCTACAGCCCTCGTCTTAACCGTAGTTGATAGCCCCCCTACAAGCCATGAGTACCATTACCCTGGACATTCCCGATTGCTTGATGGATCAGCTTCGTGGACGATCGGAAACGATCGAATCACTTCTCCTGAAAGCCCTAGAAGATTATTTGCAAAAGGAATCTTCAGATACCACAACGGGAGAACCCCCTAATCTGATGAGATCTGCAGGTACCTTGGTGCCCCAACAGAAGCACACTGCTTTAAGCCTTGATGTTTTACTCGCCAGCATTCCTGATGATTTTGAGTATCCCGAAGATGTCAAAGGGTTTACCGCTAGTGATCCAGTAGGTCAAGAAATAATTTGAACCTGTTGCAGCGCACATAATGGATCTTCAAATTCATCGAGGAGAAATTATTCGCATCAATCTCATGCCAACACAGGGACGGGAACAATCGGGAGATGCTCGTCCCTGTTTAGTGCTGAGTCACACAAAATTCAATAGTGCACGCCAAGGTATCGTCGTCATCACTCCCATCACCAATACCATCAAACCTGAAGTGCAGACAATGTTACTCATTCCCGATGGGTTCAGAATTCATGGCTCAGTTATCGCTGAACAAATCCGTACCGTTGACCTGAACCAGCGATGGTGGAAAACTACGGGTGAAATACTTCCAGCCGCATTTGTTAACAAAGTTGTGCAAACTTTGAATATGATTATTGGGGAAGTCTAGACAACGGCCAACCAATGCCAAGACATACGGTGCTTTGCACTTGCTGTACAAGTGCACGGGCGTTACCGCTGTTTCCATCGGTAGGAAGGAATCAACGCCGCTCCCTGCGTTCCGTAATTTCCCTACCGGAGTACCGCAATCTCCGTTGTTATTTCTAGCGCAACAGCTTCCTAGGCCTGTGCTAGAATCAGGCTTAAATGGCACGCAGCGGGTGATAAACAAGTCATGTTTGAGCGTTTTACAGAAAAGGCTATCAAGGTCATTATGCTTGCCCAAGAGGAGGCTCGTCGTCTTGGGCATAACTTTGTGGGAACCGAACAAATCCTCCTAGGGTTAATTGGTGAAGGTACCGGAGTCGCCGCTAAGGTTCTCAAATCCATGGGAGTGAACCTTAAAGACGCTCGGATTGAAGTGGAAAAAATCATTGGCCGCGGGTCTGGCTTTGTGGCGGTGGAAATTCCTTTCACACCTCGGGCCAAACGAGTTTTAGAATTGTCCCTGGAAGAGGCCCGTCAGCTCGGTCATAACTACATCGGCACTGAGCACCTACTCTTGGGACTGATTCGGGAAGGAGAAGGGGTCGCTGCCCGTGTCCTCGAAAATTTGGGCGTTGACCTCTCTAAAGTCCGCACTCAGGTGATCCGGATGCTGGGTGAAACCGCTGAGGTAACCGCTGGAGGCGGTGGCGGACGCACTAAAACCCCCACCCTGGATGAATTTGGCTCCAATCTCACCCAATTGGCCGCCGAAGGCAAGTTAGATCCCGTGGTGGGTCGCCAAAAAGAAATTGAGCGGGTGATTCAAATCCTTGGTCGCCGTACCAAGAATAATCCCGTATTAATCGGGGAACCTGGTGTGGGTAAAACCGCGATCGCGGAAGGTCTAGCCCAACGGATTGCTAATACCGACATTCCCGATATTTTGGAAGAAAAGCGCGTTGTTACCCTGGATATTGGTTTACTCGTTGCCGGAACCAAGTATCGCGGTGAATTTGAGGAGCGCCTCAAAAAAATCATGGATGAAATTCGCCAGGCGGGGAACGTCATTTTGGTCATTGATGAAGTTCACACCCTCATTGGGGCCGGTGCTGCAGAAGGGGCGATCGATGCTGCCAATATCCTCAAGCCCGCTTTAGCTCGGGGTGAACTGCAATGTATTGGTGCCACTACTTTAGATGAGTATCGTAAGCACATTGAACGGGATGCAGCCCTAGAGCGCCGTTTTCAACCCGTTATGGTGGGTGAACCGAGTGTCGAAGAGACGATCGAAATTCTCCACGGTCTCCGGGAGCGCTACGAGCAACACCACAAGCTGAAAATTCTCGATGAAGCCTTGGATGCTGCGGCCAAATTATCCGATCGTTATATTTCCGATCGCTATCTCCCTGACAAAGCGATCGACCTCATTGACGAAGCCGGTTCTCGGGTTCGTTTAATCAACTCTCAACTGCCGCCCGCCGCCAAAGAGCTAGACAAACAACTGCGTCAGTTGCTCAAGGAAAAAGATGATGCCGTGCGGGCCCAAGACTTCGATCGGGCAGGGGAACTGCGGGATCGGGAAATGGAGATCAAAGCAGAAATTCGCTCCATTGCTCAGAACAAAAAGTCTGAAAATGGCAGCGAAGATGATTCCCCCTTAGTCACCGAAGAAGACATCGCCTACGTGGTGGCCGCTTGGACCGGAATTCCGCTAAACAAACTCACGGAAAGCGAGTCCGAAAAACTCCTGCACATGGAAGATACCCTCCACAACCGCCTCATTGGTCAAGAGGAAGCGGTGCGGGCAGTTTCCCGTGCCATTCGTCGGGCGCGGGTCGGTCTAAAAAGTCCTAACCGTCCTATTGCCAGCTTTATCTTCTCTGGGCCCACGGGGGTCGGTAAAACCGAGCTAACCAAGTCTTTGGCAGCCTACTTCTTTGGATCCGAAGAAGCCATGGTGCGACTGGATATGTCGGAATACATGGAGCGTCACACCGTTTCTAAACTGATCGGTTCACCGCCAGGGTATGTGGGCTACAACGAAGGAGGACAACTGACGGAAGCGGTTCGCCGCCGTCCTTACACCGTCGTCCTCTTCGATGAAATTGAAAAAGCTCACCCGGATGTGTTCAACCTCCTCCTGCAAATTCTTGAAGATGGTCGGCTGACGGATGCCAAAGGGCGCACGGTGGACTTTAAAAACACCTTGATCATCATGACCTCTAACATTGGCTCTAAGGTGATCGAAAAAGGTGGCGGTGGTCTAGGCTTTGAGTTCTCCGGGGATGATCCTGCCGATTCTCAATACAACCGCATTCGCTCCTTGGTCAATGAGGAACTGAAGAATTACTTCCGTCCAGAATTCCTCAACCGCTTAGACGAAATCATCGTCTTCCGCCAGTTGAACAAGGAAGAGGTCAAGCAGATCGCCAAGATTATGCTGCGGGAAGTCTTCAGCCGTCTTACGGAAAAAGGCATTACCCTCGAAGTCACACCGAAGTTCGAGGATCGCCTCATCGAAGAGGGCTACAACCCCAGTTACGGGGCTCGTCCGCTACGCCGCGCCATTATGCGCCTCTTAGAGGACACGTTAGCAGAGGAAATCCTTTCCAATCGCATTCAAGACGGCGATGTAGCGATCGTCGATGTGGATGAAGAAGGGAAAGTGAAGGTGTCTGCCGCAGAAAGTCGCTCCAGCTTACCCGCTGTGGTTGAGCCAGAGCGATCGCCCCAATCGGTGGAAAGCTAAGGAATGAGGTCACCTCATTAGTGGTGGGCGGCTGCGCCGCCTGCTACGTCCTGATCCCTGTGTGGGGACGAGGAACGGTCATCAGTTAGCGATGAAATATCCATGCTGTGCTGATTTCAGTCCCTAGCGATAACACGGGAACGGGAAGTTAGAAGTTAGTTAATATCGATACCGTGAAAGTCCTGGACTAAAGGGGTAGCGTGCCCTAGAGCTACCAAATTATTAAGGATGAAGAGTGTGGCGCAAAGTGCCGCACTCTTTTTCGTTTGCAGTGAAAAGCCCGCCCTAATGAATAACGCGCCATCGGAAGCGGAGGAAAAGGCGTGCCAGATCAAGGGTACAGGGATAGATCTAGACTCAGCAGTACAAACTCCCTGAAGGAACTTTTCTTGCTGTACAGTGGTCTAGAGCTTTTAGCCAAGGTATAGAAGCCATCAGAACAAATGGTGACAGGAATGCCTGTGCTGGAGCTTTCTAAGGGAACCGTTTGATACGGCACAGCCGGAAGGATAGGGCGTAGCACTTTGTGCCTACCCTATTGCTTTAAGTGAATACCCCTTAAAATGAATGAGGTTCCTGCACAATCTCTGTCAATCTCTGTTCTGAGCGCACTGTTCTGAGCAAAGGATAAGTTTATGTCCCGTTTTCTATTGAACGCTTCCACTTCCATCGGATATTTGATCTGGATTAGTTTTAGCTTCATCAGCATGGCCCCAGGTCAAGCCATGCCCGTGGATGCTCAACCTGAACTAGTTGCTCAATCCACTAACGCTTCTTCTAGATGGCCTGGCAACCGTACCGGTGGCGGTACACGAGGCTGTGAAATTATCCCCGGCACTCCGGAAGGCTTATCTCCCCTCAAACGTAATTTTGTTGCCCTGACTCCCCCCACTAACTTAGGGATTACCACCAATGCCTACCCGCGTTTAGCATGGTACATTCCGCCCTCTTCCGTGCGGTATGCCGAGTTAGAGCTAATGAGTGAGCAAGATATGTTGCTCTACCGAGCCACCTTTCGTATTGATGGGGAGGAAGGGGGAATTTATAGTTTAGCAATTCCCTCCGATGCTTCCATCCCCCCCTTAGAAGCAGATAAAGCCTATCGTTGGACTTTAGCCCTCTATTGTCAGTCGAATGATCAGACCCTCGATCCTAGCTTTAACTTTGGTCTGGATCTAGGACGGACGAGTATTTCCAGTTATATTTATCGCCAACCAACCCTTGACCAGAACGCCAGAAGTAATACCAGTTGGGTGGGCCAAGTACAGGCAGATCTTCAAGACAATCTTTGGCTAGATGCAATGAACACATTGCTGCAGCAATATTGTGAAGTGTCAGAACGAAATCAGTTTGCGGAAGAATGGCAGCAGGCCCTCGACACGATCGGTCTGAGTGAATTAGCAGATGAGCCTATTCATCTGCAGTGTTCCAAGCCATTGTGACCTCATCCCTGTTCTAGGGTGCATCATCAATTCAATCTAAATTAATCTAAAGGGCACCTCCCAGGTAAGAATAGGAGGTATGGCGATCGGCTGCGCCGATCGCCATAATTAATCGGAGTGCTCTAAAACTGAACGATCGGTTTTGCGAATCCCCTGAGGGATAGGGTGGGACTTTGCGCCTCATCCGTTCAGGTTCGGAGCAGTACGCTTAGTCCAGATCTCCCTCAGGAAAGGAGGGCGATCGGTAATAGCGGGGAGAGCCTTGGTTGGGGACATAGTGGCAGGAGCGGTAGGAGCGAATGAAACTCTTCCACACGGGCTCCGTGGAGCAGCGATAGTAATCCCCTAAAATTGGCTTGATGGCAGCAGTAGCTGTGCGCAGGTGGTAATGGGGCATATTAGAAAAAATATGATGGGCAACATGGGTGCCAATGTCATGATGAATGGGATTGATCCAGCCATAATCCCGATCGATCGTGGAAAGTGCGCCTTTCAAGAAATACCAGTCCTCATTGGGATACCAAGGGATGTCCGGTTCTGTGTGGTGCAAGTAGGTCACAAAATCTAACCAAACCACAAAAACGATATAGGGCATCAGATAAAACTTGACGAGGAACAGCCAACCGTATTGCACCGTTAACAGTCCTAAGAAAATAACCATGCCTACCCACAGGACGGCACTGGTGATCACATCCCATTTTTCTGACGGACGGAATAAAGGACTATTGGGTAAAAAGTGAGAGCCTTCCCGATCTGGCGATCGTTTAAACAGATAGAGAGGATAGGCGATGAGGAGTAAATGAAAGCGAAAGAGCTTTTCATACCAGGGCATTTGTTGGTACTTAGCTTCCGAAACGGGATACCAGCTTTCATCCGTGTCTAAATTGCCCGTATTCGCATGGTGAGTCCGATGACTAATGCGCCAGCCATGGTAGGGAACTAAAATGGGAATATGACACAAATGTCCAATGAAATTATTCACCCATTTCAATTGAGAAAAAGAACCATGTCCACAATCATGGCCGACCACAAAGAGTGACCAAAATAGTGTCCCTTGGATGAGCCAGAAGAAGGGATAAAAGTACCAGGAATCAAGATAGGCCGCTAAGGCGTAGAAAAAAGTTACTAATCCTAGATCTAAAAAGCAGTAAGCCAAAGAACGACCCAGAGAGGGTTGAAAACATTCACTGGGAATGGCATTTTTCAAATCTTGAAGCGTAAAGGGTAACGCCGCTGCAGCAGGAGACACTCTAGAGGAATCTAGAGTGGAGGGTTGAGTTTGCACGTAAAACTTGTCAGGGGAATAAAACAACCTCCTGATCTTAGCGTGAATAGGCGGTCAACTTCAGGGGGGAGTGTGCAGCAAAATAAATTCAAACCAGTAGCCTACAATACAGCCCCCTGAGATTGCATTGAGATCTGACGGTTGCCTCCGCCCTGCCCCGAATCATCCAGGTGCCCTTTACCCTCTTAATTGCATACCCCGAATGCCTTTTTCATCTTCCCGAAAGCCGAGAACATTGAATAAGGCATAATCTTCGCGGGAGGAGAAGATAGAAATACAGCATTTAGAATAGCGTTGTCGTACCTCTCGCTTCATTCGCTCTAGCACAAGGCGTTTCACGGCTTCGGGCTGGGGGAGGTTTGGGTCTACCACACAATCCCACACCGTTGCTTGAAAAACCCCATCCCCCTCCAATCGCGCAAAACCCACTAAGGTCTTTTCGCGCAGCAACCGGGCGGAAATGCACGCTAAGGAGGCATCTAAAGCGATCGTTAACTTGGCCAAAGAGCGCGGCGGTTGCCCAGAACGCACCAATAACTGGTTTAATTCTTCTACAGTGACCATAGAGCGATCGTTATAGGTAATCACTCGTGAGACTTTGCTAGAATACGGGCTAGGATTCATGGCTTGGACAACGCACTGGATAGGCATTTTAAGGCAGAATAACAACTATCGACATCTCTTACGTTTCGGATTATTGATGTTGATTTGGCTGTCCCTAAGTAACACAGCCTGGGCAGAGTCCCTGCAAACCCGTGTTCAAGCCTTTCCCCACTGGTCAAATTTGCCGACGGTTCAACCGGCTCAGGGCGATTTAGTTTACCCGGATTGGTTTCGAGGCACCTGGCAGGTGGAGAGTACTTTAATGGATCTAGAGGCTCCCCTTGCTCCGCATATTATCACCCCTGGTTTTGAGGGCAATCGCCGCTATTTGCATCAGCCCCTCACGTTTCAGGTGCGATTTTTGCCCCCGCCGCTTGTGCCAGGTCGATCGTCCCGATCGTTTTGGCGGTCTTGGCAACAGGCCTGGCAAGGTTGGCTCCCGGAGTTTCCCCCGGAGCAGGCTGAAATTGTAGCGGATCGAGCCTTTAATGGTTTCAATATTGCCCAAGCCTATCTGGGGGATACTGATTCTGAAACGACTTCCCAGGTAGAATCCGTTGTGGTGGATCAGAACAATCCCAATCGACAGGTGACCACCCTCCGTCAGGATTCCCAAACTTTACAATTGGTGACGATCGTTACGGATCGCGCCACGGAAACCCCCGAAGACGATCGTTTCCAATTTTTGACCACCGAGATCAGCCAACAGTTTTTCCGGAGCCGCCCTCAAATTTATCTCAATCGTGTAGAAACGACTACTGCCTATCACTTTGATCCCGATCGGCAGCAGATTGAGGCAGAGCAGTTTACTGCGGTGTACCTGTCCCCTGAAGATCCCCAGTATTTTCAGGCGCTTGATCAGCCTGTGGCGCTGTATCACTATCATCTGAACCTGCACATCTGAAATTGCACATCTGAAATTGCAGCC
>JBMTZC010000058.1:0-15848 GCA_049455215.1 Prochlorotrichaceae cyanobacterium
GCTATCCCAAAAGTTTAAAGCAGCATTTTCGATCGTCGTGGTGAGGCGGGGCAGTCGCAGCGTTCGTCCGGGAGCTAAGGGAATGGGATCACTGCCCCCGGCTTCCTGGAACAAAATAATGTTGGCGGTGAGGTTGACCACTTCCACCTCGATCGGGGAGCCGGGGGTAAAGCTGAGGGGGGCTGGCCCACACTCAGAGGCACAGGTTCCCGCTTGCAGTGGCAGGGCTGCCGGTAAACCTAGACCCAAGGAAAGCAGGGCGAGGAAGAGTGATCGAACTGTTCGGGACGAAATCATAAGCTATCCAGTCCTCTCTGAGTTAGGCAAGTTCAGGCGGCTTAATCTTACTACGTTCTTGAGAAATTTGAGGGTGAAAGCCGATCGGGGGATCTAATGCAGGTGAAGGGATTTCCAAAGGATGTTTAAGCAACCGTGTTCAAGAAACTGTGGAGAGAACGGGTTCCGCTGGAGAGACGAGATTCAATTCATCGCTAATGACTTCTCCATCCTTAAAGTGAATGACCCGTTGAGCCTGATCCGCCACTTCCTTTTCGTGGGTGACAACGGTGACCGTCATGCCTTGCTGATGCAGATCTCGAAAAATACTTAAAATTTCCTGGGTCGTGTGAGAGTCCAGGGCTCCGGTGGGTTCATCCGCCAGCAACAGTACGGGATTATTGACGATCGCTCTGGCAATGGCGACCCGTTGTTGCTGCCCACCGGAGAGTTGATTGGGGCGATTTCTCAAACGATTGCCTAGCCCAACTTTTTCCAGCGCGTCCTGGGCCCGTCGTTGGCGTTCCTGGGCCGGCACATTCGCATAGATCATGGGCAGCACTACATTCTCTAGGGCAGTCAACTGAGGCAAGAGATGAAACTGCTGAAAAATAAAACCAATTTTATGGTTGCGGGTATAGGCCAGATCGGTGTCGCTGAGTTGAGCTACTTCTTGAGCATCTAGGTAATATTGCCCCTGACTGGGACGATCGAGACAGCCAATAATATTCATTAAGGTCGATTTTCCAGATCCGGAAGCCCCGACAATGGCACAGTACTCCCCACTATGAATCTCAAGACTTAACGATCGTAGGGCATAAACTTCTGTCTCGTCACTCCCATAGACCTTAGAAATATCCACTAAGCGAACGATCGCTTCCGACATTACTGCTTCCTATTGTTTCCCTGTCAGGCTCAGTTTACGAAACTGTTCCGCTTGCCGTTCAATGCGATCGGCAATACGATCGCAAACTAAATTGCAGAGGTCATAAATTAAATCATCGGCTACACAATAATAGGCAGAAGTACCTTCTGTGCGACGACTTAAAATTCCTGCTTGCAACATCACCTTTAAGTGTTTAGAGACATTGGCTTGACTGGTTTCCGTCTGAGCCACTAAATCCTGAACACATTTTTCTCCGTCCTGTAATAGACTGAGGATACGGAGCCGCATCGGCTCACCAAGGATACTGAAGTAATCTGCCACATATTGAATAACATCTCTCGAAATAGGGGCTTGCGTTCCCATCGTTTTTTCCGTATAGGTTAAAAGAAATTCATTCATAAATGATAAATCAAGTATATAGCGTTTTTGACGAGGTGTCGTAAAGGCTGTCTATGAAATCCACAACAGACCCTATCGGTTCGGGTCGTTTTTTTTACTGAGCCGGGCAGGTCAAAACATCCAAAACGGGGTTCCCCGTGCAACGCAGGAGTAGGAGTTGTGGGTCGGCAAAGCCGCTCTCCACGCAATTGCTCAAGGTGCCGAATCCTTCTCCTTAATCTTAGGGCGCGTCATCAATTAGGTCTAGAAGCCTTGCGGCATCAAGGTTACCGCGCCCGTCCAGCAAACATAACTAGGGGCTGAAACGACTGCCGTATAAACATTTCGGCGCTAAATGATGACAGATCCTAGTGTAACAAACGAGAGTTAAGGGATCGAGCAGTCTGCCCGACCTGTTCCAGAGGTGAAACTCCTACGCTCGTCAAACCGATGTCCTACAGAGCCACTGGATCATTACAAAGAACAGAGAGTCACCCTATTTCCCCAAAAGAGCTACCCTAAATGAGCTAACTATGACCATTTACCAAAACTGGATTCAAATCTCCACGGCAAGCCTGGCCATTGATGCCTACGAAGCCTACCCACTCCAGACTGAAACCCCCAGTCCCGCGATCGTGGTACTCCAGGAAATCTTTGGGGTCAATAGTCATATTCGCTCGGTGGTGGATCGCTTAGCCGAAGCTGGTTATCGGGCGATCGCCCCGGCCCTCTACCAACGGACAGCCCCGGGTTTTGAGGTGGGATATAGTGAGGCAGAGGTGGCCCTGGGCCGACAGCATAAAGATCTCACCACTGCTGGGCAATTATTAAGTGATATTCAGGGAACGATCGCTTACTTAAAAACCTGTCCGGGGGTTACGGCAGATCGGGGTCTGGGATGTATTGGCTTTTGTTTTGGAGGTCATGTTGCCTATCTTGCGGCAACCTTACCAGACATTAGAGCCACCGCTTCTTTTTATGGGGCCGGCATTCCCCTCTTTACCCCTGGAGGGGGGGAACCTACTCTGACCCGCACGCCAGAAATCCAGGGTACCTTCTACGGCTTCTATGGTCTGGAAGATCCCTTAATTCCCTTAGAGCACGTTGATCAAATTGAACAGGCTTTACAGGCAGCCCAGGTCTCTCATCGTATCTTTCGCTACCCAGGCGCAGGTCATGGGTTCTGTTGCGATCAACGATCGGACTATCGCCCTGCGGTCTATGCCCAGGCGTGGGAAGCGGTGATGACCCTTTTCCAAACCTTATCTTAATCTCGTGGGCTTGCCCCTGAAAGCAAGAAAATTTAAGAGAAGAATGCCGCGTCTTAGGTGGATAACCGTGCCACCCCCCTTATTCAATCCATCCTGTCAACCAGATTAGTCCCATGGTCATTTCTCCGCCCTACAAAGCGATCGTTCTCTTCACTCCGGGCGGAGATGTCCTCTACGCGGTGGATCGAGATAAAACCCGACACTGGCATTTTGATCTGTGCTTAGGTATTCAATCCTTGCTCAAGCTCCGGGAAACGCCTCATTTCCTGGTGCCCCATTACACCGCAACCCTGGATGTGGGCAGTTCCTCTTTAACGGAAGCGCCAAGAATCTTTGCTGAAATTCATGTCCCGGTGTATCACCATCGATATTTTCTGAATGCTTTATTTGAATTGCCCCACCTCCTCTGGCAACGGGCTAAAAGTGTGCCAGAGATTCTAGATGCGGATCTCCTTCTCTCCTATGCGCAGCAGTTTCCTGAGCTATGGCAAGGACACAATTGGGTGGTTCCCTTAGAGCAGGTGATGTCCCTCTCCCACGAAATTGCCCGTTCTAGCTCCCCCAGCGGCGATCCCCTGCATTCTCCGCGCTCTCGCCCACCCACCCCTCAACCCTCAGTGGTGGGATCCCTACACTATTCCTTGCGCTTATATGTGTCCGGATATGGGATCCAAACTAAACAGAGCTTACAGGAACTTCATCAGTGCTTAGAAAAAGGGCTGCATGCCCCCTACAGCCTCAAAGTTATTGATGTGCATCGAGAACCCGAGCTAGCGGAACAGGATCAAGTTACCGCGATCCCCACCCTGATTCGCACCTATCCCCCGCCCGTTCGCCGCATCGTAGGGAAGTTTGCAGACCCCCAACAGCTATTGGGCTTATTGCAGGACTTGGGTTAAGTTCACCCAGACAGAACTTTGTAAAGGTTTCGTTACATAAATCTCCGGTGATAAAGCGCTGGCAAAGGGGAAAATAAAATCGGCTAGAGGCTTTATGTCTCAAGGCTTTGGCTAAATCTCTATGCCCCTGCTTCTAGTCCTCGGGAACGTGACTGAAATATTGATTTCGTCCTCAATGTTGGCAAAATGTCAATGAAAATAAGTATTTTTGCGTGTTTTTCTTCCTTTGGAACCACAAATTCCAGAATTGCAGCGGAAATTTTGGTTTTAAGTGATCCACAATGAAGGAGTTAAGCTTAAAATAGTCCAGTGGAAATCCCATGCCATAAGAGTTTCAGAGGTTAAAACTATCTTTAAATCTCTGAGGAATGGATTTTATGGTACGCAAATATCAATTTTTATTGTGTGCCATTCGTTTCTTACTCACAAGGAGAACAAGCATGAATAAGGGAGAACTGGTGGATCGCATCGCCGAACGAGCCAGCGTAACGAAAAAGCAAGCCGATGTGGTGTTGTCCGCGATCCTGGAGGTGATTGTGGATGCAGTATCTGAAGGGGAAAAAGTCACACTCGTTGGTTTTGGATCCTTTGAAAAGCGGTATCGCAAAGCCCGGGAAGGACGCAATCCCAAAACGCGGACTAAAATGACCATTCCAGAGACTTACGTTCCCGCCTTCTCTGCGGGTAAACAATTCAAGGAACGGGTTTCTGGGTCTGAGGTGATTGATGACGAAGACGATTAAGCTTTAGGACTGGTTGGCCGTTTTCCGTCTCAGTCTCCCCAGGCAGCGATCGTTCTTAACGCCTTTTAGTCCATTCATACTGTGTAGCGAGATTAGTGTAGATTCGTTCCCTGCAATCTGCGCTAATCTTCCTTTTATTGATTTACTATGACTGACCCCGTCTGGACTCGTCGCCACATTTTATCTTTGGCTGACTTTACCGCCACAGAGTACGATACCGTTCTACAAACCGCTTTGAGTTTCCGGGAAGTACTCTCCCGGCGAACCAAGAAAGTGCCCACCTTGCAGGGACAGGTGGTCACGACTTTGTTTTTTGAGGCTTCCACCCGCACCCGCAGCAGCTTTGAGTTAGCGGCCAAGCGCTTATCTGCCGACACCCTGACCTTTTCGCCAGGAAGCTCGTCCCTGTCCAAGGGCGAAACGATCTTGGACACGGCCAAAACCTATCTCGCCATGGGCACCGATATCATGGTGATTCGCCATCAGCAGGCAGGGGTTCCCCAGCAAATTGCCCAGGAAATGGATCGGTTAGGAACCTCGGTACGAGTCCTGAATGCGGGGGATGGCCAGCATGAGCATCCCTCCCAGGGACTGCTAGATTTATTCACCCTCTGTAGTAGTCTGGATCCCGATCAACCCCGTTTAGAGTTATTACAGGGCAAAAAAATCGCGATCGTTGGGGATATTTTGCATTCCCGGGTGGCCCGCTCTAACCTGTGGAGCTTGGTCACCGCTGGGGCAAAGGTTCATCTGGCGGCTCCTCCCACGCTCCTCCCTGAGGATTTTCGAGACTTCCTCACGTCCTCCCCTGCTGTTGATCGACTCGGGACGCTGCACCTGCACTGGAACCTGGAACCGGCCCTAGAAGATGCGGATTTTGTCATGACCCTCCGCCTCCAGCAGGAACGGATGAGTCAACATTTGTTACCCAGCTTGCGGGACTATCATCAGCAGTTTGGTATTACCTCCGATCGCTTGCAGAGTTGTAAACGAGGAGTCAAAGTCCTCCATCCTGGCCCGGTCAACCGGGGGGTTGAACTTAGTTCTGCGGTCATGGATGATCCGGAATTAAGTCTGGTGCCTCAGCAAGTGACCAATGGGGTAGCGGTGCGTATGGCGCTGCTGTATTTAATTAGTGGTTAATTTAGTGGTTCATTGAGTTTGTGGTTAGGAGTGCCTCAGTTGAGTTGATCGGTCTTGAGGCTGCAGTTTTTGAGGGCTGAACCCTCACGATTAGCGATCGTTCCTCTGTTTCTCTATTCCCTCGTGCTGCCCCCATGCCTCCCGATTATTACCTAAAGCAAGGCTCTGGACTGGATCGTGCTTTACTCCTGCGTTTTCTGCAACGCACCTATCAGGAACTCTGTCCCCAGTCCCATTTAGGACATTTGGCCACGACAGCGGAGCAATATTTTTCGGGGCGCACCCCTATTTGGTGGGTAGAGTGGCAAAATCCCCATCCGGATCCAACGGTACGGCGGGGCTTACTCGAGCAGGTTGCGGGTAAGGGGCATACGGTGAAAGTGGGGTGTTTGTGGATGGGGAGTGCGGTGGATCAATGCCACGGCGATCGCCATAGCCATATTTTCCTGTTGTATGTGGATCCAGAACATCGACGGCAAGGGTTGGGACGGGCCTTGATGCAAACCGCTGAAACCTGGGCCAAAAAGCAGGGCGATCGTCAAATTACCCTTCAGGTCTTTGTGAACAATGCGGCGGCCCTCACCTTATACAAAAATTTGGGCTATGAACCCCAATCGATGACCTTTGGTAAGGCACTTTAATTTTGGATTGCATGGGGTTTTCGAGGTGTCTGTTCATTCACCTCAAAAAAGCTCAACCAAACTCCAACAATCAATTGGTCACGTCAGATCTCCAATGGCGCTCCCGCAGTTTGAGCAGAATTTCACTATGGAGTTCTCGGGTGATGGGGTAGAGATAGGCCAAGACTAAACCGATCGCTAGAAACACGGTGGGAACGGGGCCAATCACAAAGCGGATGACCCAGAGGGCAGATTCGGGTTGTACGGGGGCGGCACTGCCCGCCTCTGATTGCACAAACCCAGCCCAGCTTAACCCCTGTCCTAATCCCGCTAAGGCGATCGCAAGGGAGAGTTTTTGGAGCAAGACCATGAAGGAATAAAAAATACCTTCCCGACGCTGCCCCGTATTTAACTCATCTAAATCCACCACATCCGGCAACATTGACCAGGGCACCAGATAGCCCGTGGAAACCCCACACCCCGCAACGATCGCTAAGCCATAGAGCAAGCCCACTTGACCCGGTTGCATAAAAAAGAGCCCGCCTTGCGCAATGATCCACAGACCCATACCGAGAAAATAGACCACTTTTTTGCCAAAGCGTTCACTCACCTTTGTCCAGATAAAGAGGGTCACCATGGCGGTAGACTGCACTGTCAGGGCAACGGTGGGCCAAGCGGATTCCGGCATTTGCATCCAAGAAACGACAAAATAAGGAATGACCGTCGCAGTAAATTGCAGGGCCATCCAGGAGCAGAGATAGATGCCGATGACTAATAAAAAGGGACGATTACTAAAGGCAATTTGAACCTGTTGCCAAAAAGGGATTGGGGTTTCAGTGTCGAAATCTTGAGGTCGGCTGAGGGTGCGCTCCTTTGTCCCCCAGATACACCAATAAATAGGCAAGATGGCAATCACGGCAGAAAGCCAACCCAGGGTGAAATATAAATCCTTTTGGTTGGGAATGAATTGACTGGCAATACTGAGCAGGAGCAAGGAAAAAATACTGCCGCCAATGGAAAAGAAAAAGCGAAAACTATTAAGGCTGGTGCGTTCGTCGTAGTCGGAGGTGAGTTCTGTGGTCAAGGTACTGTAGGGCAGGTTGACCATGGTAAAGGCGGTGTTAAACACCAGGGAAACGATGACGTAGTAAACAAACAGTAAACCAGGGCGATCCGTCGGTATAACCCAGAGCAAAAAGAACGATACCCCCAAGGGAATGGCTCCCCATAACATCCAGGGATAGCGTCGTCCCCAACGGGCATTGCGGGTACGATCGCTTAAAACACCCATCAGAGGGTCGTTAATGGCATCCCAGACCTTGCCCGTCAGCAACACGTAGCCCGCCAAGGCTGGATTGAGCCCTGCGACATTGGTAAAAAAATACAACAGACTGAACAGTTGTAAATTTGCGGTTAACGCCGTTCCCCAGTCTCCGGCCCCAAAGGCCAGCTTGGTGGATAAAGATAATTTTTCAGCCGATGCAGTCTGAGCCATAGGGATCCCTGTAGTCCTGAAATTAGGGCAAATTAAGGCTTAATCAGGCAGAAGATGATACCTGCCGCCTTAAGTTGAATAGAGAAATCCCCCCATCTCAATATAGGGTGCGGTCAGCAACATCATGACATCCCTCACTCCCGGTACCTGGCCCCGACGCTTCCCCGTAATTCCATCGGTGATAACTAAGCCACACAGACCTTTGCTCAGAGTCACTTGCTGCTTCCAACGCTGGCGTAATTTTTGGTAAACCGGATTGTCCAAATCATAACTGTTTAACAGTTTCATCTCCCCGTTCTTCAACTTTAAAATTCCGATTTCACAGTCTTCGGAGTCTTTCGTAAAGGTAACTCCGGCGAGGCCACCGGCGGCTTCAATCTCTGCCAAGAGGGTTTTTGCTTTGGGACGGGTGGTCTGCACTACGATCGCGGGCAAATCAGCGTCCTTGGGAAGATCCCTTGGACCTATAACTTTGCAGTGTGCCAATTCTTGCAAAACTTGATACATGTCCCAGGACATCCCTACCATCGTAATCAGAGAGCCATCGGGGATCAGGTCATCTGCGATGGGAATGAAGGACGTGGTTATATCCATCTGTTCCAAAAGCGATCGAAAATCTAGATCATCTAAGTCGAAATCATCATCATCGTCGTCATCGTCATCTGAGTCTGTTAAGGCTAAAAGCTGTTCAGCAATTTCAGGTTCGGTGGCAACGCTCACCGAGACTGTGGCCAATTTCGGGGGCAAAACCTCTGGAAAGGAGAGCTTAAACTTGCTTTTTAAGGAGGGAAATTGATGATTTTTCAGGGCTTGATGGTGTTTACTCACAAAGCGCATCAACGCTTCTAGCGCCAGGAGTACCGTTTGGGCTTCTTCTTCTCCGAGGTGCGCCTGCATTCCTTCCAGAGGATGGATAGAGCCAAATTCCACCTCTAAGTCTTCCCAGTCTAAGGAAACGGGAGGGCTTGGGGGGGTAACCTCCAAGTCCATGGGACGATTGAAGGTCACATAATGGCAATCTTGCCGGAAAAAGGCTTCTTGAGGATGATCCGTGTCGGCGATCGTTTGGCGAAATAGTTTCAGTGACTCTAGCGATCGGTAGAACAAGATCCCGAATTCCATCCCCAGATTTCCCAATACCGAGACGTATAACTCGGGCTGTTCCTCGAGATCCGGCAGGTTAATGCGAATAATCTGATGGTCGAATAAGTGTTTCCAGGGGGCTAATTGCCATAACCGGCGGGAGGCATCTTCTAAGGCATCGGCATATTCCGGGGGAATCGGGGATACGCGGTTGCTCATCATCTGTTGCAAACCGCTGAAAAATTCGTCAATGAGGGGCAGTTCGGGCTGATATTCCACCGCCGTGTCTAAGCCTTGCAAAACGCCCCGGAGGAAAAACTGGAGTTCCCGACTCCGGACTACAATTTTCTTGGGTCGGGCTGGGCGAGAAATTTGATTCGGGGTGTCCATGGGTTGTTCCATGGCCTGCAATAATGTCCGCACGATCGCTTCTTGACCCGTTGAGGCTGGTACTAAATCCATGGCCCGCACAACACCATGAATACCATCCACCCAGAGGATACAATCTCGATTTTCTTCTAAATCTTCCATTGCCCCCCCCGGATCGCGGAAGTTCAGGGACAAACGATCGCCTTCCCAAATACTATTCGGTTGAAGGGCTAACTTGAGTAAGCGACGTTGAGTCGATCGGGAGAGAGGAGAAGAAGCCATAAGCAACGAGCAAATCTAAGTAAGGCTGACATGACGCTGAAGTTTGGACGGTGGGTTTTGCCCCATAATCCGGTTTGCGATCCTCTACTCTACTCTAATGCAAAGGAACTGCAAAGACTCGTGTGAATGCCCCCAGATCCTCTCCTGTTAGACCCGTTGAGGAGCCCGGAGGACAATGGAAGAGTGTGGCGCTAAGGATCGTGAGTTAAATAAACCGGAAAGTTCAGGATTAAACCACAGAGGCACAAAGAACACAAAGGTATTCCTTCGGGGCTTCGGTGTCTTGGTAGTGAAATTCCAGGTTATAAAGTCCGCATTCCTAAGCGCTGCACTCGTCCGCCTTGAGGAGGTTGTCCAGGGATTAGGGGTTAGGGGTTAGATCTAGCAATTTAGCGCAAGATCGAGTCTGTTGCCCTACGGTTGCTTGAAAGCGGTTAACCATTCCCGCAGTTGTTCTGCTGCCACTTCGCGCCCGCCTAAACCAAAGGCCAGAGCGATCGCAACAGCGATACCGCCGGTAATTAAGCCAAAGGCTAGGTTAACAATGTTAGTGGCAACGCCCATTTGCTGTAAAGCCATGGCAATGACTAAAACCAAAATGGAAACGCGAGCGGCTTGAGCCAGAAAACGGCTTTGGCGACTGCCGGGCATACTGATTAAGCGGAAGGCTAAGTTGGACAAATATAGCCCAATGCCCAGGATAACGACCCCCACTAAAATGCGCCCACTAATTTCAATTAAACCGGAGACAATTTCCGTTAGGGCATTAAATTGCAAGGCATCGACCGCCGCAACTGCACCAAATAACATGACTCCAACGCCTGCAACAATGCCGGCAATTTCCGAAGGGGTTTTTTGCGGCGAGGCTGCTTCAGCGTCTGCTGACACTTCTACACTCTCTAAGGTCTGAGGGGTGACGGTGGCCTGGACTCCCAGCCAAGTTAAAACGTTATCAAACCCTAAGCCCCGCAGGAGGCTGGTGACCAGGTTTGCCACGAGGAACCGAGCGATGTAAAAGGCGATCGCAAGAATGATGCCTGCTTTGAGAACCAGAGGAATCGCCAGCAGAATTTGTTCCAGCATGGTCACCGCTGGATCGGAAATCGCCGCAATTTGTAGCTCATCGAGGGCGGAGATCCCCGTGACCACCAAAATAACGGTATAGATGAGGGTGCCGCATAAACCCGACAAGGACAGTTCGCCTTCTGCTCCGCCAAGACCAATCTGGGCACCAAATTGATCCACGCCCGTGGCTTTAAGGAATTTGGTCACGATCGTTTGGACGAGGGTAGCAACGCCCCAGCCAATGAACGCCACAATGACGGCCTTAAAGATTTGAGGGAGGGCAGAAAGGAGATCGTCAATGAGGTTTTGGACTGGGCCCAGCGGTCCTTGCAATTCCAGGGCATCTAAGACGAAGGGCAGGAAGAAGAGGAGAATGAACCAATAGAGAACATTACCGAGGGTTTCATTTACGGGCAATGAGGCTGCCCCTGACTCCGATCCAATCTGTTCCGCTAACTGATCGTCCAGCTTAAAGCGTTCCATTCCTTTAACCAGAATGGCGCGAACGATCGTTGCGATTAACCACGCCAGCAGCATTAAGAGCCCCGCACTGATCAAGCGCGGTGCATAGCGGGTGATTTCGTTGAGGAAACTATTGAGGGGCTGAGAAACAGCGGTGAGTTGGAGCGTTTCTAAAAATCCAACCAGCGCAAAGGTGAAGACGACCCAGAAGACAAGCCGTGCCATCCAATTCTCAATGGGAAAGGATTGGCTATCGTCCGCTAAGATCCAGCTTGCAATTTGATTATCAATCTTGGTTTTTTCTAAGCCCTTCTTGGTCCAAGAGGCAAGGATCATCCCAAGGATCCAGCCCCCAACCAGAAAGAGTAAGGCTTGCCCTAAGGTGAGAGAAGAATCTAGCAGCCGCTAGACGGGATCTAGCACTCCCTCAGAAAAAACGGCTGATTGAGCAAGTCTGGCGGGATAGGGTCCCGACGACAGCCCCTCAGGGAAATAAAGTAAATGAGAAAAGGTCATGATGGAAAAGTACTGATTAGTAAAGTATCAAATCTGTTCTTCTCCGAAGATCGAAGACAGGAGTATCCTACGGGATTCTGCTCCGATCGGAAAGTTAACTTGAGCACAGGTCTACCGTACTTTCCGGGGTATGGGGACAACGGCACAAGGGGAGTGGGGTGCGGAACGCCTATGCTCTCCCCTGAAGGTGCTACCCGTTTACGGCAACAATGGTGAGGGGCTGTCATTCAAGATAAAATGCCCTAGCGGTAAAACCAGTAAGGACGGAGAATGCGGTTTGATTAGGATTGAATGTCAGGGGGTAGGACGATCGTTTCCTTTGGTGATCCCAGGGGTGGAAGCAATTTTTTTTGATAAAGATGGCACGTTATCCCGATCGGAAGATTACCTCAAGCGTTTGGGACAAGACCGGGCTAAAGCGATCGATGCTCTGGCTCCCGGCTCTCAAGAGGCTATTTTGCGCTGCTTTGGGTTTCGTGCCGTCGATGCGTTCCAGGAATTGGATCCCACCGGTTTATTGCCCGTGGGCAGTGGTGAAGAAAACCGTCTCGGGGCAGCGGGCCAATTAGCAGCCATGGGCTATCCCTGGTTTGAATGCTTAAGGATCACTCAGGAGGCCTTTCAGACCGTAGATGAAAGTCTCCCCCCCTTTTACACCCTTGCCCCGATCATTCCGGGGGTTGCCGACTGTTTTCAGCAGTTAGCCCAACTGCCGGTTAAGGTGGCGGTTGTGTCTGGAGATACTACGCCCAATATTGAGAAATTTCTCGATTATCATCAACTCACAGCTACGGTTGATGGGGTGCGAGGAGCCGATATTCCGCCCCGGAAACCGGATCCAGACTGTTTTTGGCAAATGTGCGATCGTCTCGGGGTTAGCCCCGACTCCGTGGTCATGGTCGGGGATGCGACGGGAGATATGGCGATGGCTCAAGCGGCGGGGGCAGCGGCGGGCATTGGCGTGCTTTGGGGCTGGAGTTTACCCCATCAGATTGATCAAGCAGATGTCATTGTCGATCGGTGGGAACAGTTAAGTTTTAAGGTTTAGCCCCCATTTGGGTGATCAACTGCTGGACGAGGCTCAGATCCTTGTCCCCCGGCGATCGTTCTACACCACTAGACACATCAATGCCGCAGGGCGATAAGTGTTGCAAGGCCAAACTGATATTGTTAGGGGTCAGACCGCCCGCCAGAAACCAGGGACACTTGGGGTTGAAACTCCCTAAAATCGACCAATCGATCGTTGCCCCCGTCCCCCCCAAGAGGTGAGGATGATAGGCATCTAGCAAAATGCCATCGACGATCGCTTCATAGTCTTTCACCTGTTCTAAATCCGCCGGATCCCGAATCCGAAAGGCTTTCCAAACTTGGACTTCGGGGAACTGGTGTTGGACTTCTTGGCAAAAGACCGCTGACTCTTGCCCGTGTAACTGTAAAACGTCAAATTGAACCTGCTCTTGCACCGCTCTTAACTCCATCTCCGTCGCATTGACAAAAACACCAACGGTACGGGGTGGCTGGGGCAGACGGGTGCATAATTCCTGACGAATCGTGGCAAAGGTGGCCGGATCTCGATAGCGGGGGGAAGAGGGGACACAAATAAAGCCTAAATAATCCACCCCCAAGGAAGCGATCGTCACCGCTTGATCAACCTGGGTAATGCCGCAAATCTTCAGCGCAATATCCGCAATCACCGACACAATCTCTCCCTCAATCTTCTATTCAATTGGGCTTTCCACTGAAAGTAAAAAAGCTTACAGGAAGAGTACTACGCGGCACTCTTCCGCCTGAAGTTGCTCCCCTTACTTGGTCGCCTTATTTAGTCGCCTTAAACTGTGGTGGACAGCCTCAAGTATCATCTTCAGCTAAGACAATTAAGCTGTCCTCCACGCCAAGCGGAAAGACGGTATCTAAACTCGGGGCAAGGCGAATGCCAAAATTTTCATTGGAGTCTTTCCAATGCTGGGCCAAAATTACGCCCAAACAAAGTTCACTCCGATTTTGAGCAGCACGAATACATTCCGTAAAACGAACCCCTGAGGCAACGGTAGTTTCTAGATTAGGGAAATAGGTCGAAACCGGCTTCACATAAAGCTCACTGCCTTCCGAGGCAAAGAGGTGACTGTATACCCGCATAACGGAGGGGTTTTGAGACACCTGGGCAAGAATTTTGGAGACAAATTGATTGGAGAGAATAAAGTCTTTAACGCCGGCCTTAATCACCAATTCTGTATCATCAGAGTTAATAATCTCAGCAATTAGTTCCGTCTCAACGGGTTTGTCATTTTTCTCTTCAATCTCCCTAAACAGTTGTCGCAATTCTAAGAGAATCGTGAGGGTTTGGGCATCAATTTCCTCCGAATTTTCTCCACGCCCTGACAAGATGGTAATACTGTCATAGTTCTGAGGATCCATCCGCCGTAACACATGGATACTCATGAGATTCAGTTCCTGCAGATGAATCCTCAAATCTGGATATTTTAGAGCTAATTTTCCACAAACTTCCTGAATTTCTTCACTCACTTCTTGCACCGCGACCAACACCTCTGAACCGGGGCTGACAAACTTGGCATACTCCGCTAAAGCGATCGCTGATTTATCATTCCAGCCAATTAACATGTGTTTTTCTTGATGACGCTTCAAACGCTCTATATTACATTGCGTTTCGCCCTGGCTATCCACCACAACGGGTTCGGAGTGAAACTCAATTAAAGAGTCATCTTCTGCTAAGAGAATGACCTGATCTTCGGACTGCATCACATAGTCTAGGGGAGGGTTAACCTCTAAGGTTTTCTGACCGTAATAAACCCCCAGAGGTAAGCCTCCCTTAAAGTAAAAAGGCAACTCCTTAAAAGTTAACCCGTTCCATCCTCCTGGGGGTAAATAAAAGTAAAACTCATGACCTTCAAAGCCCACCAGGGAGGAGTACACCCTCGCTAATCCTAAACTCCGAGAGGTTTGGACTAAAATACGACCGAGAATATCGGATTCTTTTAAGGTAGTGACACACCCCGGTGCTAGTTTTTCCGCCAGGCGACGGTATTGTTCAGAATGGATTTCTACCACTAAGGGGGGAGGTTGCCGTTTATCTACGGCGGCGAGAACGGCGAGGATAGACTTAAGAATACGTGCATCCGCCAATGACTTTACTTCTGCTGGATCAGACCCCTTCGCAAAATTTAAGATAATGACGGATTGAGCATCGTTAAGGGCAACATTGGTGAGATTGTTGAGGTTGGTAATGGAACCATTGCGAGTCACAAGGCGTGTTGTTTTGAGATCAGATAAATTGGAGCGGAGGAAGTCATCCATTTCCTCTTTATCTTCTTCTGACAAAATGACGATCACGGCATCGGGTTCCGACTCGTTCGCAATCACCAATTCTCGAATAATATCAATAATACGATCGTTAAATCCTAGAATTAAAGTATGGTTTGATTCAACAACTAAGCTTTTCCCTTTTTTTAATTCCTGAACCTTATTCTCAAATTCCTGGGTAATAAAAGCAATTAAACTAGAAAATAAAACTAAACCCACAAAAATCGTAGCAATCCCCACAATCCGGGCCGGCATATTGGCCCCATCCCCGGTATCCCGCAAGCCAATCAGTTGCACAAAAATTTCCCAGAGCAGATCCCCCGTCGAGGGTTGATATTCCTCCGAGAGATTGGGAAAGGTTTGCTCCGCCAGATAACGCACCAGTGCCATCAAAGCAAAGGACGTAAAAAATCCGACGAGAAGGGCTAAGAAAACAGACCAGCCCCCCCGAGACATGAAGTTATCAAAGTGGTATTGAAACTGACGCTTCAACGAAATCTTGCGAGATGCCATAGTACTCCGTTTCCTTACAATTCCTTTGCCTGATGAGACAAGCTACGACTTAGGCTGCCAATTTTGGCAGAGCAGTGAACTCAAAGTCCAGTCTTGTAGTGCCACGGTCTTGAATCTGAGATCGAAGAGTTAGGGCACCGTTAGGGCGCGTGATCAATGCAGTCCAGCTAATTGATGACCGTCCCTAAGGGGTAAGCCCCTGACGGGCTTGTTCAATATTCTCTCCAAGCTGGACTCCGAATCCTACTGCGAGCAGAATCCCATGATCTGATGTTGAAACCAATGCCTGAATTTCAACGGCTGGGATCGTTGCAGTAAGAGATTAGCACGAGATTAGCACTATATTGATAGCCGTAGTCTGGGTTTTTACTGAAAGCTGAAAATTTTAACGGTGGGGGAGGCTTTGTGCTATAGCAATCCTAGATGGATTATGTGATGTGCGCCCGGAGGACACACATCACATAACCGTTTTCAGTTGGCTTTCCACTGAAAGCGGAAAAATTTAATGGAAGAGTGGGGGGGGGGGGGG
>JBMTZC010000059.1:0-15769 GCA_049455215.1 Prochlorotrichaceae cyanobacterium
CGGTTGAGCCGCCAGTGCTTTGCAGGGCAAAATCACCGTGAAACAACTGCCTTTCCCTGGGGTACTCTCCACCTTGACCTGCCCTTGATGGGCCTCCACCATCCGCTTGACCAAGGCTAAACCCAACCCGGAACCATAGTACTGACGGGTTAGACCGCTCTCAACTTGGTAGAAACTTTGGAAGAGATTAGATATGTTTTCCGGGGCAATGCCGATGCCATTATCTTCAATGTCAAATTGAACCTGATCTTCCGGCGTTAAGGTCACGGTCAGTCGCACTATCCCGCCTTCTGCGGTAAACTTCACCGCATTACTGAGCAGATTGACCAGAATTTGACGTACCCGTAATTCATCCACTTCAATGTCAATATCAAGACTATCGGGGGGTAAGTTCACCTCTAATTTCAGGTCTTTTTTTGTGACCAAGGGGTGAATGAAGGCCAGGCTAGATTCACAAAGCGATCGTAAACGGGTGGGACTGGGGTAGATTTGAAATTTGCCCGATTCCACCTTCGCCAAATCCAGAATATCGTTAATCAGTTGGAGCAGATGTCGTCCACTGGTTGCTACGAGTCCAATCCGATCTTTTTGCTCCGCTTTCAATTCACCATAAATACCCTGTTGTAGACTTTCGGATAGCCCTAAAATTGCATTCAAAGGTGTGCGCAATTCGTGGCTCATGTTGGCTAAAAATTCACTCTTGGCCTGATTGGCCTTGTCCGCCAATTGTCTTGCCTTCAAGGATTCTTGCAATAATTGAGCTTGGTGCAGAGCCACTCCTAACTGCGTAGCAATTTGCTTAACAAAGTCAACCTCCCAGTCTAACCACGGACGAGGGCCACCACAGTGGTGAACACACAGCAATCCCCAGAGCTTGTCTTTACACAGTAAGGGGACAATTAGGTTGGCACGAATCTGAAACTGTTGCAGTAGGGCTAAGTGACAGTCTTTCAGGTTGGCTTCGTAAATGTCTGCCAGAGATTGAATGCAACCTTGCTGATAGCGATCGGCGTACTCTTCCCCAAAGCATCGATCTTCAATCTGGTATGACAACACGGACATATAGCCCGGCATCACATCTTCTGCAACAAATCGTCCTAAAACATAACTGGATTTCTGATCAAATTCATAAATTGCAACTCGATCGACCTGTAAAAATCGACGAACTTCCTGAGTCGTTGCTGTAAAAATTTGTTCAAGATTTAAAGACGCTCGAATACGGCTAATTACCCCGGTCAAGGTTTGTTGTTGTTCAAGCATCACCGGTACTTTTTGGGCCTGCTTCTGAGCTTGTTCTAATAGGGCCCGTTGCTGTAAACCATTTCCTAAATGAGCTGCAATTTGTCGAGCAAAAATAACCTCTGATTCTTTCCAGACATGGGCATGAGAATGTTGATAAATCCCCAGTAATCCCCAGAGTTGTCGTCCGACAAACAAGGGAATTATTAAAAAAGACCGAATATGAAACTGTTCTAACACCTCAATATGACAGTCAGACAGTCCCGCAGTATAAATATCGGGAACGATCGAAATCTCATGGTTACGGTAGCGTCCGCCTTGAGTCTCCTGTAGATAATCATCATTCCAAACATCTCGGGTGGCTAAAATCAACTTTGCCCAACCGGGGTTTACTGCATCACATTCCCGTAGGAATCCACCGCCCCAATCTTGATCAAACTTATAAATAGAGACCCGATCCGCGAGCAGGAGTTGCCGCACTTTTTCCGTGCTACTGCGAAATACATCGAATAGATCTTTGCCGGTTTGCAGTTCACTCACCACTTCGGCTAAAACTTGTTGCTGCTTGGCAACGTGGCTAGACTCTGCCAATTCAGCAGTGCGGATTTTGACCTGTTGTTGTAGATGGGTATTGAGAATATTGACTTCTTCCGCAAGGCGGTATTGCCGAATCCCTAGGGCAAAGGAGGATTGTAGGGATTTCGCTAAAGAGAGATCGGCGCTGGTCCAGGGCATACATTGATCCGCTAGCATCTGTCGCCAGATGGCGTAGGATTGTTGCGGCATAAATTGACGCGGATCTGAATCGGATTCGGCTTGCCAACCGTTATCTTCCGCAAGTTTATCCCGGAAAATCGTCAAACACCCCATTAACTTTTGATTCAAATGGAGCGGAATAATCAAAAGTCCCTGTAAAGAAGTGGACTGAAAACAGGGGGTAATCGATCGCAACAGGGGTTCTTTCCAGATGTTACACACCGCCCAGATGCCTTGCCAGTGCCAGGAGCTTTGATCCGGTAGCATGAAAGGATCGTCATCGGTTCCCCCCAAAGAGGAGGCACGCGGGGGTTGATTGAGCAGCCGATAGGTAGAGCGCATCCAGTCCACGCTCCACTCTGGAGAAGCATCAACACTGGATTGAAGATAGCGCTGCAAAATTTGATTTTCTTCCAGGGGACGATTGCCGGGCAGCGGTTGGGGCTGAAGTCCCGAGGCAAAAATGAGAGCAGGACGTTTGACCTGCCGAGTACTCAGTTCTAAAGTGGGTTCTGCACAGAGATAAATGCGGCCTCCAGTCCCTTGAAAAATGTCAACGGCTTTATGGAGTGCTTCTTGAAGTCGGATGTCCGGATAGCTGTGGATTAAGGTTTGAATGCTGTTGAGCTGTTCGGCTTGCTGTGCCTGAATACGAGCTTGTTCTAACAGTTTGGCATGACCAATGGCGTTGATTAATTGATCCACCACCGCTTGGATAAAATCCAATCTGGCCGGTTCAATCTTTAGGGAAGAAGCGTGGTGAAAAATGAGTAGCCCCCAAAGGTGCTGATCGGGGGTGAGGGCAGGGAGAAGCCGATCGAGGGGAGTCTGGGTATCTTGCAAGACGAGGGGAAAAACTAGGGAGGCTTGGACTCCCATGCTGGTCAGATACTCCCAGTGGCAGGGATCGACCGGACGATAGTGAATTTCGGTTTCGGTCTGAGCAGGGGTTAAGACTAAAGGACTGAGGCCAATGGTGTGCTCTTGCAGGTCAACGATTGTACGACAGCGCTTCTGTATATATAAGTCTCGGGCGTAGAGGGGAATATCTTCTGCGGGAAAATGTACGTTCAAGAGGGAGGGCAGTCGATCCCTATTGACGGATTCTGCCACCACAATGCCATGACCATCGGGCTGAAATTGATAGACCTTAACCCGATCGTGTTGAGTGAACGATCGCATTTCTTCAACCGTAGCATCCAGGATTTCGGAAAGATCTAACGAGGCCCGGATGCGGTCGATCACTTGATAGAGACGATCGTTATCTTTTGGCGCAGCGTTAGGAGCAGCCTGCAGCGATTCCTGCTGAGGACTTTCTCTAGCCTCACTCCTATGCAAAATCTCCATGAGCCTTGCCTCCGGTGCAACAACATTATCTTAAAGGCTTCTACTGAAATGAAATAATTTACGGGAAGAGTGCGCCGCACT
Organism: Prochlorotrichaceae cyanobacterium; assembly: GCA_049455215.1. Classification (GTDB taxonomy): domain Bacteria; phylum Cyanobacteriota; class Cyanobacteriia; order Prochlorotrichales; family Prochlorotrichaceae; genus JBEAPM01. The sequence continues at coordinate 3,424 of JBMTZC010000059.1, forward strand.
CTTCCGCCTTAAGTGGGCAGCCATTGTTAACTGTAAAACAGAATGAACTGCCTCAATTGGCTCCCCTACGAATCATCCGATAAATCAGGACGATCGCGTCGTATCTCATCCAATAATTGTTTTTTGGATTCCGTCAGGTTCTGCCACAGCACCTTAATTTCTTGATAAGTCTCTTCGGGGGAGAGCTTTCCGCCAGTTTCTAAAGCACACAGCAAAGAGATGCGCTGGGCAAACTCCTGCAGATTCGCATTAAAAACTAACTGCTCTGGCGTGAATTTGCCATAGTAGCGACTGAGGGGAGAAAGGAAGTTCCGCTGTGCTGGAGTCGGGTTAGTATCGGAAAAGCGATCGTTGGAGTCATTCACAGCAGTTAGTAATCTAGACATCTACAATTACAACCCCCAGTTTACTTCAAGCTTGCAAGTTTAAGCTTAGGTTAAGAACTGATTATTCAACCCATAAGTCTAAGCCACTAAACTGAGTCGGTACGGTGGTTATTCCCCGCCAGAAACAGCCCCACGGGAAGGATTAGCGTCTCAGCCCTTGATGGGGAAGCCTACCGGATCAGTACTTATACCCATCACCAAGTAAAGGCGGTAATCCCTAAAGTTTAACGACGGCATTAGTCTTAACATTTCGTTACATTAGAGTCAGTAATACACACAGAGGTATCCGATATGAATAATATTCGGGTCGGCAATTTGTTTGGGATTCCCTTTTATGTGAATCCATCTTGGTTTCTGGTTCTCGGTTTAGTGACCTTGAACTATGGGTCTGGGTTAGCGGCTCAATTTCCCCAACTACCCGGTGGGATGGCATGGCTGTTGGGGTTGGGTACGGCTCTCTTGCTCTTTGGGTCTGTTTTAGCCCATGAACTCGGTCATAGTTTTGTAGCCCTCAGCCAAGGCATTGGGGTTCGCTCCATTACCCTCTTTCTGTTTGGGGGAGTCGCTAATTTAGAACGGGAGTCCAAAACACCGGCTGGTGCCTTTTGGGTCGCCATCGCTGGGCCCCTCGTTAGTTTAGCCATTGCCATCACTACAACGATCGCTGTCGCACTGTCCCCCATTACTGGAGCCCCTGCCGCAATTTTAGGGGTATTAGCTTCGGTGAACTTTGCCCTCGCCTTCTTTAATTTAATTCCAGGCTTACCCCTGGATGGTGGCAACATCCTCAAAGCGATCGTTTGGAAAATTACGGGCAACCCTTACCGGGGCATGCAATTTGCCGGACGGGTGGGTCAAGCCTTTGGGTGGTTAGCGATCGCCTCGGGTTTACTGCCCATCCTCTTTGGTGGTGGACTGAGTTTTTGGAACGTCTTAATTGGCTGGTTCCTCTTACAAAATGCTGGACAAGCGGCTCAGTACGGAACGGTGCAAAATCAATTGGCAGGCTTAACCGCTGCAGATGCCGTCATTCCCCATAGCCCGATCGTTGATGAAAATCTCAGCCTCCGCGAACTGGTTGATCAAGCTATCCTCAGCCCCCATCAGTGGCGTAAGTTCTTAGTCACCGATGTCAACCATCATTTGGTCGGTATGGTTTCGATGAACGATATTAAGGATATTCCCCTGCAGGAGTGGTCTAGACTTTCGGTTAAAGCGATCGTTCAACCCCTGGATCCCGCATTAATCATCGAAAGCGATCGTCCCCTCTCTGAAGTCATTCAGGTCTTAGAAGAACGGCAGATCAGCACCTTATCGGTCGTGCAACGCAATGGAACCTTGATCGGCTTACTGGAGAAAACCGCGATCGTTCAGTTATTACGTCAACACCAGATGTCCCCCGCATAGAGCCCTCTCGATCTGGCATCCCCTGTTTGCCCAACGGGATATTCTGCAGACGCTCATCTTCCGCTAGGATAACCAGGAGAAGGACTAAGACATCCATGCTGGAGGACTAAGCGTTGACTGCTCAACCGATTCTGTTGAATGCTCTAATTTGGGGGCCGTTTCTGGCAGCGGCAATCATCGCTTTCTGGCCGGGCAAACCCAATGCAGCCCACTTAAGGGTCAGTGCCGGGGTGGTTTCCCTGGCTTTACTCGTCGTCGCGATCGTTTTAGCCTGTTCCTTTAATCCTTTCATACCAGGCTTTCAGGCAGAAACGATCGTCCCTTGGCTGCCCCGCTTAGGATTGTCCTACCATCTCGCCATGGATGGTCTTTCCCTTCCGTTGGTGCTGCTCAACAGTCTCATTACTGTCTTAGTCATCTATGCCAGTAGTCCCACCCTCTCTCGTCCCCAGTTATATTACGGGCTCCTCCTCCTCATTGCCGGTGGCGTTAACGGAGCCTTTTTAGCCCAGGACTTAATCCTCTTTTTCCTCTTTTACGAAGTAGAACTGGTTCCCCTCTTTCTCTTAATTAGTATCTGGGGAGGCACACGGCGCGGTTATGCCGGCACCAAATTTCTCATTTACACCGCTGTCTCTGGAGCCCTAGTTTTTTTAGGGTTCATTGGCTTAGTGGCCTTAACCGGCGCAGACTCTTTTGACTACAACCCCGCCTTATCTACCCAACTTCCCTTAACCGAGCAAGTGGGGCTTTTAGCCATTCTCCTCGTTGCCTTTGGCATCAAAGTTCCTATCGTCCCCCTACACACCTGGCTCCCCGATGCCCACGTCGAAGCCTCAACCCCCGTTTCCATGGTTTTAGCGGGGGTTCTCCTCAAACTAGGCACCTACGGCATTCTCCGCTTTGGGCTAGGGCTATTTCCCGAAGCTTGGCATCTCTTGTCCCCTTGGTTAGCAGCGATCGCTGTCGTCAGTACCCTCTATGGAGCCTTGAATGCGATCGTCCAGCAGGACATGAAAAAACTTGTAGCCTATAGCTCTATTGGTCACATGGGCTACATCATCCTAGCCCTGGCAGCCGGAACTCCCCTCAGTTTATTAGGCTCCGTTGCCCAAATGGTCAGCCACGGTCTCATTTCAGCCTTGCTATTCCTCTTAGTGGGCTTTGTTTACAGCCGCACCGGCACCCGGGATCTCAGAGTCCTGCAAGGGCTATTAACCCCCGAACGGGGTCTCCCCTTAGTGGGCAGCTTAATGATCCTCGGCGTAATGGCTAGCAGTGGTTTACCCGGCATGATGGGCTTCATTGCGGAATTTATGATTTTTCGGGGCAGTTTCCTCACCTTTCCCGTCATGACCCTGCTGTGCATGGTGGGGACAGGGCTTACCTCCGTTTATTTTCTGCTGCTCGTCAACCGTGCTTTCTTTGGTCGGCTGACGGAGCAATTTGCCCACATGGAGCGGGTTAAACTTTGGGAGCATCTGCCGGGGCTCGTTTTAGCGCTCCTCATTGTTCTCTTTGGCATTCAACCCCAGTGGCTATCCATGTGGAGTGAAACCACCGTAGCGGCCATCAGCCAAGGGCTACCCTCGTAATTGAAATTGCGGGCACCTTAATACTTTATTGCTGCAATTCTCGGTGACGGGAATTTATAGTGGTGGGCGACTTCAGCATCCCCACGCTCCCGACTCCTGCCTTGAGGCAGAGGAACCCATTTTGGATTTTCGAGTTGGATTTTCGAAGTGCTTTCCCGTTAAATCATTAAATTTATTAAATAGCCTGGTCAGGCAGGGGACAATCAACCTACAGTGGTCAATGCGTATAAATTACTAGTGTAGGAGTTTTCACCCATGCCTCGGATTATTAACCATGTCAATCAAGGGCTGTTAATCGTTGGGATTGCCATTACTGTGGTAGCGCTGTATCAGCAAAACCTGACCCTGATGATGCAAGCTTTAATCTTGATTGCTGTCGTGCTCAAGGCATTTCTCCCCTAAGCTGTTGCATTCCTGCCTTATCCCATGAAACGACTTGAAGTTTTAAGTTGCTGCATCAAATATTCAAATCGGGCTTTGACTAACTCAAAACGCTTCAAGACTTGAGGGCTTAAGTCCTCTTCCCGTTGAACTTCTAACGACAACTGCACATTGGCATCCAACTGACTGTGGAGCATACGCATCCGATCGGACACCAGTACCGCTAAGGCATGGTAAAAGTGGGCTCCAAAACTATTATCCAGGAAGAGTTTCGAGGAAAGCTTAGTCCAAGGAATCGCCCACACCAGAGAATCTTCTAGGGCAATCACATCCGCTGAGGCATTGCGAGAATCAATAAAAGACATTTCGCCCAGTAGATTTCCCGCCCCCACTTGAGCCAGCTCGATCGTCTCCCCATCCCGTTTAATACGCACAGCGAAACTTCCCTCGATAATGATATAGAGGGCCTCCGGAGGGCTTCCTTGATAAATTAAGGCGTTATTTTTAGTAATCGAACGACGACGACCGGAAGAGAGCAACCAATCAATGTCTCGATCGTCCATTTCCGCTAAAAAGTACAAAGTTTGATACATGAGAAAATGCCCTCTTGTAATCGGTATGCGCAAGAATCCCGAGGGTCAATCGAACCCAGCACATAGACTGAAGAAACCACTCAGGTCAAGGCTCAGGTGTTCTAGGGTGCCCCATTGGAGTCTGTGTAACCACTTAAGCTACACCACGGGGAAGATTGCCGGGTAATAATCCTCAAGAATCTTAATCTAGCAGGCTATCAACGACAGGCGTAGGGTGCGGGACTATGGGTAGTCAAATCCCCACCTCACCTTTTCTTGGCTGAGACCCTCTCAAAATTTCAGCTTCATGTCGGGTTCCATCAGGACATCTCAAGGATTTGTTACTCAGGGGTCAGATTAATCCGCTTGTAGTCATGGCTTCAGCCTTCAATGTCTGCTGTCTAAAGACCGGCTAAAGTCCGATGAGCTTATCGTTTAGTACCTGAGACTAAGATCTGGGACACTCCTGCGATCCTCCAGAATCCTTGTTATAAAAGGATCCTAGCGAGAGACGTAGCCGGTCTTTCTCGCTTTATGAGGACGAGATGTTACAAACTGTTACGATACGTGATGCAAGTTTACATCATGCCCGACAATAACTCTTGGACAGAGGCTGGGTCGAGCGCAATCCCAGTACTTACCCAGAGGACGAATGGCCGGGTTTAGGTTGCTCGTCTATTTTCATAAACACTGCGCGGAGGAATCCTTTAATGAGTATTGTTTCAAAGTCTATTGTTAGCGCCGATGCTGAGGCCCGTTACCTCAGCCCTGGTGAACTCGATCGTATCAAGTCCTTTGTGAGCAGCGGCGAAGCTCGTCTGCGCATTGCTCAAACCCTCACCGACTCTCGTGAGCGCATCATCAAGCAAGCTGGTGATTCCCTGTTCCAAAAGCGCCCCGATGTGGTTTCCCCCGGTGGTAATGCTTACGGTGAAGAAATGACCGCAACCTGCCTGCGTGACCTGGACTACTACCTGCGTCTCGTTACCTACGGAATCGTTGCCGGTGACGTAACCCCCATCGAAGAAATCGGTATCGTCGGTGTTCGTGAAATGTACAAGTCTTTGGGTACTCCCGTTGACGCAGTTGTAGAAGGTGTTCGTGCCATGAAGAGCGCTAGCCTCTCCCTGCTTTCTGGTGCTGATGCTGACGAAGCTGGCTCCTACTTTGACTACGTAATTGGTGCAATGGGCTAATTACGGGCATCTTGCCTAAACTTTCATTGCCTCGTTTGATTTGATTTTAGATATTCAGTAAGGAACAAAACCAATGCAAGACGCTATTACTGCTGTAATTAATTCCTCCGACGTTCAGGGTAAGTACCTAGATGCGTCATCTTTGGACAAACTCAAGTCCTACTTCGCTAGCGGCGAACTGCGTGTTCGTGCTGCTAACACCATCAGCGCCAATGCTGCTCTGATCGTTAAAGAAGCAGTTGCTAAGTCCCTCCTGTACTCCGATATCACCCGTCCCGGTGGTAACATGTACACCACTCGTCGTTATGCTGCTTGCATCCGCGACCTCGACTACTACCTCCGTTATGCTACCTACGCTATGCTGGCTGGCGACACCTCCATCCTCGAAGAGCGTGTTCTTAACGGTTTGAAAGAAACCTACAACTCTCTGGGTGTACCCATCGGTGCTACCGTTCAATCCATCCAAGCGATGAAAGAAGTTACCGCTAGCCTCGTAGGTGCTGATGCTGGTCGTGAAATGGGCGTTTACTTTGACTACATCTGCTCTGGCTTGAGCTAGGTTAGTTGAAACGCCGCTCAGGCAACGATCGCTTGAACAAGACGATCGATTCTGAGCAACTGGTCTGAATGACTGAGGTCGGTTTGATTTGTGTAGTCGAAACTAGTTTGACTCCACCGGGTGAAACATATCTCAAGCATTCAGACCGCTGTTTTAAGAAAAGCCTCGATTAATTTCAAGTTCAGTGTCGAAAGAGATTGTTCCTAGATACGATCGAAATTAGTCGCCTTATTCATGGAGATTTTGCGATCATGCGTATGTTCCAAGTGACCGCCTGTGTGCCGAGCCAGACTCGTATTCGCACCCAGCGGGAATTACAAAATACATTTTTTACCAAGTTGGTTCCTTACGATAATTGGTTCAAGGAGCAGCAACGCATCCAAAAGATGGGTGGAAAAATCGTTAAAGTTCGCTTGGCTACTGGTAAAGCCGGTACCAACACGGGTTTGTTGTAAGGGTTTAGCAAGCTTAGAAAGCTACTCATTATCCAGTGAACCCTATTTAAGCGGTATTAACCTCAAGATTGACTGAGAGCGATCTGATTCAGTCTTGAAGTTAATGCCGCTAATTTTTTAATATGAGGATCTCGTTCAGCCCAAGTAGCACGAATGACAACGGATCTGACGTTTTTTACCAATGAACCGGGCGCAACACTGCTCGATCGCTTCAAGCGAACCTTAGCAGATGTTCAATATTTTGATGTGTTGGTGGGCTATTTCCGCACCAGTGGGTTTTATCAACTGTATGATGCATTGGAAACCGTCGATCGCGTTCGGATCTTAGTGGGTCTTACGGTAGATCAAAAGGCATTTCAATTCATTGAAATGGCTCAGGCTCAAATGAATCTGGATTTTGAGTCTCATAAGCGGACGAAAGAGCAAATTAAAGCTCAAGTGGCAACAGAAATTGAGCAAGCTCAGGACTCCTACGACACGGAATTGGGAGTCCAGAAATTTATTGAATTTATTCGTTCTGGAAAATTAGAAATTAAAGCCTATCCCAGCGCAAATCTCCATGCCAAGGTTTATATCAGTCGCTTTGGTGAAGGTGATCGGGACTTTGGGCGGGTGATTACGGGATCGAGCAATTTTTCCTGGTCAGGATTAGTGGCCAATCGAGAGTTTAATGTAGAGCTAAAAGATCGGGCGGATGTGGAGTTTGCCCTAGAGCAGTTTGAGGCATTGTGGGCAGATGCGGTGGATATTTCCGCTGATTATGTGGCAACTGTTCAACAACGAACTTGGCTTAACGATACGATCGCTCCCTATGAGCTTTACCTGAAATTTCTCTATGAATACTTAAAGGAAGACATCAACCTGGATGAAGAAGATCTGGATGTGTATTTGCCGGATAGCTTCATGGAACTCGCCTATCAAAAACAGGCGGTAACCTCCGCTCGTAAAATTCTGGATGCCTATGGCGGTGTCTTTTTAGCGGATGTGGTGGGGCTCGGCAAAACCTACATCTCAGCTTTATTGGCTCAACAGTTGCAGGGACGGATTTTAGTCATTTGTCCTCCGGTCTTGCGTGACTATTGGCGAGAGACTTTTTTTGAGTTTGGGATTCGTGGCTATGAAGTTGAGTCGCTGGGGAAATTGGAAACTTTGTTACAGCGAGATCTAAAGAAATTTCGCTATGTGCTGATTGATGAGGCTCATCGTTTTCGGAATGAGGGGACACAATCCTATGACAATCTTTTCCAAATTTGTGCTGGAAAAAAAGTTATCTTGGTGTCTGCAACCCCCTTAAATAACCGTATTAGCGATATTTTCAACCAGCTTAAATTATTTCAACCTGCTCGGAAAAGCACGATACCGGGAATTACGAATCTTGAGAAATTCTTTAAAGCCTTACAAAAGCGATTAGATCAATATGCTAAAGAGGATCCAGACTATTTGCCGACCCTAAAGGCAGTGTCACAGGAGATTCGGACAAAGGTGTTGCGATATGTGATGGTGCGACGCACCCGAACCGAGATTCTGAATTATTATGCCGAGGATTTGAATCAGCAAGGGTTAAGGTTTCCCAGAGTAGCAGAGCCACAAAAGATCATTTATCAGTTTGACGACAAGACGGAATGGGTGTTTAACCAAACGATGCAACTCTTGCGCCGGTTTTCCTATGCCCGTTATACCCCGCTGTTGTATTTACGGGAGCAGGTTTCTAGTTTCACCCGCCAGAGTCAGCGCAATATTGGTGGATTTATGCGAGCGGTTTTAGTGAAACGGCTGGAGACTAGTTTTTATGCGTTTAAGCGAACTTTAGGGCGTTTTATTGTGTCCTATGAAAAATTTATTGCTATGTTCGAGCAGGGCAGTATTTTGATCAGTAAAGAGCTGGATGTTTACGATTTACTGGAGAGAGATGACCCGGATGAACTGTTAGCTTTGATTGAACAAGATGCGGTACAGCAATATAGTGCGACACATTTCACGGATGATTTTATTCGTGATTTACGGTCAGACTTAATACTTCTGCAGGATATTCAAGCCCTGTGGCACGAGCTAGAGGAGGATCCAAAGCTGCATCAGTTTGTTATGGATCTACAGACCCATCCTCACCTGAAGGGCCAGAAAGTCATCATTTTTACGGAATCAAAGGAAACGGGGGATCATCTTTACACGAATCTGGATCGGGTGTTCCCCGAGCAGGTGATGTTTTATGCCAGTGGAGGAGGCATTTATAATCAAACGGGTAAGCCCGTGAGCCATAATCCCGCGATCGCTAAGGGTTTAATTCAACAAAACTTTGATCCAAAACATTCAGAACACAGTAATGCCATTCGGATTTTGATTACCACCGATGTTTTGGCGGAGGGGATTAACTTACACCGAGCCAATGTGGTGGTGAATTATGACCTGCCCTGGAATCCCACACGGGTATTGCAGCGGGTGGGACGGGTGAATCGGGTGGGGACAGAACACGATCAGATTTATATTTTTAACTGCTTTCCAACAGCGCAGTCCGAGGAACAACTGGGACTCGAAGAAAATATTATTGCTAAGATTCAAGCCTTCCATGACACCTTAGGGGAAGATGCTAAGTACCTGAGTGATGAGGAAGAGGTGACGAGCCACGAATTATTTGGCGATCGCCTCTATCGCACCTTAAATCAGCGAGAAAGCTACGATCAGCAAGCTGAGGCTGATGAGCGATCGGAACTGGAATATTTGCAACTGTTACGCCAGATCCGCGATGACCAGCCGGATCTATTTGAGAAAATCAAAAGGCTACCCCGCAAAGCCCGTACTGCTACCCTCACCCCCAGCCCCTCTCCCCAGGGAGAGGAGAGCCAGAAGACCTCACCCCCAACCCCTCTCCCTAGGGAGAGGGGAGCCGGATCGCTGCCTTCTCTGACTCCCCCTTCTCCTCAGGGAGAAGGGGGTCGGGGGGATGAGGGCAAACTGCTCACCTTCTTTCGGCAGGGAGCGTTGAAGAAATTTTTCCTGTCGAATGGAACAGAGGCACAAGAATTAGACTTTTTTCAAGCTGTGGATTGCTTGGCCTGTGAGCCCGATACACCAAAACAGCCTATACCTAAGGGCTACTACGATTTGCTGCAACAAAATAAGGATGCTTTTGTGTCTCTTGAAGAAACCGCAGAGGTGACTCCTATGAGTAGCCGAGGTGGAAGCAGTTACGATAAGTTTGTGATTCAGTGTTTAAAAGCGAAGGAAATTCGCAAGTTTCAAGGGTTTACCGATGCAGATGAAGAATTTCTAAAAGCGGTGCGCCTCGCGTTTGAAGAGGGTAGAATTCCGAAACAAACGGCTAAAAAAGTGCAACAGGCAGTGAAAGCGATCGCTGGCGATCCCCTAAAGTTACTGAGTGCGCTGAAGAAGGCGATACCTATGACTCTACTAGTGGAACCAGAACCGCAAGTCGTGTATCAGTGGGGCAGCAGTCGGGAGGTGGTGTTGTCAGAATATTTTTATCGCCCTCATCCCCTAACCCCTCCTTCCCAGGGAGAAGGGGGTTAAAATCTTCTTGAGTGCTCTTCCGCCTGAATTTGGTAGTCCTAAAAATAGAGATTTAGAAAGGTTTTTGCATTGAGAATCGGAATATTTTGGTAAGTTGTTAGCGTCAGTAAGGATTAGTATCTAAAACACTTTCATTATTGATCTTCTTGTTCTACTTTTCTATCACGACGGGCTTCACGAACCAGTTCACAAATGTCGTCCATGATTTCATCAGTGAGTTCTTCGCTATTTCTATTGACATTTTCTCGCCACTTTGCCCAATCAAATTTAGGATTTTTAGCGAGGGTGATAGTATTATCCTGAATGAAAATGTAATAAGTTTCACCGGGAATGAGTTGTGCTTTAATTTCAGGAGGGAGATCTAGAGTGTGCTGGGCAGTGACGATCGCCCTTAGGGGGAAATTGGTAGGAGGCATGGTTTCAAGGAAATGAAATCGCTTATGCTTAAATTATAAAAGTTATCTGTTGGCTCACGGTATAGTCTCTCAGGGATAAGCCATGGAAAAATCGATCGCTACTCGACTCCTAAAGGACACCCTACAAAGTCCTTTTGATGAGACTCAGTTTCGCCAATTTACCCGAAATTTGGTCAATGACTTGAATGAGGATAAAGCTTTTACAGCCCAGGGCAACTATATCAAAGATGCCTATAAGCAACAGGTGCGGCAGTATAAGCGCATTGGGCAGTATGTGGATCCAGACGAAAATACGATCGATATTTTAGTGGTGCGGTTGCATCAGACAACTACCTTGGATCGGGCCCGCACGATGCAGCGCAACTTTATTGCCCAATACCTGCAAGATCGTGATCAAAAAGAAGCTGCTTTGGTGGCGTATTATACGGATGACTCACCGGACTGGCGCTTTTCCTTAGTTCGTTTGGACTATCGGTTAGAGCAGCAGTCCGATGGTAGTTATAAGCCCAAGAAAGAGGTGACAGCAGCACGGCGATCGTCTTTTTTGGTGGGGGAAACAGAACCCAATCACACGGCGCAGCAGCAGTTATTACCGCTGTTGTTGAACGATCGCCAGAATCCGACGCTGGATGAATTAGAAGCAGCATTCAATATTGAGTCGGTCACGAAGGAATTTTTTGAGCGCTACAAAAACCTGTTCCTTAAAGTGCGGAATGAGATAGAAGCCTTACGCCAGGATGATCCGGTCATTGCGGATGATTTTGACCAGAAACAAATTGACTCGGCCAACTTTGCCAAGAAACTTCTGGGGCAGATTGTCTTTCTCTATTTTCTGCAAAAGAAAGGCTGGCTGGGGGTGGAGCCGGGGCAACCCTGGGGCAGTGGCGCGAAGGATTTTTTGCGGCGATTGTTTGATCGAGAAAATGTGGACTATGACAACTTTTTTAACGATGTGCTGGAGCCGTTGTTTTATCAAGCGTTAGCGGTGGATCGGGGTAGTGATGCGCTGTATGAACTGCCGGGATGTCAGCAGCCCTGCAAGATCCCGTTTTTGAATGGGGGCTTGTTTGAACCCATCGGCGGCTATGACTGGCAAGTTACGAATGTTTTGATTGCCAACGAGACGATTCAAACTATTCTGGATACCTTTGACCTGTATAACTTTACGGTGCGGGAAGATGAGCCGCTAGATAAAGAGGTCGCGGTGGATCCAGAAATGTTGGGGAAGGTGTTTGAGAATTTGCTGGAGGTGAGCGATCGCAAGTCCAAAGGCGCTTTCTACACTCCCCGCGAGATTGTCCATTATATGTGCCAGGAAAGTTTGATCAACTATCTGGATACGACGCTGAATCAGCAGGTACTTCGTGAAGATTTAGATCAGTTGATTCGGCAAGGGGAGCAGGCGATTCAGAATGATGCCCAAGTGGTGCAAAAGGGACGCGAAACGTCCAAATATCAGTTTCAAGTTTCAGAGGCGGTGCGAATCCATGCAGCGGACATTGATCGGGCGTTGGCAGAGATCAAAATTTGCGATCCAGCGATCGGTTCTGGGGCGTTTCCGGTGGGGATGATGCAGGAGATCGTTAAGCTGCGGGGGGTGTTGACGACCTATTTGACCCTTACGCCCTCACCCCCAACCCCTCTCCCTGGGGAGAAGGAGCGCTCTGCCTATGCTTTCAAACGCCATGCGATTCAAACTTCGATTTATGGCGTAGATATTGACCCCGGTGCGGTGGATATTGCTAAATTGCGGCTGTGGCTGTCGTTGGTGGTGGATGAGGAGGACTACGAAAGTATTAAACCTTTGCCTAACCTGGACTACAAAATTGTCTGTGGTAACTCACTGCTGAGTGT
>JBMTZC010000060.1:0-15691 GCA_049455215.1 Prochlorotrichaceae cyanobacterium
CCCCCCCCCCCCCCACTCTTCCATTCAATTTTTTCGCTTTCAGTGGAAAGCCCTACTCTACAGTTGTTGCAATATTTTCAATGATTCTTGAACATGACCGTTAAAATTGAATTGAGAGTCAAAAATATGGCGAATTATGCCCTCCCGATCAATAATATAAGTCACTCGCCCCGGAACAACAAAAAAGGTCGGTGGAACACCGTAGAGATGCCTCACCTTATTGTCAACGTCACTCAATAAAATAAAGGGAAGTTGATATTTGTTGGCAAACTGTTGATGGGACTGGGGAGAATCTGCACTAATGCCAATGACTTCTGCCCCTAAGGTTTTGAACTGTTCATAGCTATCTCGGAATGCACAGGATTCAGCCGTACACCCAGGCGTATCGTCCTTGGGATAGAAATATAAAATAATCGGTTTCTGTCCAATTAAATCCGCTAGATTGATGAGGGCTCCAGATTGATTGGGTAGGCTAAAGAGAGGGGCGGTATCGCCAACTTTAAGGGCAGCATTACGCATAAGAAGCTCTGGATAAGATGACTGAAGATAGGTTCAAGAAAGCGATCAACTGAAGATGAGAGGAAAGCCCTAAGACAGACTATTCGACTTTGTTGAGAAATTGTCGGACAATTTTCCCGAGGGAACTCAGAATATTTTCTGTACTCTTAGTCTGAACATTATGGGGCTGTGGTGGAATTTGGGACATGAGGGTATGAATTTCATCGAGAAAGTCGTGCTCCACTGTAGAGACTTCCCCATCGGACATGAGGAGGTTGGCAATTTGGGCCAACGCACCTAAACGCTCAGGGACATCGGTACAGCCTAAATACTGTACCATCCACAGTTCTAGCTGGTAGGCAGAGGGGGGAGCCTGCAGCAAGGCTTGGATTTCCTCATCCTCGGCTATTTCCTGTTCCAGCAGAATTTTTTTGAGATAGTCCACTTCCGCTGCTTCTAGCTTACCGTCAGCCCAAGCAGCTCCAAGCACAATCCGATTCAGTAACTTGCGCTTAATGTCATCCGTCGAGCGATCGAGATGCGGCGGGGTAGTCATAGGACACAGGGGCAAAATTAAAAACGATCGGGATTCAGCCTGATTCTTACTCAGTGTAACCTTTTGCGTCTCTTGGGTACCAACTTCAGGCGAGAGAGGGCCAAACTCTTTCCTGGGAGCCTGGGATCTTGGAATACTGAACAAACTTAAGCAAACTTTAGGATCCAACCCCTCCACCGTGAAGCTGTTTAGTCCTCTTACCTTGGCCATCCTGTCTGGCGCAGGAAAAGCTGTGGGGGACAACTGTGCTTCCCCCTGCCCATCAAGCCCAGATCTAGGGGCTATCATCAACTAGCGCTGAAACGCCTCTACCGTTATTGTTTCAGCCCCTCGCCCTAAAACTGAAATGGGCGCAACTAACGTTGATACCGTCAGGGGGCTGAACTTAATGAATAACGAGCCTAGCTATACGCCTAGCCTTTGAGCTTTGAGCGGGAAACTTATTAGCAGATTGCAGCGAACGTTACCCCTGAGAATTCTTTATCGAATCCATAATGACAAAACTATAATATTTGTGAATAAAACTTCACATTCAGGGTAATATAACTTTACAAAGCAAAAACGAGTCTCTGCTCACACCCTCTATCCTATGACAGACCACTTTCCTTGGCTTACTGCAATTGTCCTGCTGCCTCTCGTAGCCTCTCTACTGATTCCCGTGCTGCCGGACAAAACTGGAAAATTAGTACGCTGGTATGCACTGGGCATCGCTTTAGCGGATTTCGCCCTCATGTGCTACGCATTTTGGATGAACTACGAAGTTGGCACGGCAAGCTTTCAGATGACTGAACAGTATGCCTGGGTTCCTCAAATCGGTTTGAATTGGACGCTATCGGTAGACGGCGTTTCCATGCCTTTAGTTCTGTTGGCTGGGTTGGTAACAACCCTAGCGATTCTAGCGGCTTGGCAAGTGGATCACAAACCTCGGCTCTTTTACTTTCTGATGCTGGTTCTTTACGCTGCTCAGATTGGTGTGTTTGTGGCCCAAGACATCATCCTCTTCTTCTTGATGTGGGAGATTGAGTTGGTGCCCGTTTACCTCTTAGTTTCGATTTGGGGGGGTCAACGTCGCCGTTATGCTGCCACGAAGTTTCTGCTCTATACGGCGGCAGCTTCTATCTTTATTTTAATTGCTGGCTTAGCCATGGCATTTACTGGCGACACCGTATCCTTTGATATGGCAGTCCTAGGCCAGAAGACTTACCCGATCGCTCTGTCCATTGTGCTCTATGCGGGCTTACTGATTGCCTTCGGCGTCAAACTCGCAATTTTCCCTCTTCATACTTGGTTGCCCGATGCCCACGGTGAAGCCTCTGCACCAGTTTCGATGATTTTGGCTGGTGTTCTCCTCAAGATGGGTGCTTACGGTTTAATTCGTCTCAATCTCGGCTGTCTCTCTGAAGCCCATATTTACTTTGCCCCGGTTCTCGTCATTCTCGGGGTTGTCAATATTGTCTACGGTGGCTTTACCTCCTTTGCCCAAACCAACATGAAACGCCGTCTGGCCTATTCCTCGGTGTCTCACATGGGCTTTGTTTTGTTAGGGATTGCTTCCTTTACGGATTTAGGTATCAGTGGTGCCGTTTTACAAATGTTGTCCCACGGCTTGATTGCAGCGGCTCTCTTCTTCCTGGCTGGCGTAACCTACGATCGTACTCACACCTTATCCCTGAATGAAATGGGCGATGTGGGTAAAGCGATGCCTAAAGTTTTTGCCCTCTTTACCACTGCGGCCATGGCTTCCTTAGCCTTACCGGGTATGAGCGGCTTTGCTAGCGAACTCTCCGTCTTTGTGGGTATGACCTCTAGCGATTTCTACACTTCTCCTTTCCGGGTTGTGACCGTGTTGCTAGCGGCGGTGGGATTAATTTTGACTCCCATTTACTTACTCTCCATGTTGCGCCAGTTGTTCTACGGTACCGATGCCCCCATGACCTGTACCGTTGATCAACCGGAACAATCCACGAGCATTGACGAAAAGGCCGTTTGTTTCGGTACCAGTTGTGTTCTCCCCATTGAAGCTCAATTTACCGATGCCAAGCCCCGGGAAGTCTTTGTTGCTGCCTGCTTCTTGATTCCCATCCTCGCGATCGGTTTCTATCCTAAGCTTGCGACAAATCTCTACGATGCTACAACGGTGGCAGTGAATGCTGAAGTTCGCCAATCCTATGTTCAGGTTGCTGAAGCACGGGGTAGCATGGTCACTGATGAGCATCCCAGCTTAATGGCTCACCGCTTAGAAGAAGCCCCGGTGCTGGGTTTAGTGAACTAGGCTCAAACTCCTGGATACCTTGAGCAGGGAGAAGATTTTCCCTGCGTCCCCCCGTCTTTCTCCCTCTAGTGAGGTGAAGAAGGCGGGGGTTCTCTGTTTGAGGAAGGACTAGAGATTCCCACGATGCTCCTAGCCTGCATTATCCATGGGCATTAGCAGACTGAGGGCTTGTAAGGGACCCGGGCGGCATGAATAAGGTACCCCACCGCAAAACTTTGAATTTTTCGAGGTACGCTACAAAGAAAGTCGGCAAAATCAAGGGTTCTCCATTATGACGGGTTCTGACCTACATCAGCTTCTTTTACAAAAATGGGGGCGATCCTACGATGTGCAATTACGACGGGTTCAAAATCGCCTCTACCTCCAGGTCATGTGGAAATATTTGGAGCAGGTTTCCTTTCCACTCAGCCCAGAGCAATATCACGATCGCTTAGAACGCATGGCCAACCATCTCACAGCGCTGCAGGTGGTAGAACAAGTGCAGACCTTTATCCAAGAAACGTCCGAACGTCCTCGGGTGGGCAAAGCGGTTAGTGTGCCCTTGTCTTTGACCCTAGGGGCACGATCAGCCGAATGGTTAGTAGATTAGGGGCTGTTTTTCTAACGAAGCCCGGCCTTGCCGAAAATTATTTCTTGTGTTACATTTCTTTACATACAGAAACAAAGCTTAACAAAGCAAGCGTTTTCAGAGGTGTAGCACGAGAAGTGCGGCGCGTTTGACCCACGGTACAGCCGAAGACGAGAGGATCCAGCGGTTAACGCCCTTCCCTCGCTCTATCTACCCCCTCTACAAAATGCTGCAGGTTTCCAAATCCATCAAAAGGAGAAAAGGAAATGATTACATTCTTAGTCGCATTAGCTATCGTTGCTTGGGTAGCCGTTGTGGTCTTAGGCAGCCAAGCGTACTTCCGGGGCGAACAATCCAAGCCTATCCATGAGCGTAACTGGGATTCTGACGAATTTGAGACGATCGCAGAATCTGTAACAGGTTGCAAAGTAGATTACACCGATCGCGTTCCTGGCTTCACTGCGAATGATGCTTACGCCAGCCGCTCTCTATAGAAAAATACCTTGGCTCTAGCCAAGACGAAACAAAGTTTGACTCTCTCGACTAGCATTTAAGCCTTCTTCAGTGGACTGAAGAGGGCATTTTTTTGTTGATTCAGGTTTAACGTTACTGCATGCGATCGATGGTGCGATACTGAATCGCTTCCGCAAGGTGACTCACTTGAATCGTTTCTGACTGTTGCAAATCAGCGATCGTTCGGGACACTTTGAGAATGCGATCGGTCGCTCTGGCGGATAGACCCAACTTGCGAATGGCCCCTTCTAAAACCTGGCGGCTATTGTCATCTAAGACGCACCACTGCCGGAGGTGGCGGCTTTGCATTTCTGCATTGCACTGAATTTTTTCACTGGCAAAGCGGTGACTGGAGCGGGATCGAGCTTCTTTGACCCGATCGCGGATAGGGGTAGAGGCTTCCCCTTCTCCCTGCTGGGTAATTTCTTCCGGTTTGAGGCGATTCACCGCTACCTGTAAGTCAATGCGATCCATCAACGGGCCAGAAAGTTTACCCCAGTAGCTTTCCCGCTGACGCGGGGTGCAGGTGCAGGGCTGAATTGGATCCCCAAAGTAACCACAGGCACAGGGATTGGTGCTGGCAATGAGGGTAAATTGGGCCGGGAAGGAGACGGACTGGCGAGTGCGGGAAATGCTGACGCAGCCATCTTCGAGGGGCTGGCGCAAAAATTCCAGGACATCCCGCTTAAACTCTGTCAATTCATCAAGAAAGAGGATCCCACGGTGAGCCAGGGAAATTTCCCCAGGCCGAGGATAGCTGCCCCCTCCCACCAAGGAAGGGCCCGAAGCGGAATGGTGAGGACTGCGAAAGGGACGAGCGGTCACTAAACTGCCTCGCTCTTTTAACAACCCTGCTACGGAGTGAATGCGGGTAACTTCCAATGCTTCCTGAAAGGCCAGTGGGGGCAAAATACTAGGTAAACGGCGAGCGAGCATGGTTTTGCCACTGCCGGGCGGCCCGACAAAAATGAGGTTATGCCCTCCAGCCGCAGCAATTTCTAAGGCACGGCGGGCATGATATTGGCCTTTCACATCCCGCAAATCTAGACCTTGGTAATGGGGGGTAAGCAAGGCTTCACGGTTGGGGAGGGCCACCGGTTGATAGCGATCGGGATTGTTGAGAAAGTTGGCCACATCGGCAACGTGTTTAAAGCCGTAGACCTTCAGTCCTTCCACCAGAGCCGCTTCCTGGGCATTATCCGTGGGCACCACAATGCCTTCTAGTCCCAAGGCTTTGGCGGTGGCGGCGATGGGTAAGGCTCCAGCGATCGGTCTTAAACTCCCATCCAGAGACAATTCCCCTAAAAGGAGGTAACGATCGAGGGCTTCGGGGTGAACCTGTTCTGAGGCGGCGAGAATACCCATACTAATGGGTAAATCAAAGTTGGGGCCCTCTTTGCGGAGATCCGCCGGAGTTAAATTAATGACCACCCGCCGCATGGGAAAGGCATAACCCGCATTTTTCAGGGCTGCTTTGACCCGCTCCCGAGATTCCTGTACCGCCGTATCGGGCAACCCCACCAAGACGATCGCCGGTAAACCCCCAGACACATCTACTTCGACCCCAACCTTAATGGCATCAATCCCTAGCAGGGCTGCGCTCCAGACTCTCGCTAACATCAGTCAAGTCCTCCTATCGGCAAAGCGCTGCAGCATGGTGACGAATGTGGTCTTCCATGAACGTGGAAATGAAATAGTAGCCGTGATTGTAGCCGGTTTGACGGCGCAGGGTGAGGGGTTGCCCCACCTTGGTGCAGGCCTGCTCAAACTGATCGGGTAAGAGTTGTCCCTTTTCTAAAAAAGGATCCGCCGTACCCTGATCAATCAAAATTGGGCGATTATAGGGCATTTTACTGATCAGTTCCGTGGCATCGTAGGCTTTCCAGGCTTCTGGATCCTCGCCTAGATACTGGCTAAAGGCCTTCTGTCCCCAGGGAGATTGACTAGCAGCAGCGATGGGGGCAAAGGCAGACACCGATCGAAATCGATCGGGATTACGCAGGGCACACACCAAGGCACCATGACCACCCATCGAATGGCCAAAAATCCCTTGGCGATCGGGACGAGCCGGAAAATGCTCCACAATTAAGGCCGGGAGTTCCTCCGCCACATAGCTATAGAGTTGATAGTGCTGATTCCAGGGGGGCTCAGTGGCATCCACATAAAACCCCGCACCACTGCCCACACTCCAATCCTCTGCTTCTCCAGGGATTCCGGTCTCTCGGGGACTCGTATCCGGGACAACCACCATTAAGCCCTGCTCTGCGGCATAGCGTTGCGCCCCAGCCTTGACCATAAAATTTTCTTCGGTACAGGTCAGCCCAGAGAGAAAGTAGAGGACCGGAACCGCTTCTGATTTGGTAATGGGGGGGGAATAAACGGAAAAACGCATCTCTATGTCGCAGGTCTTGGAGAAATGCTTATAGAAAGTCACTTTTCCCCCGAAACAGAGATGTTGGCTAACGATCGTTGGGGATGCAGACATAATGAAAGAAGGATCCAGAAAACAGTTCAGATGATCAGATGATAGGGAAAACCGCAGAATGTTGATGAGCGTGTTACTTTTGCCTACCTCATCCTCAAGTCTGCTCCCTCCTGGCGAAGGTGCAGGAGCCAAGCAAGAAAGACTGCTCACTGCCATGAGTTTATCGGCTTATCCTGGTTTTCTCAAATAACCCAACTTTTGACTTTTGCGGCGACCAACTTCAGGCGGAGGAGGGCGGCGCGGAGTAGGGCACTCTTCCATTCAAATTTTTTGCTTTCAGGGACAAGCCCGCATCTCCATGTTCCGTAAGCAAGAAGGGGATTTCGATTCATTGTGGCAAGCAGCGCAGCCGCCTACCCAAATTCCTCTTCCTGCTGGGGCTGCCTAGACATTGAAATCTAGTTTTGATTCTTTGAGATACCTAGTAATTATAAGGAGAACTATTCTCGTTTTTTTAAGTGATTTTTCAGTAGCTTTTCCGAGACGATCGCCTTAGGGATTTATGCGAGTAACAGCAATATCAATAACTTGCGTATTTTCTCGCAAAAAAGGTAACAAGCTCAAATCAATATCGTAACAATCTAGATGGTTTTAGATTCAAGCTTTGTGGTTTCGTGAAGTTTTCATGAAGCTGAAAGTCTAAAAATGCAAAGGGGTAAATTGAATCTACAGGCAATACAGCGTCAATTTTAAAGACTAAATGGCTGAAACCGCTTTGTGGTGTGCGGACAAAGGTTACCTATTAGACAACTCATTTAAGATTGCATATCTACGATTTAAGGGGGGTAAAATGCAACAGTTAGATTTAGAGACTAATTTAAAATCAACCTTACAGAAAGTACTGCAGGGAACGATCGCTGCGGGTGTGGTTTGTTTGGCCGGACAATCGGCTCAGGCGGGAACCTTGTATCAAGGCTGGAATTATGCCATCGATTCCTTTAATGATGGCTATAACAACGGAACGATCGGCTCAAATAGTGGCTACGAACTTTACGGATTAGCGGTTCAACAAGCGGGCAATCAAGTGACCTTCGCCATTAACAGCAATACGCCCTTGGGAGGTCTTTCCTCCAATGGCGCAGCAGGAAACCGCGTTGCCTATGGTGATTTATTCTTGAACTTTACCGGTCAAACCCTAGCCAATGCCCAAGGCAACTTGTTTGGTATTCGCTTTGATGATCAGTCAGACAATAGCGCTAGTTTTTCTTTAGGGCTTTATTCTGGGGTAGTGGCTCAGAAAGTAAGCCTGGTGAACAATGGGTTTAATACCCTGAGTCAACACCGAGACTCTGTAGCCAATAAAGGGGGAACCGCTAGCTTAGGGGACTTAGCCCAGGATGCTACCAACCCTTATTTCTCGAATCAGCCCCTCAATGCGATTCAATCCGGAACCAAAGTTGCGAGTCTGACGGCTTTGGATTCAACGGCTTTGGCCGGACTGGGATTAAACTTCGGTCACTTTGGTGCCACGGGCACCTATACCTTTGGGTTTAGTGTCGATCGCTCTGCCCTGCCCTCTGGAGACTTTTTAGCCCATTTCTTTGTGGAATGTGCCAATGATGGTGTGGCACTGGCGGGAACCTTAACGGAAGACGTACCTGAACCTGCCGGAGTTCTCGGCATGGCATTGGTCGGGTTGATGGGCTCCGCAGGCTGGTTGCGTCGCAAATTAGGCCTGTCAGCTTAGGAGTATCACCAAGATCACCGAGGGGCTGTCATCAACCCCTGTTCTCAAACGTACTCAAACGTACTCAAACTGGGACGGGCGCGGCTACTGTGGATACGGTCAGAGATCTGGACGGTCTTAGACTGCCTTGATAACGGGCCCTAGGCAGCCCTTTTGTGACGACGGCCAATCCGTAGACTCTGCTCTCGGCTGGTGCGCTGATACTCATGCACAATGGGTAAGCGTTCCTGCTGAAATGTCGCTAATGCCGTAGGCAGATCCGCTGCGGTGGCCAGATGGCGAGATAAGAGTAGAGCATCTTCCCAGCCGGAAGTCATCCCCCGGGCGCGGGTCGAACTTTTGGCATGGGCGGCATCACCAATCAGTTGCACTCGTCCTTTATAGAGCCGAGGTAGGGGATCTATATCGTAGGAATAGCGACAGATCATTTGGTCGGGAGGCGTTGAAGCAATGAGGTTACGGGCATCTGTGGGCAACTTCGCTAATTCCTCCTGGGGCAGTTCGATCGCCTGGGGCCGTAGCTTACCCCGATCCGTCTCATGCTGTTCTCGCTCTACAAAAAATCCCCAGTGGGTCCGATCGTTGCCCAGATGGAAAAAGTTGGCATAAATCCCCCGTCCCCGCACATAGACAATAAAATGCCCCGGCGAACAAAAAGAGCGATCGGTGGTCACGCCCCGCCAGACCACATCCCCAAGGTAAAACAACTCTACGCCAGGGACAACGGCTTCTCGAACTTGGGAGAGAATCCCATCCGCCCCCACCAGCAGATCCCCTTGCCAACACCGGCCATCTTTAAAGTGTGCGGTAACACCATCGGCAGTTTGGGTGACCGTCTCAAGATCCGCATTGCAGTGCAAACAGTCACTTGGTACAGCGTCTAAAAGGACTTCGAGAATTGCTTTACGATGCAACAGCATACCGGGCAATTCATCATCTTTATAAACCACGGGCTCGGCATTAATCCGTCCCCCCAATAAATTACGAAATTCAAAGGTTGTAACAATATCTCCCGCCAGGAGAATACGATCGCAAATTTCTGGGATGCCCTGTTGCAGCGCAATCATTCCCGGTTGCACCACTAAAATGCCACATCCTTCTGTACGAGGCTGGGGCGATCGCTCAAACAGGTCAACCTGAAAACCCTGGCGAGAGAGCAAAGCGGCAAGGTAGGTACCGGAGGTGCCCGCACCAATAATACCGATACGATAGTTAGGTACTACCATTGGGGATCCCCTAAAAATAGCTGAAAATCTTGAAAAACTTTAGACTAGTCTAATAGCAACCTACCCCAGACTCTGTCCCAGAATTGTGTCATGCAATACATAAATAACTTAAAAAAAGAAGATTTTTTCGCTCTTCTACAACAGCAAGGATTGGGATGATCAGGGGCGACTTTGTCTCCCTATAATCTAAGGCATGAATTCAATTCTCTATAGGCTTTTTACTGAAAGCAAAAACATTGAAGGGAGAAGTCCGGTGGGTGGCGGTGATACCTGTCACAAATTATCGAATTTTTCCATAGAAATAATCTAGGGAAATAATTAATCTACCCTAAACTTTATGAATGCCATGAACCCTAATCCTCCCTCTAGCTTAGTTCCCAGCATCTTTACCAAGCATCTGGGGACTTGGCAAGGAGAATACATTAAAACCGATACCCAAGGACAATTCCTGCGGAGTTTTTATGGTGTGTTTGAAATTGCGATCGAAGGGACAACCTATCGTCAAGTGAATCGCTATCAATATGCGGATGGTAGCCAGTTAGAACTGCACTTTAGCGGTGAATTTCTCGACGGCATTCTGCACATGAAGTCCACGAGTTATGCTGACTTTAGCGCCATTGCGTGGGATGCGGGTCAAGATACCATCTGTTTTCGCGCAACAAAAACGCAGGAGGGATCCCTCATTACCTTTATCGAAACGATTACACTACTCAGCCCGGATCGTCGTGTTCGCAGTACCCATGCCTTAAAAGATGGGGTGTTTGAGGGGATTTCCTTTATTGAGGAAACTCGATCACTCTGAAGCCTCCATTCAATTTTTCCCTAGAATCCATGCAAGAATAGGGATTGCGACCGGGGGCTGTGCTTCCCTCCACTAATCCCACAATGAATCGAGTAATCGAGGTGCCCGATGTATCCTGATCCAAGAGAAATTAAGCTTCTGGTTTTAGACATTGATGGGACGTTGGTGGGAGAATCCAATCAAATTAATCCCCGTGTTAAGGCGGCCGTCCAGGGAGTTTTAGCCCAAGGGATTAACGTAGCGATCGCTACGGGGCGCATGTATCGATCGGCGTTACGCTTTCATCAAGAACTGGAACTGACCCTGCCCCTGATGGCCTATCAAGGGGGCTGGATTCAAACCCCTGGAGAGGCAGATCCCCTCTACCATCAGCCCTTAGCTTTGCCTCAAGCCTTAGACATTCTCAACTGTTTAGAGGATCCTCGGTTTGCCACTGGACTTTGTGTCCATCTCTACGTCAATGATCAATTATTTGTTCAGGAACGGGGCGCACAAAGTGGCGAGTATGCCCAGCGATCGGAGGTAAAGCTCAATAATGTTACGGATTGGAGCGCCATTTTAGCCACGGAGCCTACGAAACTCTTGGTGCTGAGTTCTCAGCCCGATCTCTTAGGAGAAGTGTGGCAGTGCTTTAACGATCGCTATACACCGGCAGAATTGTATCTCACCCGCTCCTCAGAAGCCTTTGTAGAAGCAGCCCACCCCGCCGTCAATAAGGGGGCTGCCGTTCAATTTTTGGCGGAAACCTATCTCGGTTTACCCTCGCAACAAGTTATGGCCATTGGGGATAACTACAATGATCTGGAAATGCTGAGTTATGCGGGCTGGGGCGTTGCCATGGGAACTGCACCGGCGGAGGTTCAGCAGGTGGCTCAGGAGGTGGTTCCTTCGGTAGAAGCGGATGGAGTAGCGATCGCCTTGGAGAAATGGTTTTTGAGCTAATCTCTGTCGAGGGAAAGCTCTGCTTGCCAATCCTCACTACACCAAGCCCAAATCCGCTGCAACCCGGTGAGCACAGGCAAAGCCAGAAAAAGCCACCGCATTGAGTCCCTGACCGGGAAAGGTACTATCCCCCACACAGTAGAGTCCGGGGATGGCCGTGCGATTAAAGGGCATCGTCAACAAACCCGGGAGCTTAAAACGGGGAATCGGCCCATAGGTTCCATCTTCGCGCCCCAGGAAACGACGGTGGGTACGGGGGGTGCCCACTTCTTGGTAGTCTAACGCCTGATTTAGACCGGGAAAAATGGATTCTAAGCGATCGATTAAAACTTGGGCGGCTTCTTCCTTTTTCTCTTGATAGCTAGCGTTATCTAAGCCTTGCCAATCCGCCAACCAACTGGGGGTAAAGGTATGAATAATGTGATGACCGGGCGGGGCCAAACTGGGATCCAGCAGGGTAGGAATGGAAACAAAGATCGTGGATTCAGGATCCTCCATCTTTTGCCAATCGTCTAAAAGAATGTGATGACATTCAGTTCCCGGGGGCAGCAGATCGGCTTTAACCCCGAGGTGTAAACTCAGAAAACTGGGAGATTTTTGGTAACGGGCATCCCAACGTTTTTCCGCAGCGGGCTTAGCTTGCGAGGGGAGGAGATGTTCAAAGGTATCCCAACGGGTTGCGTTAGAAATAATTCGTTTGCCGTAGATTTTTTCACCGTTAATTAACTCCACTCCGATCGCTTTACCCTGATCGACCAGAATAGATTTAACCCGGGCTCGATAACGAATTTTCCCCCCAGCCTTTTCTAGCCCTTCTGCTAACTTTAGGGGAATCTGTCCCACGCCCCCTTTCGGATAGTTAATGCCACCATAATGACGATCGCTAAAAACCATACCGGCATTAATCATGGGGGTTAAATTAGCCGGTACAACAGACCAGCAGTAACATTCCATGTCAATGAACTTCAACAGGATGGGATCTTGAATATAACGACGGGCAACATCCCCTGCATTTTGGGGCAAATACTTGACTAACCCTAAGCAGGATCCCGGCTTTTGGAAAAAGACCCGGAAGAGGTAGCGTAACTCTTCCAAGGACAATAATTCCATGGAGTTTAGACAATTAAAAACCTGCCAACATTCACCATAAAAACCTCGAATCCCCTTCTCTTCATGGGGAAAATGGTGAATCAGTTCCTGTAGGAACTTCTCGTAATCTCGGTGAACCTTAAGGTCTAAAGCATTGGGCAAATGATAATGAATTTGAACCGGATCTGGAAAGGTTTCCAAACTCATTCCCACCGCATTTAAGGCTCGGGTGAGCAAATTTGTGGTGCCCTGTTCCCCAAAGCCAAAAATCATGGAGGCTCCCACATCAAAGCGATAGCCATTCCGCTCAAAATACCCCGCACTGCCCCCAGGAATTAGGTAACGCTCTAGCACCAAAACCTTGGCACCCTTCGCGGCTAATTGGGTTGCCGTGACGAGGCCGCCCATCCCCGAACCAATGACGATCGCATCATACTGAGACTGACTCAGGTCAGAATTTTGCCGTAAGGGCAACACATTAGTCACAGGATCAGTGACCGACTCTGACTCCTTTACATTACTCATATCTTCTCAAGAGAACCAATTTAAGGCGGGAGTGTAGCGTTCTGGACTCTACACTCTTCTGAAATTTTGCCCCTTTCGGCAGACCACCGTGGGCAGCAAGAGACTATGACTCGGCATCCTTAATCGCAAATACTTTCTCAATAATATCTTCCACAACTTTATCGGGGGTAGAAGCTCCAGAGGTAATGCCAATCCTTAAATTCCCCCCCGGTAACCAAGGACTTTCTGTCACTAAATCCTGGTTGAGGGGTTTATGTTGAACACTATTACCAGGACCAATCCGATCGGCAGAATCAATATGGTACGACTTTAAGTTGCGATCGATCGAGATTTCTTGCAGATGGGTAGTGTTGGAAGAATTAAAGCCACCAATAACCACCATCAAGTCTAAGGGTTCTTTCACTAGCTCAAACATCGCATCTTGACGTTCTTGGGTCGCATCGCAAATGGTATTAAAGGCTAGGAAATGCTCATTGAGATGGGATGGGCCATACTTTTGCATCAAGGTTCTTTCAAATAGCTTACCAATGTCTTCCGTTTCACTTTTCAGCATCGTGGTTTGGTTTGCGACCCCCACCCGCACTAGGTCAAGATCCGGATCAAAACCAACGGAATAAGCATTTTTAAACTTAGCGAGAAAGGCATCCCGATCGCCCCCCTGAAGGATATAGTCACAAACGTATTGGGCTTCTTCTAAATTGAGAACCACTAAATATTTATTGGCAAAAGAACTCGTCGCGATCGTTTCTTCGTGCTTATATTTACCGTGAATAATCGACGTATAATCAACTTTCTTATGTTTTTCTACCGTATTCCAAACTTTGGAAACCCAGGGGCAAGTGGTATCCACAATTTGGCACCCTCGATCGTTCAGTAGCTGCATTTCCTGCACACTAGCCCCAAAGGCAGGCAAAATGACCACATCTCCATCCTGCACGCCCGAAAAATCCTTTTCACCATTGACCACATCAATAAACTCAACCGCCATATCCCGCAGGTGTTGATTGACGGAGGGATTGTGAATAATTTCATTGGTAATCCAGATACGCTCCGAGGGAAAGTGTTTCCGGGTTTCGTAGGCCATAGCCACAGCCCGCTCCACTCCCCAACAGAAGCCAAAGGCTTCTGCCAGCCGAATCGTAACTTTGCCGTGGGTCAAGGAGAAATTATTGGTGCGAATGGTCTGAATCAGCCCACTTTTATAGGCATCGTCCATGGTTCCCGAAACTTCTTCCGTTAGACCAAATCCCTTACGGTTATAGCGATCGGAGTGGTGGAGAGAACGTCGAAAGGCTTTGGTATCTAAGGAGGTATCTAAGGGAGTGGACATGGTGGGTAGAGGGTATAACGGGTCAAAAGTCGTCTAAGTGGGGGGCGTTGCCGTTCCCGTAGGAAGAAGTTCCTACCGTATCTTGGCGGAAAAGCGAGTAAATTTCAACGTTCAGGGGAAAGTTTTCGAGGTGCCCCTCATACATTCAAAACTAAGTCATCCCGGTGAACCACCTCTGGAACCACTTCTGCCCCAAGGATACGGGTAATTTCTTCTGTTTTGCAGCCCAGAATCTGTTGTAAGTCGTGGCTATTGTAATTGACTAATCCCCGCCCTACTTCTCGTCCACTTCCATCACAGAGGAGCACCGCATCCTGCTTATGGAATTCCCCCTCAATTTCTTGGATGCCCGCCGCCAGCAAAGATTTTCCCCCGGAAACGATCGCTTTAATGGCTCCTGAATCGAGGTAAAGCTTACCGGCGGGAATAGACCCGTGGGCAATCCAACGCTTTCGAGCGTTGACGACTTGAGGCTTGGGGGCAAACTGGGTTCCTAAACTTTCCCCGGCTAAAATCTTGATAATATTGCCGGGAACTCGTCCTTCGGTAATGACGGTGCGAATACTGGCACCGATCGCAATGCGGGCCGCTTCCAGTTTAGTCACCATCCCCCCAGTTCCCCAGGCACTTCCCGATTGGCCCGTATGAATTTTCAGGGCTTCTAATTCTTCTAAGGTACTCACTAAGCTGATGGGTTGCGCCTCAGGGTGGGATCGGGGATCCGCCGAATAGAGGCGATCGACATCGGTCAGCAAAAAGAGCCAGGTGGCCCCCACTAAGCTAGCCACCTGGGCAGAAAGGGTATCATTATCGCCAAAACGCAATTCTTCAATCGCCACCGTATCGTTTTCGTTAACGATCGGGATGATGCCCATATTTAACAACTCTTGGAAAGTGCGATGAGCATTGAGGTAACGACTGCGCTGCACTAAATCCGTCCGGGTCAGCAAGACCTGAGCAATAGGTTGATTCAGGGCACTGAACAAATCATCATAAATCCGCATTAATCGGCCCTGCCCCACCGCCGCCACCGCTTGTTTTTTAGCAATTTCCGTGGGGCGTTCCTTCAGACCTAAGCGAGCACAGCCAACCCCGATCGCTCCGGAGGACACCAGGATCACCCGATAGTTCTGCTGGCGCAGTTGGCTCAAGGTTTCGACCAAATTAGCGATCGTGGCCAAGGCCAAATATCCCGTTT
>JBMTZC010000061.1:0-15605 GCA_049455215.1 Prochlorotrichaceae cyanobacterium
TGGATTGCCCAGGCTGCCTTGGCTCGTTACCGCGATCGTCTCCTAGAGGCGGATCAGTTCTATCGCTCTGGAAACTTACAACAGGCAGCGATGATTCAAGCCAGTGTCAAACCAGAATTTACGGGTAAAGGAGTCGCTATAACGGATCCCATTATGGACATTAACTCCCCGCGCCTCTCTGGTGCGGCTGGGGTGTACTGGCGCAATGCTCAGGATGGTTTAGCCCAAAATCTGGAGAGTAAAATCTTTAAGCCCCTCCATCTTTTAACGGAAAATTATCCTGACTTTATACCGGGACATATTGCATTAGCGAGAGCCTGTGAGGAAAATCCCGTCGGCTGCGATCGAAATGCGGAGGGAAGTCAGCCCACGAATGCGATCGATGTGATTGATCGGGCTTCGGCACTGTTTCCCGATCACCGTGAGTTACTAGATACCCATATTGATATTTTGGAACGATCGGCTAGGGAAACCAAGAAACCGTACCCGTTGTTGGAAGCCTCTATTCTGGCGCGACAGTATGCGATTAATAATCCCGATCGTCCTGAGTCTCTGCAATATCGACAAATTTCCGAACGTTTAGAAGCCGAATACCAGACCCAATTACAAGACTTAGTGTATAGCCAATACGTCATTCAAAGTCTCCTCGGTACGGGCAAAGATGCGTTAATGTTGATGGCATTAGGGGAGTCAGGCTTTGGTGACTGGAATCGGGATCAAATTCTGGCTTCAAAACCCGTATTAGCAAACCCTGAAATTCAAGCCTATGTCAACCGCATTGGTCAACAGTTAGCGCGGGACACGGGACGATCGGACTTTGACTATGAATTTTTTGTGATGGATGATGCTTCTCCCAATGCCTATGCAACAGCCGGGGGGAAAGTTTTTGTGAATGCGGGCTTATTGATGTTGCTGCAAACGGAAGCAGAACTGGCAGGTATTCTCAGTCATGAAATTGCTCATACCACCCTCTCCCATGGGTATGTGGAAGCCATAGAAGATATGGTGACGGAGGATTCTCTCCGCAATTTACTGGGAGGACGGTGGGGTCGTATTGCTTCAACCGCTGTCAATGCGGAACGGAGCCGTAAACATGAACGGGCTTCCGATATTTTAGGCACTCGTTTATTAGCCCGATCGGAGTATTCCGCTGATGGCATCCACTCCGCCATGGCTCGATTTGTTGCGTTAGAAGGGAATCGTCAAGCCTCTTGGGCCGATTCTCATCCCATTAGTCGGGAACGGGTTCTGTATCTAGAAGATTTAATTCTGCGCAATAACTATAATCGTTATGCCTATGAAGGCGTGAGCGACTATATTGCGATGCAGCAAAATATTATGGGGACGATCGCTAGTGCTGGAGGAGGTTCTACAACGGGCAGTGCGGCTCAAAATAACTTAACGAACGTCAGTAGTACCGGTTCACCGTCCGGTTCTTCCGCTTCCAACAACACGGTAACGGCAGGTGTTATTCCCCTGAATATTAACCACGAGCGCAGTGGGGTTCGGATTGAACTGATTGAGGCAGATGTAACGACCCGTGGCACCTATTCTCTGAAGTTCACGGTTGCGAATAATACCAGTGAAGCTTTTAGCTTTGTCATTCCCTTCTCTCAAGTGGTGGATCAAGCTGGCAATCGAATCACCGCCAAGTTTTACTGTGATGATCAGACCTTTTTAGATCCAGGAGCCCGTATTGCCTGTGAGTGTCAGGTATTTGGTCAAAAGTGGCAGGCAACGGCCCAGCAAGACTTGATTATGGTCATTAAAGAAGCAACGATCGGTGCTCGTGTCTTTCGTATTGCATTTTAACTTTTTCTTTCGCTGAAAGCGAAAAAATTGAATAGAAGGATGCGGAGCGCCGCCCCCTTCTACCTTAAGTTGGTAGCCCCTTTTCTTTCTGAATATCCTATGTCTCCTGAAACGCTTGAAGCTATTAATCACCTGCGGAGCCTAAAATTATCCCCCAAGCAGATTGCTCGTCAGTTAGGGTTAAGACCTGCGGAGGTTTCTGCTGCGATTAAACAACAGGCGATCGATCAAGCAGCAGAACAAGGGCCAGTGCTTCCCCCCCTTCACAGTTGCACGATCAATGAACTGGCGGCAGCGATGCTGCTAAATAGGAGAGAAGTCAGCCCACTTGATCTGTCCATATCCGAAGCCGGTAAAACCCATGTTTTTGTGCTTCGGTTGGATCGTGGAAAGTACCTTTTAACTGCATTTCTGGTTGATTTCTGGTGCTTGGGCATTAAGGATTGCTTTGGCCCCCGTAAAATTCAACTGGATGAATACGCTTTTATTCTGGAAAATAACCGAAAAAAAACGGGACGACCGATGATTGAAATTTCCCTGGAAGAAGCTCAATCGATCGTTTATGGTGCAGTGGATTATGCTCAGGCATTAGGGTTTAAACCTCACAAAGACTTTGAGCGATTGAAAACCCATCTTGGCCCTCGACCTGATACCTTAATTCCTATCGCGTTTGGGCGACAGGGTAAACCATTTTATGAGGAGGGGATTGATGATGATGCTGGAAAAGTTTTAGCGACCCTTAGGAAAAATCTTTCCCCCGATGAATTTGATTACAATCTACGACATTGGGCTTTCTAGTGAAAAGTTGA
Source organism: Prochlorotrichaceae cyanobacterium (assembly GCA_049455215.1). Lineage (GTDB taxonomy): Bacteria > Cyanobacteriota > Cyanobacteriia > Prochlorotrichales > Prochlorotrichaceae > JBEAPM01. The sequence continues at coordinate 2,622 of JBMTZC010000061.1, forward strand.
AAAGATCCCTTGTCTGGACACGAATCACATAATGACACTCACATGATAACTATCACTAAATCCCTATGATCTTAAAATGGCTTGCTTTAACGATCGCTACCGTAACGGCTTGTTTGACTGCCAGTGCTGGCGTACAGGCCCAGTCCCTAGATGCAGTGGAATCGATTGCGACTCCTCGTACAGTCAGGATCTTTTCTGCGGGGGATGATCCGGGATCGGGGGTGATTATTGGTAAGTCGGGGAACCGCTATACGGTACTCACGGCTCAGCACGTTGTGAACAGCATTCAATCGGGGCGATCGTCTCAGTTTGAGGAATCTTACCTGATCACTGCCGATGGTCAATCCTATGACATTACGCCCGAAAATGTGGTGCGGTTTAGGGATGCTGACCTTGCTTTAGTCAAGTTTGACAGTAATCAGAATTACCCCGTCGCCACCCTCTCCAACTATACCTATCGGTTGTACGAAAACCGGGACTACGGGCAACCCCAAAGCCGCAAATTACTGTACTCCAATCCTCAGGAAGGCAAGCATTTTGTCTTTGTGGCTGGCTGGCCTAATGTAGACGATCGGCAAACTTTGACGGTCAACCCAGGGTTACTGGTGGATACAGATGCTTCAGTGGTCAGTAATCCGGGCACCCGCTACCAGAGCTACGAACTGGTGTACAGCAACTTAACTGCCGTTGGTATGAGTGGGGGGGCAGTGTTCGATAGTCAGGGGCGCGTCATTGGCATTCACGGCCGGGCGGATGGCCGATCGATTTCGGAAACAGGCATCATTGAACGGGTTTTCCTGGAGGAAGAACGGCAGTCAACGGCTTTTCGTCAGTTCAAAATTGGCTACAGCCTGGGAATCTCCACAGAGACTGTTCTGCGTTTAGCAGCGGAACAGGGCATTGCCTTGGAGGGAGCGGTGGAGAGTTCACCCCCACCCCTTCTGACGGCATTAGATTTACAGCGATCGTGGCGGCCCGGAACGGGATCTGAACCCGGTAAAGTGCTACACCATCTCACTCTAGGTAATCAACTTTGGCGTATTGGCCTGGTCAATGAAGCCCAAGCCCAATTTGACCGGGCAATGGCATTACAATCAGATTTTGCCGTTACGCCTTTTGCCAAGGGTTTTGTTTATGGCTTTGCCAAGGACTATAGCAATGCCTTGACCTACTGTAACCGGGCGGTGGAACTGAGTGAAGCGATCGTAACTCGTAACCCTGATGCATCTCGCTATTATGATGCCTGGCGCTGCCGTGCTGGTGCCCTGCAATACCTTGGACAATTTCCTGCGGCCTTAGAAGCGTTGAACCAAGCTTTACAAATTCAAGACAACCGGATGCGTCAGGAAATGCAAGCCAACGTTCCCGTTGACCAGCGACAGGGCTACCATAACCCCAACGATTATGATACACAAGGGGAGTTACTGCTCGCGTTACAACAATATTCTGGGGCCTTAAGTGCTTTTGGACGGGCGATCGATCTGCGGGAAAGTTATAACCTAGCCCCGTCGCCCCTCACCTTGAATAGCCGAGCCCTCACCTTACTCTCGATGAATCGTCCCGAAGCGGCGTTGGAGGATTTACAAGTTGCCCTAGAACTGGATCCGGGATATGCCACGGCCTGGGTTAATCAGGGCAAAGTTCTCATGTCAATGCAGCGCTTTGCAGAAGCTGCCGCAGCCTACGATCGTGCCCTCCAACTAGATGATACCGATCCCTATGCCTGGAATGACTTAGGGGTTTTGCAATATCAAATGGGGCAATGTCGAGCAGCCCTAGAGTCCCTTGATCGGGCCATTAGCTTGGATCCAAACTATAGTCCTGCCATTGCCAATCGACGGGCGTTGCAAGAGCAATGCCCCTAGTCTTTTTCCTGCTCACGGCATAACGACATTAGAGGGCGACCCCCTTAAGGTGGAAGCGTGCAACGCTGCCCGATCGATCCGATCTAACTGATCAGGTGTCTTCCTGTTGCATTTACGGGTAAACCTCGTCGTCACTGTTCAAAAGGTCTTAAGATTTGCAGAGCAGTGCTTTTACAAGGCGGGTTAACAAGTGACAGGTAGCAAACGGCATATTGCATGGTTGGGGAAGAAATCACCCTGTTGTGGCAATGTAACCTATGGTCGAGAAGTCACCAATGCTTTACTCGATCGCGGGTATCGGGTTAGTTTTCTGCACTTTACCCAAACAGATGATAGCAAGGGCGATCGTCCCGCTTGGCAAGAGGTCTCGATTCCTTGCTTGTACAAATCCCAGATTTACACGATCCCTGCTCCCCGTTCCAGTAAGGTGCTCAAGGATGCGTTAGCGGAACTTGCACCGGATTTGGTGCATGCTTCCCTCACCTTGTCTCCTCTAGATTTTCGCCTACCGGATATTTGCGAAGAATTGAACCTGCCTTTGGTGGCCACCTTTCATCCGGCCTTTGATGCCAAATTACGGAATCTGACTTCGGGAACCCAACATTTAACCTATCAACTCTATGCCCCCACCCTAGCCCGCTACGATCGCGTCATTGTCTTTTCTGATTTACAACGAGATCTGTTGGTGCGGTTGGGGGTGGCGGAAGATCGGCTCACGATTATCCCCAATGGGGTTGATGTGCAGCGCTACTCTCCAGGGGGAGCCCATTTTAAGCAACAACTCGGAGTCGATCGTTTGTTCCTGTACTTGGGTCGATTGTCCACGGAAAAAAATGTAGAAGCCATCTTAAAAGCATGGCGCAGTCTCAATTTTGACCCCGATCGCTGCCGCTTATTAATTGTTGGAGATGGGCCTTTGAAAACCTCTTTAGAACTGTTTTATGGCGGGTTGGAGCAGGGCATTCAGTGGTGGGGGTTTGAAGGCAGTGAAGCCCAACGCATTGAAATGCTCCGCAGTGCCGATGCCTTTATTTTGCCCTCCTTAGTGGAAGGATTATCCCTATCTTTGCTGGAAGCCATGGCCTGTGGCACCGCTTGTTTAGCCACGGATGCGGGGGCCGATGGCGAAGCTCTGGGGCAGGGGGCTGGTATTATTTTGCATCCCCAGCGGGTGACTTCGGAGTTACAAGCATTATTGCCTCTGTTTGTGGATCACCCTGAATTTGCTGGAATTCTGGGACTCAAAGCCCGACAGCGGGTCTTGGAACGCTACACCCTCAAGACGAATATCGATCGCTTAGAAAGCCTTTACCATAGCCTCATCCACTCCTCCCAACCGGACTTACCGTTGTCTGCCCTACAGCCGGATCAAGCTTGACCATTCCCCCATCCAGGAAAAAACGAGAAATCTTGAAAACAATCGAAAACAATGTAGTGAGGGCATCGATCGCCCTTAGGGCTTTCCACTGAAAGCGAAAAAATTTAGTGGAAGCGCGCCGCACTCTTCCGCCTTAAGTGGGTAGCCGTCCTTAGGCAAGTAAGGTTTTGATTAGGTCTACGATTCGCTGGGCGGCCCCCGTTTCTCCCCGTGCCTTGCGCAGGGCGGCCTGCATGGTCTGCCGTTGTTCGGGGTGAGCCAGATAGTCTAAAGCTTGATCCCCCACTTCAGCCGGGGTCAGATTTCCCACCAGTTCAGGAACGATCGCTTTCCCTGCCCAAATATTCGGCCAAGCGAGTAGGGGATTTCGACGCAGCATTTCCCCCGTTAGCCAAGCGGCAATTTTGGGCCCGAGCCAGGGTAAACGCACCACCAGTCCGGGGATGCCATCCCACGCTCGCATAATGGACAGGTGCTGGGTGGGGAGCAACACCAACATGGGAACCCCCAAAGCCCCTAGCTCTCCGGTATTGGCTCCCACTGTGGTCAGGGCGAGGGCCGATTGACAGAGGCGATCGTAGGCGGGAAAGGTTTCGACTAACTTGACCTGCAAACCACTGGCGGTTTCTAAGGTGGCTTGCTCAGGGTTCAGTACCGCCGCAGCCCCTTGAATCACGGCGATGAGATCATTGTGTTCTGGCTGGGCGTAGCGGGCCAAGGTTTCGAGGGTTAGGGTGGGCGCGACGGGGATCCAAAACCGGGTTTGGGGACGCAGGCGGTGAATGTAGTCTGCGATCGCTAGCATGAACGGGAGACCCAAGCCTAATTTGGTGGATTTAGATCCGGGTAAGAGCGCGACCCATTCGTCCTGGGGGTCAGAGCCGATCGGCTCTGCTGAAGGGGTTGAAGTCGTATTGACAGCGGGGCTTAAAGCCGTGGCATCGGCAATGAGATCCCCGACGATCGTCACTTTGGCTTGGTGAGGAGCAGGCACCGAGGCTAAGACACGGGGGGACATGGCGGCCACCCCATCAATCCAAGGCACCCAGCGAGCGTCCCACTCCACATAGGTGAGGATGCGATACCCCAAACGCTTGCCGCAACAGAGAGCAAAAAACTGATCGCCCCCCAGAAATAAGACCAGGCCTCGATCGCGCCAATCCCAGGCTTCGGCAGTGTGCCCCCACAGTAAAAACGGGAAAAAATGCTCTGCCCCCTGAAAGCGATCGATCCCCGCAAAGCGACGAGCGATGGCCAACTCTTGGCCAGTGGCATGGGGACAGGGAGACAAGACCAGGGAAATGCGTAGGGTAGAGGCATCGGGGAACTGCTCCCGCAGGCACTGCACAACGGGACGTACCCAGGTGGCAACTTCCCCAGGGCCATTGGATAAAATCAGGAGATCAGCAAACACAGGAGACCTCAAAACGGTACTAAAGTACTAAATATACTCAGGTGAAAAGAACCTCGATAATGTTGGGGATGGCGAACCCGTTTGGATTGATCGAGGTACCCGTAAGGATATTAACTTAATCGGAAAATTGCATGCGCTGGAGAATGCGGGTGGCGATGCAGAAAAAGATGCTACCAATGAGGGCGATCGCTATGGGAGCGTACCAGATACTAGGCCAGCCCGTCCCCCGCACAAAGGCATCTCGGGTGATGAGGACGAAGTAGCGGGCGGGGATGAAGTTAGCGAGGAGGGAGAGGGGAAAGGGAATATTTTCGAGGCGGTAAATGAAACCGGAGAGGAGTAAGGCGGTCAGAAACCCCGCAATCGCTGTGCCCTGAACGGCTCCGGTCTGGTTTCCGGCGCGGGCTCCCACGAATAAACCAAAGGCAACGGCGGCGGCCTGGTAAACCAGCAGTCCCACCAGGAATGGCGTGGGATCCCCCTGGAGGCGAAGGTCAAACAGGGCTACGGCCACGATCAGCACCACCAGGGCTTCACCGAGGGCAACGAGGAGATAGGCCAGTTCTTTGCCCAGCAACCATTCCACCGAACTCAGGTCAGAGGCATACACCTGAACGATCGTCCCCTGTTCCTTTTCCCGCACGAGGGCAATGGCGGAGAGAATGGAGGGAAACACCCAGAGGATGACGGCAAAAATGCCGGGCACAATGTACAACGCCTCCCGACGGCCGGGGTTAAACCAAAGGCGCACCTCTGGATTCAACGGAGACTTGGCCCCAGGGGGGAGGAGGTCACTGCTGCGCAGAAAAAACTGAGTGGTGGCCCGTAAACTGTTTTGAATCACTCGGGCATTGTTGACATCACTGCCATCCACAAGGGCTTGAATGGTCACGGGTTTGCGGGACTGAATCTGACGTTGAAAGTTTGGGGGAATAATGATGGTGGCTCTGGCGGTTCCACGATCGAGGGTGGCCAGGGCGGAGTTCTTTTCCAAGGGGGCCGGCACAAACTGACGGGTGGCAAAGAGGCGCTCAATGTAGGTACGACTGAGGGAACTATTATCCAAGTCCTGAACACTCAGGGGAATATTTTTGGCTTCCAGGCGGATGGCAAAGCCGTAAATCAGTAAGACGGCTAGGGGCAAGACAAAGGCCAGGGCTAAGGTGAGCCGATCGCGTCGGAACTGGTTGAGTTCTTTGAAACACTGGGCGAACACTCGTTTCATAGAGTCACCGCTGCAGTGACGGTTTCTGCCTGTTGGGCCCGCTGGACAATGCCAATAAACGCATCCTCTAGACTGAAGGGAGTGGGGTCAATGCGCTGGAGATCAATCTGGGACTGCTGCAACCAGTGTTGCACCTGCTCCAGTTCCCGATCCGGTTGATCCAGTACCAAGTGAAGACGATCGCCAAAGATGGAAACACGCCAGGGTTCCAGCCGTTCTTTCAAGCAATCTGAGGCCCGTTGAGGCTGGTCAGAAAGGAGGGTAAAGAGTTGGCCGGGCTGACTGTTTTTGATCTCACTGGGGGAACCTTGGGCCACGATCGCTCCCGCTGCCATGAAAGCCATGGTGTTGCAGTTCTCCGCTTCTTCCAGATAGTGAGTGGTGACCAGGATCGCAGTGCCTCGGCGGGCAAAGTCCCGAATCAGTCGCCAAAATTGCCGCCGCGCCAGAGGATCTACTCCGGAAGTGGGTTCATCCAAAAATAAAATATCCGGTTCGTGCATTACGGAAGCCCCAAAGGATACCCGTTGCTTCCAGCCGCCGGGCAAACTGCCGGTCATTAAGTCCTCCCGACCTTTTAGTCCACAGGTTTCCAACACCCAGTCGATTTTTTGCCGCCGTACCCGGTGGGGAACGCCATACACTCCGCAGTAAAACGCTAGGTTTTCACGAATACTGAGATCGTCGTAGAGGGTGAATTTCTGACTCATGTAGCCAATGCGGGAGCGCACTTCAGGCCGATCGAGGTTCTGGGTTTCCCCCGCCAGTTGAATGTGGCCACCACTGGGGGGCAGGAGACCACAGAGCATTTTAATGGTGGTGGTTTTGCCTGCGCCATTGGCTCCCAGCAGTCCATAGATTTCGCCATAATGCACCGTGATGTCTACTCCCTTAACAGCCTGAAAGCTGCCAAACGTCTTTTGTAGATCATGAGTATTAATGGCAAGTTCTCCTGGGGCTTTGCCTCCACGAGAGGCGGGAAAGTCCAGGTAAGGGGGATCTAATCCCTGTTGCCGCAGGCGATTGACAAAGACATTTTCCAGGGTGGGCTCATCCCGTCGCAACGCTTTCAAGGTTAGTCCGTGGGTTCTCAGCAGATCCCGAATGTGCCGTTGTCCCTGCTCTGGATCCGTGACCATCACATCCAGCCGATCGCCAAAGGTTTGAATATCCACCAGGTTCGCCCCATAGTCGGGGGACTGGCTCAATAGGGCTTCCGCTTGCTCCAGGGGATCGGCTCGGACTTCAAGGCGCTGCAGTCCTAAACTCTGGCGCAGGTCTTTGAGGCTACCAATTTCCTGAATTTCCCCCCCGTAGATTAACGCAATGCGGTGACACCGTTCCGCTTCGTCTAGGTAAGGCGTTGCCGCCACGATCGTTACCCCTTCGGTGGCCACTGTTGCCAAGAGATCCCAGAACTCCCGCCGCGAGACCGGATCCACCCCCGTTGTGGGCTCATCCAAAAGTAGGATTTGAGGTTGGGTCACCAAGGCACAACACAGGGCTAGCTTTTGCTTCATCCCGCCGGACAGTTGCCCCGCCAGTCGATCCCGAAAGCGATCTAAATCTACCCGTTGCAGTAAAGTCCGGGCACGATCGCTAAAGGACTTTTCCGAAACCCGCCGCAGCCCCGCACTGTAGCGCATATTCTCGGCAATACTCAGATCGGGGTAGAGGGAGAACTTCTGGGTGACATAGCCCAAATTGAGCCGTGCGTTGCGGGGTGGAGTGCCCAGCACCGCAACCTCCCCCGCTGTGGCTTCCAGTACTCCCGCCAAAATGGCAAAAGTGGTGGTTTTCCCCGCCCCATCGGGGCCAATCAGTCCGAAAATTTCCCCCGGCTGTACCTGAAAACTGATGCCCTTGAGGGCTTCAACCCGATCGTACTGCTTACGCAGGTGACGAACGGTAATGGCAGGCGGGGCTTCTCCCTCGCTTTGATGTTCACTGCCAACTGCACGGGACTCCTCACGGGGCAGTTGGTTATCCTCCAGAACCGTTGGCATTACTCCACCGTCTCCGTCCGTAAAATTTTGCCATCGGCGGGCATTCCGGGCTTGGCAAAGCCCCCCGGATTGGTAATCTCCAGCTTGAGCCCAAAGACCTGGGTAACCCGATCGTCTTTGAAGTAGATATTTTCCGGCGTAAAGGAAGCCTCCGTATCGATCGCGGCAACCCTGGCTTCTAAGGGACGATCGGGCTGGGAATCTAGATAGACTTGGGCAGCTTGACCCACTCGCACTAGACCAATGTCACCTTCGGGCACATAGCCCCGTAAGTACACCTGATCCAAATCAACGATCGTCAGTATGGTGGTGCCCGTGGAGATCACTTCCCCCGGTTCAGCCGTCCGGGCTAACACCACCCCAGCGATCGGGCTGGTAATGTCTAAATCCTCCAAGCGGGCAGTGACTTCCGCCAGGCTGGCCTGGGTGGCGTTCAAATTAGCCCGGGCCGCCGCGAGATTAGCTTGAGCTTGGGAGCGCTGAGTTTGTAAGCGATCGACCTGAGCCGATCGAATTTGGGGATTGAATTCCGTTGCCTGAGCTTGGGTGAGCACCCCCTGGGCGGCACTCACCTGTTCCTGGGCTGCCGCCACCGCCGCTTGTCGAGCAATTAAGGTTTCCTGCAACGTTTCCACCTGGGTTTGAGCCTGATCAAACTGTTGCTGGGGCAGAGCCCCCTCTTGCAGCAAGCGTTGAAACCGATCCCGATCGCTTCGGGCCAGTTCCAGCGAGGCCTCCGTTTCCTTGACCCTGGCCCGCGCTTCCGCCAACTGGGCCTTTGCTGCCGCCAGTGATGCCGCTGACTGATTGACTCGACCCGTCGTCTCCCCTTGGGACTGCTGCAGCCCTAACTCCGCCTCCTGTATTTGACTGTCAATCACAGCAATTTGTAACTCCGCTTGACTCATCTGTTGCTGGGCCGCCCCAATCCTTGCTTGGGCCGCATCTCGTTGCGCCTGCAACTCCTGGTCTTCTAACCGCGCAATCACCTGCCCGACCGTGAGCCGATCGCCTTCCCGAACCGTCACTTCCCGAATCCGTCCCCCAACCTTTGCCCCCAGATCCGTTTCATAGCCTTCAATACGGCCACTCAGTTCAATGGCCGCCGAGGCTGAACCCGTGCGCCAATAGCGGCTACCCACCCCAACTGCCACCAGGAGCAGCACTAGGGGCACGAGGATTTTTAACGGAGATTTTTTTGCTGCTTGAGGCGCTTCGGCACTAGACGGGGTTTCTGAGTTGGTCATAACAAACCACCCCTCGCAAATATACTATACGGTATAGTATAGTGAAGTATCTCAAATGTCCATAGCGCCTCCCCCTTCCAGTCGGAGATCCCCTGCTTCCTCAGGAGCTGAGGGGGGACTCAGCTTAAATTCACTGCTTGGACTGACTGCCTTGACCTACTTCGGAGATTGCACCTATGGAGGCTCTGCCCGCATCCCTTCACCTGAAACGCGCTCAAATTCTGCAGGGAGCGTTGCAAATTTTTTTAGAGGAAGGCTATGAAGGCACCAGCATGGATCGGGTCGCCGCCACTGCCGGAGTCTCTAAAATCACCATTTATAAACACTTCCAAGATAAAGAGGGTTTATTCACCGCACTAATTGAACAGGTGACCGCAGAACGGTTTCAAATTGTTTTTGGAGACTTTGATTTCCAGGAAACCCCCTCGATTGCGCTGCGCAGGTTAGCCGAGAAGGTTCTCACCCGCATAGCGATCGACGCAGAATATATTGCCTTTCTGCGCTTGCTGATTGGTGAATCGGAACGGTTTCCCCACCTCGCGCAACGGTTTATCCAGGTCTTACCTCAAAAAGTGTGGACTTTTCTGAGTGAGTATATTGCTGCCCACCCCGAGTTAAACTCCCCGCATCCAGAAGCCACCGCCCGTATTTTTATGGGAACCTTGATGAGCTATGTCATGACCCAAAAGATCCTACACGGTGAAGCGATCGCTCCCATGGATCAGGATATTATGATGGACTGTCTCGTTAAAACGATCGTGGGGTATTCGGAGTAAGTGAAATGTGTTCAGCCCTTCACGGCACTGACATCGATCGTTTCCGTGACCACATCCTGTTTCGTCACCACTTGGGCCTCTAGTTCAGGAATATCGTCCTCCTCCTCTGCCAGAGCTTCAGGAACGATCGGCTTTCGGATCACCGGTTCAGGATCCTCTTCAACACCATTTCCTGCCACTTCCTCTGCTGTGGCTGTGCGGAAGCTGAGCCCTTCGTGGTCTGGGGTTGGCAAGTAATCCACAACGATCGTTTCCCCTTCACTAAAGGCATTCTCCAATAACTTGGTGGCTAACGGATTTTCCAGTTCCCGTTGCAGGGCACGGCGTAGGGGACGGGCACCGTAAACCGGATCGTAGCCCACGTCGGCAATGTAGGTTTGGGTGGCTTTGGTGAGGATCAGGGATAACTTTTGTTCCGCCAGTAGACCTTGCAGTTTGTGGAGTTGAATCGTCACAATCTGAGCCAGTTCCGATCGGGTTAGGGGATGGAAGAGAATCAGGTCATCCACCCGGTTGAGGAATTCGGGTCTGAAGTGTTTGCGTAGCGCTTGGAGGACTCGGCTTTGCATTTCACTGTAGCGACTATTGTCTCCGGCAATGTCGAGGATGTGTTCACTGCCAATGTTGCTGGTCATGACAATCACGGTGTTGCGAAAGTCCACTAAGCGCCCTTGGGAGTCGGTGATGCGCCCATCATCCAAGACTTGCAGCAAAATGTTAAAGACATCGGGGTGGGCTTTTTCCACTTCATCCAGCAGCACCACCGAGTAGGGTTTACGGCGAATCGCTTCCGATAACTGCCCCCCTTCCTCATAGCCCACATAGCCCGGAGGAGCCCCCACCAAGCGGGAGACGGCGTGCTTCTCCATGTACTCGGACATGTCAATGCGCACCAAGGAGTCTTCACTGTCAAAGAGGGCATGGGCTAAGGCCCTAGCCAGTTCAGTTTTCCCGACCCCTGTGGGGCCCATAAAGAGGAAGGAGCCAATGGGCCGACCGGGATCTTTCATGCCGGCTCTGGCTCGACGAATAGCAGCGGCAACGGCGGTTACGGCTTCGTCTTGACCAATCACTCGTCGGTGTAAATAGGACTCTAACTGGAGTAATTTCTGCCGCTCCGACTCCAGTAAACGGTTGACGGGGATGCCGGTCCACCGGGCCACAATTTCGGCAATATCCCCCTCGGTGACTTCTTCCCGGAGCAGGTTTGTGCCTTGATCTTGCATTTCCAGGAGTTGGGCTTCTTTGGCTTCCCGTTCCTGTTGCAGGGCTTCTAATTCGCCATACTTTAACTGGGCTGCTTTGTTGAGGTCGTAGTCCCGCTCGGCCTGTTCAATTTGCAGCCGCAGTTGATCTTCTGCTTCTTTACTGTGGTTAATGGATTCCAGGAGTTCTTTTTCCGACTGCCACTGCTGCCCCAGTTGTTCGGTTTTGGCTTTTAAGTCGAGGATTTCCTGTTCAATGCGATCGAGGCGTTCCTGGGAGGGATGGGTGCCTCCGCCAGTCACTACTTCCCCCTGCAGGGATAACTTTTCCATTTCCAATTGCATCAAGCGCCGTTCCGCTACTTCCAGTTCTGTGGGTTTGGAGGTGATTTCCATTTTTAAGCTGGCGGCGGCTTCGTCCACCAGATCGATCGCTTTATCCGGTAGAAACCGATCGCTAATGTAGCGGTTGGATAAGCTGGCGGCGGCGACTAAGGCGGAGTCGGTAATTTTCACGCCGTGGTGAACTTCGTAGCGCTCTTTCAAGCCTCGCAGAATGGAAATGGTATCTTCCACGGAGGGTTGATCCACTAAGACCTGCTGAAAACGGCGTTCTAGGGCGGGATCCTTTTCGATGGTGCGGCGATACTCGTCTAAGGTGGTGGCACCGATACAACGCAGTTCTCCCCTGGCCAGGAGCGGTTTGAGCAAATTGCCTGCATCCATAGAGGTTTGCTGCCCACCGCCAGCCCCCACGACGGTATGGAGTTCGTCAATAAACAAGACCACCTGGCCATCGGAGTCCAAGACTTCCCGCAGGACGGAGCGCAGGCGGTTCTCAAACTCACCCCGATACTTGGCTCCGGCAATGAGAGATCCCATATCTAAGCCAATTAAGCGCCGCTTTTTTAAGGATTCGGGGACATCCCCATTCAAAATCCGCTGGGCTAACCCTTCGGCGATGGCGGTTTTGCCCACCCCAGGCTCCCCAATCAGGACGGGATTATTTTTGGTGCGTCGGGAGAGCACTTGGATGACGCGGCGAATTTCCTCGTCCCGACCAATAACGGGATCCAGTTTGCCCGCTTCCGCCAGTTCCGTGAGATCGCGGCCATATTTTTCCAGAGCCGCTTGCTCCTCCGTGAGCCGATCGCTCCGCTCCTCCGTGGCCCGGGGTTGGGGCTGACTGCGTACCGTTTTCACCGCCTGCTCTAGGACTTTGGCATCCACATTGAACCCTTTGCATACCCGTCGCCCAAGGCGATCGTCTTCGACAAAGCCCATTAACAAATGCTCAACCCCAATCACCGGATCCTGCCAGATTTCCCGTGCCTTTTCCGCCCGATCCAGTAATTCATCCAAGCCGCGCCCCAGATAGAGTTGTTCCCCCCTCGATACCTGCACCTGTCGCCGTGCAAAATCCTCTAAAGCCGATCGAAACCCGGCTTCCTCAATTTCCAAAACCTGCAACCACCCTTGCAACACCGAGGTTCCCCCCTCCAGGGCTCCCTGCTCCAGCAGGGCCAACAGCACATGCTCAACCTCTAGTTGTTGTTGACGATAACGACGGGCTACGTCCTGGGAGACCACAATGGCATCCCAAGCACTATCTGTAAATTTACGAGGATCGGTGGGTTGCATAGGGGGTAAGGCGACACGAAACAAAAGTTTACATATTTTACAGGAGGACGGACGGCTAAAAACAGAAACGGGAGAGTAGCACGCCACTCTCCCGTCAGGTCAACGCATTAGGATCCTGACGGATCTGCGATCGCTCTTGAACGAGCATTAGAAAAATCCTCAAGATTGGCAGTACTCGGCTTTCCACTGAAAGCGAAAAAATTGAACGGAAGAGTGGGGGGGGGGGG
>JBMTZC010000062.1:0-15451 GCA_049455215.1 Prochlorotrichaceae cyanobacterium
CATTCAGCAGAGCTAAGTTCTAAGTGCAGGTTGCTTGGGAGATGGCCCACGACTGTAGTAAAGTGAGAGAGTAAGCGCACTAGAGGCGGTTCATGTCTAAAATTGTCTCCATTCATTCGTACCGGGGCGGAACCGGAAAATCTAATTCCACGGCGAATATTGCTGCTACGGTAGCCCGCTATGGTTACCGGGTGGGGATAGTCGATACAGATATTCAGTCTCCGGGGGTTCATGTCCTCTTTGGCTTTGATGAACACAGTCTCGATCGTTCTTTGAATGATTACCTCTGGGGACGTTGTCCTATCCGCGACACGGTTTACGATGTCACCGCAGTACTTGGTCAAACGGCTCAACCCAAGAGCAAGCTCTTTCTCGTCCCCTCCAGCGTCAAAGCCAGCGAAATTGCCCGCATTCTCAGAGAGGGCTATGATGTCGGCTTACTTAATGATGGGTTCCACGATTTACTAGAAGACCTGGAACTTGACTATCTATTTATCGACACCCACCCTGGACTGAACGAAGAGACCCTCCTGTCCATTACGATATCGGACATTTTGGTTTTAATTTTGCGGCCGGATCAACAGGATTACCAAGGAAGTGCCGTAACGATCGATGTAGCGCGAAAGTTAGAAGTGCCGAAACTATTGTTGATTGTCAATAAAGTACCGACAATTTTCGCAGCCAGTGATATGAAAAAGAAGGTAGAGGAAACTTACCAAGCTACAGTGGCGGGGGTCATTCACCACTCAGATGAGATGATGGTGCTAGCCAGTAGTGGTCTATTTACGCTCCACTTCCCCGATCAGGAGTTAACGGGCATCATTGACTCGATCGCTCGTCAGATTATGTTTTAAGCTTCTGCACTCACTCCTGAGGCGCTAACGGATAGCGGCTGTTGTTCCTCAGGAGTTGGTGTGTTTTTACGATCCTTTCTCTAATCTAGTTCCGCAGCAGTTTGTGTTGGTTATAGACCCAGAAGATCGCTTTCTTTAGCTGGCCTGTTGATGGGCACGCAACTCTAGGTAAACCAGTAGTGCATTAATATCTGCAGGGTTGACCCCCCCAATGCGAGAGGCTTGACCGATCGTTAAAGGTCGGACTTTGTTCAACTTTTCCCGTGCTTCCATGGACAGGGTTTGAATGTCCATATAGTTCAACGTATCCGGTAACTTCCGGTTGGTTTGACGAGCGATCGTTTCGATTTGATTGGCTTGGCGTTGAATATACCCTTCATACTTAATGGCAATTTCTGTACCTTCCCGTTCTTCCCGACTTAAATCAGGGTTACCCAGCCCATAGCGATCGAGATCAACAATATGAAAACCAGGACGTTTAACTAACTCGGCTAAGGTGATTGCACCTTTAATTTTCTGTTGGGTATCCGCCATAATGCGCTGCCCCACGGCATCATTTTCTTTAACGCGAGTAGTGCGGAGTCGCTGCTCTTCCCCCTGAATGTTGGCGTACTTTTGGGTAAATCGCTGCCAGGAGCGATCGTCCACTAACCCCAATTCCCGACCCAAAGGAGTTAAGCGCTGATCCGCATTGTCCGAGCGCAGGAGTAGTCGATATTCCGATCGGCTCGTCAGCATCCGATACGGTTCCCGCAAATCTTTTGTGCAGAGATCGTCCAGTAAGGTACCGATGTAACTCCCTTCCCGGGGCAACACCACCAAGTCCTCACCCCGCACATAACGTACCGCATTAATGCCGGCCACTAGACCTTGGGCTGCCGCCTCTTCATAGCCCGTAGTCCCGTTAATTTGTCCAGCACAAAATAGCCCCGGTAAGCGCTTAGTCATCAACGTGGGATAACACTGGGTTGCCGGTAAATAGTCATACTCCACCGCATAGGCTGGTCGCAACATAATGCACTGCTCTAAGCCAGGGAGCGTCCGGAGCATTTGCAGTTGAATCTGCTCCGGCATTCCCGTGGAAAACCCTTGAATATAGAGTTCAGGGATATCTCGCCCTTCCGGTTCAATAAAAATTTGGTGAGAGTCTTTATCGGCAAAACGGACAATTTTGTCTTCGATACTGGGGCAATAGCGAGGCCCCTTAGCATCAATAAATCCACCATAGACCGGCGTTAAGTGTAGATTTTCTTGAATGAGGCGATGGGTTTCCGCCGTGGTGCGGGTTAGGTAGCAGGGCATTTGTTCCCGTTCCACCCACACCGAGGGATCGAAGCTAAACCAGCGTACATCGGTATCACCGGGCTGCGGTTCCAGTTTATCGTAATCTACCGATCGCTTATCCACTCGGGCCGGGGTTCCGGTTTTCAGTCGTCCTGTCTCAAAGCCTAGGGTTTGCAATCGCTCCGTTAAACCCACTGCAGGAAATTCTCCTGCTCGACCCGCCGGCATAGACTTATTCCCCACCCAAATACAGCCCCCCAGAAAGGTACCCGTGGTGAGAATAACCGCCTGCGCTGCAAAACAACTGCCAAAGTAGGTTTCTACTCCCAACACTTCCTCATTGGGCCCTAGAACTAGATCCGTCACCATCCCTTCCCGCACCAGCAGGTTTTCCTGGTTTTCCACGATCCGCTTGAGAACAGCAGCATACTCCCGCTTATCCGTTTGGGCCCGTAATGCCCAGACTGCCGGGCCCCGTGAAATATTCAGGGTGCGTTTTTGCAGATAACAGCGATCGGCCATTTTGCCAATTTCGCCCCCCAGGGCATCCACCTCATGGGTCAGTTGAGACTTCGCGGGGCCCCCCACCGCCGGATTACAGGGTTGCCAGCCAATGCGATCCAAATTTAGGGTCAGGAGTAGCGTCTTACACCCTAGGCGGGCACTGGCTAGGGCCGCTTCACATCCCGAATGACCACCACCCACCACAATGATGTCAAAGCGATCGATAAAATTAGGAGCACTGGCAGAAGAAACCATAGATTCGGGGAAAGTCGTGAATATCGCTAAATTAAAGTCTAAGTAAAGTTTAAGTCCAATAGTTTTTCTCCGGTTGGGGAGAGCAGCGCCAAAACCATTGGACTTTCCAGAATTATACTGCCCATCTCCTATCTCGTTAGGCTTGGTGCTAAGCTTAGTTCCAATGGCATGGTCAACGTTTCACTGACTTTTCTCTGGCGATCCTATGTTTGTCCCGGAAACAGAAATCTTTCGGCTTTGTGAGTTAATGCCCGCCTCGGGACGGATGTATATCAAGATCCAAAATAAGCCGGAGCAACGCCAGGTTCTGGAGATGAGCTTTCCCCAACCGTGGCAACGGCAAAAAGTTATCCAGATTAACTTTGATTTATGGCAACGCTTAGACAAAGGTCAACGGGATTTGATTTTGCTCCGATCCGTCAGTTGGCTCTTGGGAGTCAAATGGTTTAAGCCGGATATTTACCAGGGGGCCACGGCGGTGGGTCTGGTGGCCTCCCTCGGTGAGTTTTTTGAGGGCGATTTAGTGGGTCTAGTGGCGGCCGGTGGCTTAACGGTTGTGGCGGCCCTGCAGGTCTGGCGGATCAATCGTAGCCCCCAACGGGAACTAGAAGCCGATGAAGCCGGAATTCGCATTGCAACACGGCGGGGCTATACGGAAATGGAGGCGGCTAAAAATTTATATACCGGGATTGAGCGTCTCGCCCAACTTGAGGGAAGAGGGCAACTCGATTTTGCTCAGTTAATGCGCTGCCAAAACCTGAAAACGATCGCAGGGTTGTCTCGTATTGGTGTACCCGATCGCTAGGGACTCTTATCAATAGTCCAATAGTCTCTAA
Source organism: Prochlorotrichaceae cyanobacterium (assembly GCA_049455215.1). Lineage (GTDB taxonomy): Bacteria > Cyanobacteriota > Cyanobacteriia > Prochlorotrichales > Prochlorotrichaceae > JBEAPM01. The sequence continues at coordinate 3,734 of JBMTZC010000062.1, forward strand.
TCGGAACCCCCTTTTCCATTATTTTTAAACGATACACACTATTACAGTAGTGCAGCATTCTAATGCAGACACCAGGGAAGGAGTGAGACGATGAGTTCTTTGCGGATTGGTAATGGTTACGATATGCACCGCCTCACGGTAGGGCGAGATTTAATTTTAGGAGGGGTAAACATTCCCCATGAAATGGGTTTAGATGGCCATAGTGATGCGGATGTTTTAACCCATGCCATTATGGATGCGCTCTTAGGGGCTTTGAGCTTGGGGGATATCGGCCACTACTTTCCGCCGACCGATCCCCAGTGGAAAGGAGCCGATAGCTTAAAGCTATTGGAGCAGGTGAATAACCTGATTGGTAGTAAAGGGTGGCAAGTCAGCAATATTGACTCTGTGGTGATTGCAGAGCGTCCCAAACTGAAACCCCATATTGAAACTATGCGCAGTCGGCTAGCGCAGACTTTAGGGCTCGCGGCGGATCAGGTGGGGGTGAAGGCCACCACCAATGAAAAGCTCGGCCCCACAGGGAGAGAAGAAGGTATTGCCGCCTACGCCGTGGTTTTACTCTCCGCCACCGAGAAAATGATTTAATTGACAAGGTTCCGTGTCAACGACTACCATATTTGTTTGTTAGTTTGTTACCCTATCGCAACTGTCTTCAACAAGCCTCAATGCCTACCATTCAGCAACTCATTCGCGACGAGCGATTCCGCGCACGGAAAAAGACTAAATCCCCAGCCCTTAAAAGCTGTCCCCAACGCCGAGGCGTGTGTACCCGCGTTTATACCACCACGCCCAAGAAGCCGAACTCTGCCCTACGGAAAGTAGCTCGGGTTCGCCTCACTTCAGGGTTTGAGGTGACTGCTTACATTCCTGGTATTGGTCATAACCTGCAGGAACACTCCGTCGTCATGATTCGGGGTGGTCGGGTTAAGGATCTACCGGGGGTTCGCTACCACATTATTCGCGGTACGTTAGATACAGCAGGGGTTAAGGATCGCAAGCAAGGCCGATCGAAATATGGTGCTAAGCGTCCTAAACCCGGTGCAGCAGCTCCTGCAGGTAAGGGCAAAAAATAAATTTTAAGGTTTGAGTTCTCAGTTTTGAGTGAGGGATTTTCGACTTCTCTCAGGTTTCTGAGCGTAGTCGAATTTTCAAGATTTGATCTGCGCTTAAGGTTCTGAAGTTCCACCGATTTATCGGATTGCGTTAATGTTCCACTCATTTTCAACTTGCCGTAACCCCTGGCAGGAAGTGCAGGCTTAAACTTTGTCATTGTAAAAATTGTATTCGTTGTTGTTCTGAAGCGTTCTAAAGCCTATGTCTCGTCGTAATCGCGCCCAAAAGCGCCCCGTTATTCCCGATGCGGTTCACAATAGCCGTTTGGTCAGTATGATGATTGCCCGCTTAATGGAAAGTGGCAAAAAGTCTATTGCCTCTCGCATTCTTTATGATGCCTTTACCCGCATTGAAGAACGTACCGGAGAAAAACCCCTAGAGGTCTTTGAAAAAGCCGTGCGCAATGCCACGCCGTTAGTAGAAGTGCGCGCCCGTCGAGTTGGAGGAGCCACCTACCAAGTACCTATGGAAGTTCGCTCCGATCGGGGGACAGCTTTGGCCCTGCGTTGGTTAGTGCGGTTCTCTCGGGAGCGAGGGGGCAAATCCATGCCCATGAAGCTAGCCAATGAACTCATGGATGCTGCCAACGAAACGGGTAATGCAGTGCGTCGCCGGGAAGAAACCCACCGGATGGCAGAAGCCAACAAAGCCTTTGCCCACTACCGCTATTAAGACCTCAGTAGGCTTTTAGGATGTCCTTGAATATCTACCTATGCAGCTAAGCCTGAGGTGGCGAATTCAAGACCCTATCCCTAATCCCTAAAACCTAAATCCCTAAATGAGGAGGCTATTGTGACACGGGCTGTTCCCTTAGATCGGGTACGCAATATTGGTATTGCGGCTCATATTGATGCGGGAAAAACCACTACCACCGAGCGGATTTTGTTCTACTCCGGCTTGGTTCATAAAATTGGGGAAGTTCACGAAGGAACTGCTGTTACCGATTGGATGGATCAGGAACGAGAACGGGGGATTACCATTACCGCTGCGGCCATCAGTACCAACTGGCAGGATCATCGGATCAATATTATTGATACGCCAGGTCACGTCGATTTCACGATTGAAGTGGAGCGATCGATGCGGGTACTGGATGGGGTCATTGCGGTCTTTTGCTCCGTAGGGGGGGTGCAACCCCAGTCCGAAACGGTGTGGCGGCAGGCCAATCGCTATAGCGTTCCGCGCATTGTCTTTGTCAACAAGATGGATCGCACCGGTGCGAACTTTTTTAAGGTTTATGAGCAAATCCGCGATCGTCTGAAAGCGAATGCAGTGCCGATCCAAATTCCCATTGGGGCCGAAAGTGACTTTCAAGGCATTGTGGACTTGATCCGAATGCGGGCCAAAATTTACCACAATGATCTAGGTACGGATATTGAGGATGTAGAAATTCCCGAGGATTTACGGGAAACTGCTGAGCAGTGGCGCTCCAACCTCCTCGATGCCATTGCTGAAACAGACGATGACTTGATGGAGCGTTACCTCAACGAAGAGGAACTGACGGAGGCGGAAATCCGCGCTGCCCTGCGTAAGGGAACTATCTCCGGCACGATCGTTCCCTTGCTTTGTGGTTCTGCCTTCAAAAATCGAGGGGTTCAGCTCTTACTCGATGCAGTCGTAGATTACCTGCCCTCCCCCCCGGAAGTTCCCCCCATTCAAGGGATTTTGCCGGATCAAGGGGAAGACGCAGAGCCCGTGATCCGTCATTCCTCCGATGATGAGCCCTTTTCTGCCTTGGCCTTCAAGATCATGGCTGATCCCTACGGACGCTTAACCTTCCTGCGGGTCTATTCTGGAGTTTTAGAGAAAGGAAGCTATATCTATAACGCCACCAAAGGCAAAAAAGAACGAGTTTCTCGGCTGATCATTCTCAAGGCAGACGATCGTATTGAAGTAGATGAACTCCGAGCCGGGGATCTAGGAGCCGCCTTAGGGCTGCGGGATACCTTTACAGGGGATACCCTCTGCCCAGAGGAGAGTCCCATCATTTTGGAATCCTTGTTTATCCCCGCCCCTGTTATTTCCGTAGCCGTTGAACCTAAGACTAAGCAGGACATGGAAAAGCTCTCCAAAGCGCTCCAGTCCCTGTCAGAAGAAGATCCCACCTTTCGGGTTGCTGTCGATCCGGAAACTAACCAGACCGTCATCGCCGGGATGGGGGAGCTTCACTTGGAAATCTTGGTGGATCGAATGCTACGGGAATTTAAGGTGGAAGCGAATATCGGAGCGCCTCAAGTGGCCTACCGAGAAACCATCCGCCAAAATAGCCGGGCAGAAGGCAAGTTTATCCGCCAAAGTGGTGGTAAAGGACAGTACGGCCACGTTGTCATTGAGGTAAGTCCCGGTGAGCCTGGCTCAGGATTTACCTTTGAATCTAAAATTGTGGGGGGGGTGATTCCCAAGGAATATGTCTCTCCTGCAGCGAGTGGGATGAAGGAAACCTGTGAATCAGGGATTCTTGCTGGGTATCCCCTCATTGATGTCAAGGTGGCCTTAGTGGATGGTTCCTTCCATGATGTGGACTCCTCCGAGATGGCCTTTAAGATCGCTGGATCGATGGCCATCAAGGAAGCCGTGCATCGGGCTGCCCCCGTTTTGCTCGAACCTACCATGAAAGTAGAAGTAGACGTGCCAGAAGACTTTGTAGGTAGTATCATAGGAGATCTGACTTCGCGGCGTGGCCAGATTGAAGGCCAAACTGTGGATGACGGTCTGGCAAAAATTACTGCCAATGTGCCTCTGGCGGAAATGTTTGGCTATGCCACAGATGTTCGATCCATGACCCAGGGTCGAGGAACTTTTTCCATGGAGTTCAACAAGTACGATGAAGTGCCTCGCAATATTGCGGAAACCATCATCGCCAAAAACCAAGGGAACGCTTAACTTAAACTTAAAGAGAGGACTAAAAATCACATGGCACGTGAAAAGTTTGAAAGAAATAAACCCCACGTCAACATTGGTACCATTGGCCACGTTGACCACGGTAAAACGACCCTAACTGCTGCAATTACCATGTCTTTGGCTGCTGCAGGTAAAGCCAAAGCGCGGAAGTATGAAGATATTGACGCGGCACCCGAAGAAAAGGCACGGGGGATTACCATCAATACCGCTCACGTGGAGTATGAAACCGACGATCGTCACTACGCCCACGTCGATTGTCCCGGTCACGCTGACTATGTGAAAAACATGATCACTGGTGCGGCGCAGATGGACGGTGCAATCCTGGTAGTATCTGCGGCAGATGGTCCTATGCCCCAAACCCGTGAGCACATTTTGCTGGCGAAACAGGTTGGGGTTCCCAACCTCGTGGTCTTCCTGAACAAGCAGGACATGGTGGACGACGAAGAACTCCTGGAGTTGGTTGAACTGGAAGTTCGGGAACTTCTCAGTTCTTACGATTTTGATGGAGATAATATTCCCATTGTGGCCGGTTCTGCCCTACAAGCAGTGGAAGCTGTAACCAGCAATGCCAAGGTTCAACGCGGCGAAAATGAGTGGGTAGACAAAATCTTCGCCCTCATGGATGAAGTGGATAAGTACATTCCTACCCCTGAGCGGGATGTGGATAAGCCCTTCCTGATGGCGGTGGAAGACGTATTCTCCATCACGGGTCGGGGTACCGTTGCGACCGGTCGGATTGAGCGGGGTAAAGTGAAAGTGGGTGAAACCGTCGAAATCGTCGGCATCCGCGAAACCCGTTCCACCACCGTTACTGGGGTTGAAATGTTCCAGAAGACCTTAGACGAAGGGATGGCTGGAGATAACGTGGGTCTGCTCCTTCGGGGGATTCAGAAGGTTGATATTGAACGCGGTATGGTTATGGCTAAGCCGGGTTCCATCAAGCCTCACCTGAAGTTTGAGTCTGAGGTGTATGTGCTTAAAAAAGAAGAGGGCGGTCGTCATACCCCGTTCTTTGCTGGGTACAAGCCTCAGTTCTATGTGCGGACAACGGATGTAACCGGAACCATCTCTGCCTATACCGCTGACGATGGCAGCACCGTAGAAATGGTCATGCCCGGTGACCGTATTAAGATGACGGTGGAACTGATCAACCCGATCGCGATTGAGCAAGGGATGCGCTTTGCCATTCGTGAAGGGGGTCGGACGATCGGTGCCGGTGTGGTTTCCAAGATCCTTGAATGACCTCCATTGCCGTAGGTGCGGGTTTCGACCTGCCCCTACCCTCATTCTGACAGTGCCCGGTTTCCGCAAGGAAGTCGGGCATCTCGTGTCCCTTTAAGACAACCGCTACGATTTCTTTGGGTTTAAGTTCACCGTTTTGAACGGCTGCTTAACTTAACCCCTCAAAACCTAAACTTAGAACTTACTGCACTTATTTCATGGCTACTCTTCAACAGCAAAAAATTCGTATTCGTTTGCAAGCCTTCGATCGCCGCTTACTGGATACCTCCTGTGACAAAATTGTGAGCACTGCAAATCGCACCAGTGCCGTTGCCGTCGGGCCTATCCCCCTTCCTACCAAGCGCCGGATTTATTGCGTACTCCGTTCTCCCCACGTAGACAAAGATTCCCGTGAACACTTTGAGCGTCGCACCCACCGCCGCATTATTGATATTTACCGCCCCTCTTCTAAAACGATCGATGCGTTGATGAAGCTGGACTTGCCTTCCGGTGTGGATATTGAAGTGAAGCTTTAAGATAGCGATCGTCAACAGGGTCAACAGAGTTTGCACCCTTTTTTCGATCGGCTCTGCAAGGCGTAGGGGACAGGTTTTCAGGCACAAAACTTCACCTTCGGTACCTTAGCGATTGATTGAGTCGCAAGTCCCCAAGCTTCATTCAGGCATTTCCATACCCAACGAACGCACCTCGAAAATAGAACAAAATCGATTGATCTCCATCGATTCAATCCGTTTAAACACCATTAAAACAATCTTCCCAGACCTAGACTCGGGACGATCGTTCTCCTGAGATCGGGATCCTGAAAAGTGCACTTGAACAGACCGAGTTCATGTAAGATGAGCAAGGAAATAGACCATCTGAAGTCGGTCGCCAACGCAGTGTATTTGAGGATTCTATGGAACGTACCTTTTTGGCCATCAAGCCTGATGGTGTTCAACGTCAACTCGTGGGTCAAGTGATTCAGCGATTTGAAGCGAAAGGCTTTACCTTGGTGGGTTTAAAGTTACTGCAAGTCTCCCGTGAATTGGCAGAAAAGCATTACGAAGTTCACAAAGATAAGCCATTTTTTGCGGGTTTAGTTAACTTTATTACCTCCGGCCCCGTGGTGGCGATGGTGTGGGAAGGAGATGGAGTCGTTGCCTCCTCCCGTAAAATTATTGGTGCGACCAATCCCCTCAATGCAGAACCTGGAACGATTCGTGGGGATTTTGGAGTTAGCATTGGACGGAATTTGATTCATGGCTCTGATGCAGTGGAAACTGCTCAACGGGAAATTGCGCTGTGGTTTAAGGACGATGAGTTAGCCCCCTGGACCCCCTCTGTTCACTCTTGGCTCTACGAATAGTAAGAACTGTCCCTAGAGACTGCCATCATTGAGTGGTGCGGCAGATTATTCAGGGGGAACGATAAGGACTTAAGTCCCGCCCTTGTGGAGTAGGACAAATATGATATATAGTCCCTAATGCTCAAAAGCGCCTCTGTTACAGTGATGACGCATGCAAGGGTGTAGGGTACTAGGCAAGGTTAGGGATGGTGGTGGGTGGCTATGCCGCCTGTCACCATCAATCATCGAGGTGCCCCATCGCATTTGGTCTGTTGTATTGTTGGGGAGGCCGTTGCGCTCCAACAGAACCGTTGGGTGTTAGGACTAGGTTTCCCATGGGTTATCCCCCAAATCATAAGATCAGTCAGAACATTATTGCCCAAGCGAAGGCTGGGAGTATTGCCGCAATTATTCAATTGCTTAACGAATCCCTCGCCCATTTGCGAGTCCGAACCCGGGCGGTGCTAGAAAAACGATCGCTTCTCCTCCTCTGTGAAGCTGACAATGAAGAAGCCCTGGAACCGAAAGTTATCATTCCCCATGTCCGTCAAGTCCTGGAAGCGATCGCTCCGAACAAAATTCGGCGGATTCATTTTTTTAGTCGGTTGACCCGAGAGCAGCAATTACTCTGGACGACAGAAATTGCCCACAGTACCGAAGTCCTCTGGTCGGAGGAAATTACACTAAAGCGCCCATCTCTACTCCAACAGATCCAAGAGCGGTTCAAGAGCAAAGGACAATCCGTGAACCCAACGGTGCGAGACTTACCCCGACGACTGACCTCCCCATCCCACGCCCGTCCCGTCTGGCCCGTTATCTCTGTCCTGGGAGTGCTGGGCGTACTGTTTTTAGGAACCGTGACGATCGCTGCCCGCCGCTTCTGGTTTGTCACTGCCTCTTCCCCCGTTCCCACCCTTGCTCCGGTTCCTGCTCAGGACGTTCCCCCCATCGACCCAGCAACTTCCAGTACCCCTAACCCAACAGATAGCGCAGCGACTCCCGAAGCCAGTGATGAAGATCCCTTTGTAGTTGCTGTGCGGTTAGCAGAACAAGCAGCATTGGACGGCAAAAATGCGACTACCCGTACTGAATGGTTAGATTTAGCTTTTCGGTGGCAACAGGCTTCAGACTTAATGGCGGAAGTCGCGGTAGAAGACGATCGCTATAAAACAGCCCAAGATCGGGTAGTTGCCTATCGCAAGAATAGTGAAGCTGCTTTAGCCCAGGCCGATCAACTCTAGGGGAGTGGTGCAGTGGTCTAGTGCGGGGAGACCCAAGCCTAAGCCCTTCCTCCACCGCCGCACTCTGCCGGCTGAAGTTGGAAGACTTATTGATTCCATCAGGAAGTTTTTGGTTTAACTTGGCAACTTTCATATACAGGGATGTAGCGATCGGCTTATACTACTCAGTGAAGCTCGTCCAGCATTGACGATCGGCACCCGTGCATATCCCCAGAAGCCTATGAATTCAGGAATTGACCTGCAAGGAACATTTATTCAATCCTTAAAAGACCTAGGGTTGCCCCCTGGTGTGGCCAAAGCCATTTGGATGCCTTTACCCATGTTGCTGATGATTATGGTCGCCACCGTTGGGGTATTGGTAGCCGTATGGTTAGAACGAAAGATCTCCGCTGCGGCTCAACAACGTATTGGTCCTGAATATGCTGGCCCCATGGGGGTTTTGCAACCCGTGGTTGATGGTCTCAAGCTGATTTTTAAGGAAGATGTTGTTCCCGGTAAAGCAGACGGCATTCTCTTTACTCTCGGCCCTGTTTTGGTGGTTATCCCGGTCTTCCTTTCTTACCTGGTTGTTCCCTTTGGCCAAGATCTCATCATTACCAACCTGGGTCTAGGGGTCTTTCTCTGGATTGCGCTTTCCAGCATTCAGCCCATCGGGCTGTTAATGTCTGGCTACTCTTCTAATAATAAATATGCGCTACTGGGGGGGCTACGGGCAGCCGCTCAGTCCATTAGCTATGAAATTCCCCTGGCCCTAGCGGTTTTAGCCATTGTGATGATGTCCAACTCCCTCAGCACGATCGATATTGTGCAGCAACAATCGGGCTATGGCATCCTGGGCTGGAACCTGTGGCGACAACCCGTTGGGTTCTTAATTTTTTGGATTGCAGCCTTAGCGGAATGTGAGCGCCTTCCCTTTGACTTACCGGAAGCGGAAGAAGAACTCGTTGCGGGGTACCAAACAGAGTACGCTGGCATGAAATTTGGACTCTTTTACGTGGGTTCCTATGTCAACTTGGTCTTGTCCGCCCTCTTTGTTTCAATCCTCTATCTAGGGGGATGGGAATTTTTTGTCCCGCTCGATCGGGTTGCAGAATGGTTGGGAATTCCGGCGACTAATGCACTTTTGCAAGTCACGATCGCTTCCCTGGGATTAATCATGATCCTCGTAAAAACCTACTTGCTTGTGTTCATTGCCATTTTGCTGCGGTGGACAGTTCCCCGGGTTCGCATTGACCAGCTATTGAATTTAGGCTGGAAATTCTTGTTACCCGTATCTCTGGTTAATTTACTCATTACGGCCGCCTTGAAACTCTCTTTTCCTGTCGCCTTTGGAGGTTAGCATCCATGTTGAAATTTCTGAAGCAAGTGCAAGACTATGCCAAGGAAAGTGTGCAAGCCGCCAAATATATTGGTCAGGGCTTGTCCGTTACCTTCGATCACATGAGCCGTCGTCCCGTGACGGTGCAATACCCCTACGAAAAACTAATCCCTTCAGAACGCTTTCGGGGACGGATTCACTTTGAATTTGATAAGTGTATTGCCTGCGAAGTCTGTGTAAGGGTTTGCCCCATCAATCTACCGGTGGTGGATTGGACGTTTAACCGTCAACTGAAAAAGAAAGAACTCAAGCACTACAGTATTGACTTTGGAGTTTGTATCTTTTGTGGGAACTGCGTGGAATATTGTCCCACCAACTGCCTGTCTATGACAGAGGAATATGAATTAGCGGCCTACGATCGTCATGACCTCAATTACGATAGCGTCGCCCTCGGTCGTTTGCCCTATAAAGTCACCCAAGATCCCATGGTCACACCACTGCGGGAACTGGCTTATTTACCCAAAGGCGTTATGGATCCCCATGATGTCCCGGACGATCAGCCCCGTGCTGGACAGCCCCCTGCATAACTCAGTCGATCGTCAAAGTCAAGACTAGCAATTGACCCGAAAGGGCTACCAACTTAAGGCGGAAGAGTGCGGCACGCCGCACTCTTCCATTAAATTTTCCGCTTTAAGTGTAAAGCCCCGAAATTAACTAGAAAAAGAGAGTGCGCTCCCGATGCCACTCTCTCTCAGCTATCTAAGTAAAGAGGAAGACCACGGTGAATTTAGCGGAAGGTGTACAACTAGTTTGTTTTGCCATTCTTTCTGGCATTGTTGTTCTGGGAGCCCTGGGGGTTGTTCTCACCAATAGTATTGTCTATGCAGCGTTCTTATTGGGGGCAGTTTTTATTGGGGTTTCAGGCTTATATCTTCTCCTCAATGCCAGTTTTGTCGCAGCAGCCCAAATCCTCATCTACGTAGGCGCGGTCAACGTCTTGATTTTGTTTGCGATCATGTTGGTGAACAAACAGGAAGACTTTAAGCCCTTGCCCTACACCGGTATCCGCAAGGTCGCAACCGGTCTGGTCTGTGGCGGCTTGTTTGCCTTGCTGGCCTCCACCGTAGTCACGACTATCTGGCAGTTTTCCTCTGCTACCGCTGCGGGAGATCAGGCTATTTATGTAATCGGCAAGCACTTTTTCTCCGACTACTTGTTGCCCTTTGAATTAGCTTCCATTTTGCTATTGATGGCCCTGATTGGCGCGATCGTTTTAGCTCGGCGGGAATATTATTTGGAACCCACTGCCTCCGACACTGGAGAAGATCTACGCTTACCGGAACGTCCCCGGGCGTTGATGGGCGATCGTTAGGTATTCCCTTAAGCGAAAAAATTTAATGGAAGAGTGCAGCGCTCCGCGCCCCACTCTTCCCCCTTAAGTTGGTATCCTTCCAGTGATTAATGGTATTGATTACGTTACCCGTATCGCGCTTCATCTATTCAGGGATGGGGTGCGATATTTTTTGCCCCCAATGTTGATCCTAAATCCTAATTTTGTGAGGGCTTGGCGGTGGGAGGGGTAGATTCCGCAGGACGGTGTTCTCCAAAAGCATCTACTTCATGGACTGAGCCGGCTTCCATTTCATCCACGTACCCACAGCGTGCCTGAGGGAAAGCGTCGCAGTAGGCAACATAGGGTTTAATGTCCAAGATTGGAGTTTGGTCTAATAAATCAATGCCCTCAACGGTTAACTCTAATCCAGAGACATTGAGTAATTTTGTGCTACTTAAGCCAATGGGATTGGGGCGATGGGGGGCACGGGTTGCGATCGTCCCTTTGGGGGAATTTGAGCCTCTTGGTAGCTTGACGAGGGGATTCCAAGAAACATTAAGATGGAGCCAGGCAATAACCCAAATGCGTTCAAATCCAGCCAAATCCTTGAGGGCGATCGTTGGAACGCGATGGGCAAAGAGTTCAATTGTTGCGATGGCAGGCGTATAGCAATCCGGTGCAGCTTGCAACACCGCTTGCCGAGGAGTGCCGTGACGCTCCCGATAGGGAGAATGAACAACCCCTATGGGTTCTAGCTTAATCTCTTCGGGAAAGGGAATAGAATTGATGTAGTTTTTAGGCGGAAGTTTAGGCATTGGAGAACAGAATTATGCCGAGGTTTAATCTTAACCTGCCACCCCAACTCTTGACGATGGGGAAAATTCTATCCTGTGTGGTCATGGCAGGGGCGATCGGTTTGATCCTGCTCTATTTTGGGCTACTCTCTCAGCAGGTTGCCATTCCACCCCTTTTCAGGACTATGACGATCTTAGGGAGTTTAGCGGTCTGTCTCCATTTTCTAGAAGCAATTGTTGCGGCGTTTTTCCATCATTCCACGCGATCGTCCTGGCAGGTTTTTAGTAATACCTTCTGGACTGGAACGATCGGTTTGTTAGAAGCCTTAAACGATGATCAACTCAATTAATTGCCTGACTGAAGGCTTCAACCCTCAAAACTTAGAGTCTACTAAGTCATTCCTAGTTCCGCAGTAGTTTGTGTTGGTTAGCTCTACGCCCATTGAGCGAGGAAG
>JBMTZC010000063.1:0-15433 GCA_049455215.1 Prochlorotrichaceae cyanobacterium
GGAAAGCTCTGAGTCAAAACTTAGGTTTGACTTGCGGTTGTAGAAGAGATGGACCGCTTTTCCGTCCATTTCCAGGAATCCAGAAGCTAAAAATCAAAATAGATGTAGCTAAAGGCTCCGTCAGGAGCAAGTTGCAATACGGCATAGAGCAACAAGGGGGCAAAGACGAGTTTGAGGGGCCAATTGAGCTGTAGTTTTGTGAGTTGTCTGAGACCGTAACAGAGGCAGAGTACCCCCACTAAACCCAGAATCACGATCGTAAATTGGAGGCGATCGAGTCCTAGGGTATCCAGATAAACTTTTTGGGCAAATTGAATATCTCCTCCCCAGCCCCAGAAGTGATGGAGAGCTAGGCGAGATTGTTTCAAATCGGGCAAGCGAAAGAAAATCCAAGACCAAAAGATAAATGCCTGCGTTACCCCCCAGGCAACGATCGTCCCAGGGATAGTTTTCCACCAGGCTTTGACTAGATGAAAGCGATTACCCAGGGCCAGGGTGAGGCGATGCAGAATTAACGCCAAGCCATGAAAAATGCCCCAGACAATGAATCCCCAGCTTGCGCCATGCCAAATTCCCGCAATTAACATCACAATCAGTAAGTTAAAGCAAGTCCGGTTCAAGCCCTGGCGGGAGCCCCCTAGGGGGAAGTAAAGATAATTGCGTAGCCAATTGCCTAGGGTCATGTGCCACCGTCGCCAGAAGTCGGCAATGCTGGTGGTGAAGTAGGGGGCATCAAAGTTTTCCGGTAGGACGATTCCCAGGAGTAAGGCACTGCCCCGCGCCATATCCACATAGCCGCTAAAGTCTAGATAGAGCTGCAGTCCATAGACCAACACCGTTAACCAAATATCTCCACTGCCCGCCCGCTCTAGGTTGCCATAGCTTAAATCTACAAAGATGCCTAAGCGATCGGCCACTAAGACTTTTTTACACGCCCCTAAGCCCAATAACCATAAGGCTTCAGCCCATTGGTTCATCTTGGGAAATTGAACTTGGCGCAACTGCCGGGACACCGCATGGTAGCCACAAATGGGCCCTGAAATGAGCTTGGGAAAGAAAAATTTATAGGTGGAAAAGCGGAGAAAATTACCGGTGGCCGGTGCGCCACGGTAAACATCAATTAAATACCCAATGCTTTCAAAACAGAAAAAACTTAAGCCCAAGGGTGCAATTAAATTCTCTCGAATCTCCTTGGCCACGATCGGCCCCATTTCCCAACCGACCAAGTTGCTGATGACTTCCACAAAGAAGGGCACATACTTGAACCCTAGCAGTAATAACACATTGAGCAGAATCCCCATCCAGAGCAGATATAACCGCTTCTGTCCCCAGTCGATCTGGGCATACTCCCATTCTTCTTCCGATAGCTGAAGATCTTGGTTGTGGCTAGACAGGGGGGAATGCTGCCCCAACATCAGTCCAATCCAAAAATTAATTAAGGTACTCACTAAGAGCAGGGGCAAATAGGCAAAACACTGGAAAATCGCTCCAGCGTCCAAAGCACTTAACCCCAAGGCTCCAGAAAAGACCAGCCCATAAAATAAAAAGCTACTCACCAAGAGAATACGAAGCCGCCATCCTTCCGTAGCCGCAAGCCAATACATCAGGCAGAGAGCGGCTAAAAACAGCCCGTAGGGAAGGGTCGTTAAGGTCATAACAGCAGGGGCAGCAACTTCGTCCATCGACTATACGCCAAGCGGCCCCGAAACGACAGGGTAAATATAAGTTTTTGGTGGGACACCGTACCTATTAAGGGGAACGGCGATGAATTGTGCCGGGGTGGGCTGGGGTGGGGGACTCCGGCAAATTTGTAATTTTTGAGGTGCCCTAAGGATTGCTGTAGCTGGGGGATAATTTTAAAGTTGCTAAAAAGTTGTATTTAAACGTTATCGTGAAGGCCCCCTCGGTTTCTGACTCTGGGGTGACAAAAATAGGGCTTATTGCGCTGCTGCGGGTAATACCGACTAAGCCTAAAATCCGGATTTCCTCTCCTCTTTTGGTAAATTGGCATAACTGGATGCCCCCCACCTCTCCACGCTCTCTCCTCCCCAGGTTTTATGTCTTCTGATCTTCCTGATACTGCGTTTCTCCTCGATCCTCAGCGCCAACTGACCCTGCTGAGTGGCAAAGGAGGGGTGGGTAAGACCACGCTATCCTGTGCTCTAGCTCAGGCCTTAGCTCAAACCTTTCCCAACGATCGTGTCCTGCTCCTGTCTACGGATCCGGCCCATTCTTTAGGGGATGTTTTACACGTTCCCGTGGCAGCAGAGGCGCTACCCGTAGGCAATTTTGCTAATTTCTCCGTGCGGGCTCTGGATGCTAGCTCTCTCTTGGCTACGTTTAAGGAGCGCTATGGCAACACTTTGGAATTGCTCCTAGAACGGGGCAGCTTTGTGGAAGCGGCGGATTTGGGCCCCGTGTGGGATCTCAATTGGCCGGGCATTGATGAGTTAATGGGAATTCTCGAAATTCAACGCTTGCTCCGGGAAAAAGAAGTGGAGCGGGTCGTGGTGGACATGGCTCCCAGCGGCCATAGTCTGAACCTCCTCGGGTTGATGGATTTTCTCGATCGCTTGTTGGAAGCGTTGGAACTGTTTCAGGAAAAGCACCGTACTCTACAAAAAACCTTTAGTGGCGGCTGGAGCACGGATATTGCTGATGACTTTTTAGAGACCACTAAGGCGGATCTACAAGCGGGACGATCGCTGCTTCAGGATACCCAGGGAACTACTTGTTTTGTGGTGGCGATTCCGGAACCCATGAGCCTTGTGGAAAGCCAACGGTTTGTGACGGCCCTCCGCGATCTACAAATTCCCTGGGGAGGGGTGTTATTAAATCGCATCCAATCCGTAGCCGCTGTTCCTAGTGCCGTGGAATACGATCGTCTTGCGGAACAACAGGAGTTAGTTACAGCCTTCCAAACTTGGGCCGATCAGCATCCGCTCTGGCTGATTCCCTATAGCGATCGAGAGCCCGTGGGATTAGAGGCACTGGAGAAAATTTTTCAGCAGATCACCCCGGTCAAGTCCTTTAGCTTTGCCCCCCTGAAGGGGGACGGATTGACCCTCACGGTGCCCTCTCCCCAACCCCCGTTTCTGCCGGACTTTCTGGTGCAAGGCCGGAAGCTGATTATTTTGGGAGGCAAAGGCGGAGTCGGGAAAACCACCGTATCCGCTGCGCTCGGCTTAGCCCTGTCTCAGCGTCATCCCCAAGCCCAGATCCGGATCATTTCCATTGACCCCGCCCACTCCCTGGGGGATGCCTTTGGCTGCACGTTGGGCCATGAGCCCCAGTCCTATAGCCCCACCCTAAGTTTGCAGGAAGTGGATGCAGATGTGGTTTTAGACCAGTTTCGGGAAGATTATCTCTGGGAATTGGCGGAGATGATGAGTGGAGATGCTGAGGTCGATCGGAATTCGAGTCAAGGCATTCAACTCCTCTACGGCCCAGAAGCGTGGCGAACCCTTGCCTCTCAGTCTCTTCCCGGCATTGATGAAATGTTGTCCTTGATCGCCGTCATGGATCTCCTCGATCGCGGTGATCAGGATTTAATCGTGCTGGATACCGCCCCCACAGGGCACCTGCTGCGCTTTTTAGAAATGCCTACCGCCCTAGGCGACTGGTTAGGCTGGATTTTTAAGCTCTGGATTAAATATAAAGATGTCGTGGGTCGGGCTGATCTGATGGGCCGCCTACGGGGCTTACGTCAGCAAGTCGTCGCAGCGCAAAAAAAACTGACCGATCCACAGCACAGTGAATTTATTGCCGTCTGCCAAAATCAATCCGCGATCGTTGCGGAAACCCAGCGCCTGATGCAGGAGTTAGAGCAGCGAGGTATTAGCCATCATTACGTTGTGAATAACCGTGCGGATCCCGATCTCTCGATCGATCCCCTGGTGAAAACCTTTGCCGCGCAGACTCTGATTCATCTTCCCGCCTTACCCCGTTCCATTTCCCCTAGCGATCGGATTACCCACGCAGCCCAGCATCTCCTGGAATCCTAGGAGTAGTGACGATCGCTAGTAACCTGATCCTTTGGTTTCACTCCATGCGGAATTATCCGCCAGAACGAACGTGTGGATGGAGTTGATCGATGTCCCATTTCTGAGGGTTATCCATAATATATTGACGCAGACGATCGAGGGAAGCTTCGTTACGGATGATATGTTCGTAATAGTTTCGCTGCCAACATTTAGTACCTATAGACTCACGGTCTTGATTAATGTGCTTAGTGGTTTGATATTTCCAGTAGGCAATGATTTGAGAGAGCTTGGGGTGTTCTTCTGGGGCAGCGTTTGGGTAAGGCATCCCAATGATCTTGGACAAGAAGGCCAATCGAGCTAGGAATCATCTGTCCTCCCTGAACTTCTCCCAGGCTACATTCTCGACCTTGCACACAAATGGTGATGAAATATGCGCCTGCGCTGCTGTAGTCGTAACCTTTAAGACGGATTGAGCGGCGATGGTCTCGTGCTGGATGATACCCCATGATTTTGCAAATGATTGAATATTGAACATTGCACCCCCGATCGTCCCATAAACGTTAGGGGTTGGGTCTCCCAACCCAATGTAGGATTGCGAAATCATTGGTATGGAAAACGGGGAACGGGGAAATTCTACATTGGGCGGGGCACCCTGCCCCTACGGGAATGATTTTGCAAATGATTGGTTATTGAACATTGCACCCCGAATAAAGTCTCGATCGCTTCTCCGCCGTAAGGCCGGTAGACCCTTGAAAACGATCGCTATAGAATAGCAGCTATTCCTTCGCCTTGTTTGCGTTATGCCTGAGCAGCGGTTCAGTGTCTCTCTTTCCAGTCTTTTATTTCTATTGATCACCTCTGCTCTCGTAGTGTTGCTTTGGCAAATTCGGGTTTTAGTGGTCATTACCCTAACCGCAGTGGTGGTGGCGGCCTCCATGGCCCCCATTGTCGATGTGTTAGAGCGGGCTCGTCTGCCCCGATGGTTGGCGACCTTACTGGCCTACATGGGGCTAATTGCCACGGTGGTGGGCTTAGTCTTCATTATTGGCCCAGCGGTTTTACAACAAACTCAACAACTCATTCGCCAATTACCCACCTTTGTCGATGTGCTGCGGGCTGGGGTCGAATACTGGGCCCTGCGTTTGGGCAATACGCCACCGGAACTGATCCGCCAGTTTTTTGACCTGCAATCCCTTAGCCGCTGGGTAATCGGCTCCACTCAGCAATTGGTATTGCGCTCCTATGGTATTACGCGAGGCATTGTGGGGGGAGTCTTTAGTCTGATTTTGACTCTGCTGATTTCTGGCTATATGGTGGCAGATAGCCGTACCCTGTTACAAAGTTTAGTTCGGCTTTTTCCCCAGCCCTGGGATGTGCGTTTAGCGGCCCAGGCCATGCCCATCGGCTATCGGATGGGAGGCTATATTCGGGGGCGCTTTTTGGTGTCCTTTATTTTGGGTATTGCCACAACCCTCGGGCTTAGTTTTTTGGGGCTAGGGGAATTTGCGATCGGCTTGGGGGCGATCGCTGGGGTGACCAATTTAATTCCCTTTGTTGGCCCCATTTTGGGCTCTATTCCAGCACTGGTGGTGGCCCTCTCCCAAGGAGGATGGCTAGTGTTGTGGGTGCTCTTACTCTTTGTCATCATCCAAAACATTGAAACCTACGTCCTCGATCCCCTCCTCGTAGGATCCACCGTGGGAGTGCATCCTCTCTACCAACTCCTCGCCGTCTTGGGGGGCGTTCAGGTTCTCGGCATTTTAGGGGCGTTAATTGTTCCCCCCTGGTTTGCGGGCATTTCGGTATTAGTGGAAAATCTGTACCTGCGACCTAAGTTATTAGCGGAACGTCGGCAAGGGATTGAAGTGAGTACCATTAATGCTTCGCCCCTGCCCTGAGAGGCTGATCGGTTTCAGTTGCACACGCCCTAAACTATCTCTCATCAAGATATTCCTGCAGGCTGGCAATCCCATAGACCAACAACACGATCGGAGTTGCCCAGGGGGACAGGTAGACCGCTAAGATCCCGCAAGCGATCGCTAAGAAAACCAGTCCAAAGGGTGCTGAGGTGGACTGAGCCTCGGATAGTCGGAAAAAAATTAGGAAAATGGAACCACTGCCAAGCAAGCTGATCCAAAAGTGTAGCCAGAAGATGATCATTTTGTGGGATATAGGGGACAAATGGGTGATGGGAATTGCCCTGGGCCGTTATACTCACTAGGATGGCATAACTCCCATTTCTCGATTTATGAAAATTTCCTTAGAGCAGCCTAGCGCTGACGATATGCGGATTGAACTGGTTCCGCTCATTGATGTTATTTTTTGTATTCTCATTTTCTTTATTCTTGCTGCTCTCCAACTCACTCGCCAACAAGCGATCGGGGTTGATTTGCCCAGTGCTGGAACGTCTACCCTGCAAAGCCAACAAGCCCTGTTGGTGACCGTCGATGCCCTCGGTAAGACCTATGTGGATAACTCAGAAGTTTCAGAATCTCAGTTGTATTTAATTTTGGAGGGATACCGTCGCACCAATCCCGTTGGCATCATGTTGCTCTATGCCGATCGTAACGCCATTTATAATGATGTCATTAATATCTTGGATCTGATGCGTTCTGTGGGGGGAAATCGAGTTGCCCTCGCCACCTTGCCTCCCAATCTCAAACCAGAACAGTCTCCTAATCCGGTGGTTCCTCTTCAGCCCTTTGCCCCCGGCACCGATCCCCTGCAGCAATTTCCGTTGCTACCCGACCCAAATTCCTTACCTAGTCAGGGGACAGAACTGCCCAATGTTCCTAATGCTGTGCCGGAGAACTGAACGCCTTCTGCTCTGATCGCTCTGATCCCTTAGCCTTGCCTCACGATCGATTTCACCACGATCGATTTCACCACGATCGATTTCACCACGATTCCGGTGATGTCCTGTCCGATCCCTATGCTAGGATCCAAGCAGAATGTCATTCCCCGTAGCTATGAACAATATCGATCCGGTGCATCGGGCCCAGCGTTTTTTTGAGCGTTTAGCCATCAATGCAGAGCAATGGCCAAATTCTGCTAGCCAATCTTCTCACCAATATTTACCTTTAACCCATTTCTTGGTTGCCGTGAGCCTTGTGCTGCACGGGTTAATGGTCATTGATGGAGAAGTTCACTGGACAGAAGAACAATTAATTCAGCAAATTTTAGGAGAATTTTGGCAAGCTGATAGATCTGTAGAGCAAAAAATATCCAAATTCTTGGAAGAGATTAATCTTCATAAACTGTATCTAAATCCTGCGGTTTTAGAGCATTTAAGTGAGACGTTGATAGCTGAAGAAAAATGTTTAATTATTGCCCTAGGCTGTTCTCTTTCTGTGATTGATGGCGATATGAATCCTCGTGAAAATCTCTATCTCCAAAATCTAGCCCAGCGCCTCAATATTTCCCTCAGCATTTTTGACCTCATTCAGTCGGTCTTTGATGCCCCCGATACGATCGATGCCCCGCGAGCGGCTCAGTTAAAACGAGTATTGTCCCCTGATATCCTGGCGGAAACCGCCCCTCCGTTGCAGAAAATAGCCCTGGACATCTTAAAAGCATTTGAACACTTTGACCATGATAATTGACGAAGCTATGAGCTTAAAGAGGATATTCAAGCGATCGAATTCGATCGGCTTAATATGCTCTCCCTAACGGGTTGACTGCGTTTCAGGGAGTGGGCTTTGGGGAATGGTTAGGGACGAAACGGTGCCCTGGCTTCCTCCGGTGATAGGGCTCTAGAATCCTCTAGCTTTTGCTCTCCGTCAGCGGCCTTGTTTACCTTGTTCTGAAGGGTTGTAATCTTCGAGCTAACAAGCCTCGAAAGCTCGATTCTGTTTGTTTTCACCTAGACATCCGTTCAGATTCACTATAAATTATTACTTACAGTAAGTATCAATATCTACGCCTACGAGTATTTCATTATATCCTTGCTGGCTCAGAAAGATGTTTCCCCACCTCCTTAGGAGGGGTACCCTGTGAGATGTTGTCAGTTCAGTGTCAATCCTTAAGCGCAGCAAAATTTCCCTATGGTAGAGTGGATTTCTGTTAAGAACTACGAAGATATTTTATATGATAAATCCGAGGAGGGTATTGCGCGGATTACCATTAATCGTCCCCACAAACGGAATGCTTTTCGTCCTAAGACCGTTGTTGAACTGTACGATGCCTTCACCAATGCCCGAGAAGATAGTCGCATTGGTGTCATTTTACTAACGGGAGCCGGACCCCATACCGATGGTAAGTATGCCTTTTGTTCTGGAGGCGATCAAAGTGTGAGAGGTCAAGCCGGTTATGTCGATGAATTGGGGGTACCTCGCCTGAATGTCTTAGACCTACAGCGTTTGATCCGATCGATTCCCAAAGTTGTAATTGCCCTTGTGGCCGGCTATGCCATTGGTGGCGGCCATGTTTTACACCTGCTGTGTGATTTAACGATCGCTGCGGACAATGCTATTTTTGGGCAAACGGGGCCAAAAGTTGGCAGTTTTGATGGTGGATTTGGGGCGAGTTATTTAGCAAGAATTGTTGGACAAAAGAAAGCCAGAGAAATTTGGTTCCTGTGCCGTCAATATGATGCAACAAAGGCCCTAGAAATGGGGTTAGTGAATATTGTTGTGCCCGTGGAGGAATTAGAAGCGACGGGAATCCAGTGGGGGCTTGAAATTTTAGAGAAAAGTCCGATTGCAATTCGCTGTCTTAAATCCGCCTTTAATGCAGACTGTGATGGTCAGGTCGGTTTACAGGAATTAGCAGGCAATGCAACGCTATTATACTATATGAGTGAAGAAGGGAATGAGGGAAAGCAGGCCTTCCTCGAAAAGCGCAAAGCTAATTTCCGTCAGTTTCCATGGTTGCCTTAGATAAAAGTTCTCTGATGTTATGCCTAAGATTTTACTTATAGAGGACGAAGCGGCATTACGACTCAATGTAGTTGAGCTGTTAGAAGCTGAGGGGTTTCAGATGCTTGACGCAGAAAACGCGCGGAAAGGCCTGGAGCAGGCGCTGTTGTTTGAACCTGATTTGATCATTTGTGATATTTCCTTACCCGACTTGGATGGGTTTAGCGTTCTGGAAACCTTACGACGGGATCCCCGAACCTTTAATATTCCCTTTATCTTTCTGACGGCTCGTTCCAGTCGCACAGATCAGCGGCGGGGTATGGATCTTGGGGCGGATGACTATATTACGAAGCCCTTTACCACTCAAGAACTCCGTAGTGCCATTTGGAGCCGTCTTAAGCGTAGAAAACAATACGAAACTGAATTGGACAAAGCGAAACGGCTACTGGAAGCAACACTCTACTCAGATAGCTTAACGGGATTACCTAATCGATTATCCCTACAGGATCAATTTCAAGCCCTGAGCCACGGGGCTATTGCCCTGAACCACCAATTGGTGATCTTTTCGGTGGGGATCGATCGCTTTAACCGTATTAATGAATCTTTGGGGTATCGTATTGGCGATAAAGTCTTGCAACATGTTGCCCATTCCCTGCGGACGTGCCTCACTTCTCAAGATACCTTGGCCCGCATTACCGGCGATCAATTTGTCATTTTATTAGAACGATCGCAGTTTCAAGATGCAGAATCTGTCGCTCAATCCTGTTTGGAAATCCTCAGCGTCCCCATCACCATTGAACAACACCGTATTCAACTCAGTAGCAGCTTAGGAATGGCCCGCTATCCCGTGGATGGGGTGGATATTGAAACCTTGATTAAGCGATCGAGTATTGCGATGAACCGAGTGAAGCGGATGAGTGGCAATCAGGTCGCTGCCTATAACTTTGAGGTGGATAATGAAACGATCGATCGCTTGTCCTTAGAACCGGATTTGCGCTACGCCCTCCAACACCAAGAATTTCGGGTCTATTATCAACCTCGCGTGAGCTTGAAAACGGGTCAAATCGTGGGGGCAGAGGCTCTACTGCGCTGGTTTCATCCGGAACGGGGGCCTATACCCCCTAACATTTTTATTGGCTTGGCGGAGGAAATAGATTTAATTGGTGCTATTGATGAATGGGTGCTCCGACAAGCTTGTTTGGACATTTATCGTTGGCAACAAAACGATTTACCTTGGATCAAGGTTTCGGTGAATTTATCCGCCACGCAATTTAGCCGCTCCCATTTGGCCGAAGATATTTTACACGTCTTGAATGAAATTCACCTCTCACCGGACTGGCTAGAACTTGAAATTACCGAAACCAGCTTAGTGCGAAACCCCGCTGCCGCTGCCGATATCCTGCGTTCGATTCAGAATTTGGGTATTCGCATTGCTTTAGATGATTTTGGGACAGGGTTTTCCTCCCTCGCCTATTTGCAACAGTTTCCGCTGGATATTCTCAAAATTGATCAATCCTTTATTCGCGGCATGGAAAATAACGATCGAAATCAAGCGATCGTCCGGGCGACCCTGCGCATGGCCAAGGAGCTTCGTTTGGAAGTCGTGGCGGAAGGGGTAGAAAAAGACAACGAACTGGAGTTTCTGCGCCAACATCATTGCGATGCCATTCAAGGGTACTTGTTTAGTCCTCCCATCCCTGCCTCAGAATTTGAGACAATGTTGCAGAACAAACAGCATTTGCCCCTGCATCCCCTAGTCTCATGAAGTTAGCCCTGTATCTCTTACCGTTTTTTGGCTCGGTTCTCCTTTTAATTGCGATCGTTGCGATCGTTGCAGTGCAAAATTCTAGTCTGGTGTCCTTACAATTTTTAAATTTCCAATCCGTTACGATTCCCTTCGCCTTTTTCCTGATCCTCAGTTTACTCTTCGGCATGATCACGGGCTTATGGGGGTGGTGGGTTCGGAATCCTTGATGCGCATCCTCAGTAATTTGCAGCCTCTCCACAGAAGCATTCAAATTCGTTCCAAAGTTTGGGAAGATAGACGGAGTCCCCAAAAGAGGTTGCCTCGGGGGGGGTGGTGGTGTTCCAAGTTTGACCTTCTGCCGCCTTTAGTGGATCTCCCATATTTTTAAGATGTAGGTAATGTATGAATACCGTTAAAATTTATGTGCCTCGGAGCGCGTTCTGGCCCCGATTGTGCATTTCCCTCCTGTTGGGGATTTTCCTTTGGGGAATTACGGGTTTTGTGAGCACGGTTTGTCCCGAGGTTTGGGCCCAGGATCGCAGCGTAAACTACACCCTTTCGGATTTAAGTGGTCAAGACTTTTCCTTTCGGGACTTAGAAGGCACCTCTCTGGCGGGGGCAGAAATGCGTCAAGCTAATTTTACTCAAACCAATTTAAGAGGCACGATTTTAACCAAAGCCTCCTTTATTCAGGCCGATCTGGAAGGGGCTGATTTATCAGAATCTTTTGCCGATCGCGTTTTGTTTACAGAAGCCAATCTCCGCAATGTCATTTTTACCGATGCGATCGCCCCGGGGACTAGTTTTGAAGGCGCTACCATTACGGGGGCAGACTTTTCCCGCACCTTACTCGATCGCTTCCAAGTGTCTTTACTCTGTAAACGAGCGGCCGGCGTTAATCCGGTCACCGGGGTTTCCACCCGCGAAAGTTTAGGCTGCCGGTAAATCTAGCGGATCGGCACCGGCACGGAGGATTGTCCATTGACGATCGGACCATTGTGCCACCGTAGAGGCAACTCCTGAGCCTTCTGGTTCGGGTTGCTGGAGCACAGATCCTTGGGGAAAAGCGGCGGCAATCTTTTCCGGATCCGTCAGGGCCGCTTCTCCTGATCGATTGGCACTGGTGGTGGCGAGGGGCCCCGTGGAGCGAAGAATTTCTAAAGCCTGGGGATGATTGGGAATCCGGAAGCCTAAATTTTGAGGATTTTGGGGATTCATGATCGCACCGTGGGGGTGCTCAATGGGTAAGACCAGCGTCAGTGGACCGGGCCAGTGCTGCTCCATGACCTTACGCCAAATGCGGATTTCTGCTACCGAACCCCGCCAATAGGGCTGAAATCTCTCGACACAATCTCCCATTAAAATTAAAGGTTTGTGCTGCGATCGTTCTTTCACTTCAAAGAGAACCTCAGCGCGATCGGGCCGAATCGCTAGGGCCGGCACAGTATCTGTGGGAAAACTCACTAAGTCTGCCCCTTGAGCAAAGGCAATTAGCTCCGGTAACGTAACGAGTGCCATAGTTGAAACTCAATGAAGATTTGTAATTTAGGCGATCAACACTGCCATGAATTTTACCAAGTCTCTCCGCTCCCCAGAGCAGCTTGCCTGGAAGGGATTAACCCTCGGACTGATTCTTTTACCCTTTAGTCTAGCCCTTGGACTGGGATGCTTTTTGCTGATTTTAGGGTGGGGCTTATTTTTCTATGCCCAGGATTATCGGCAACGTGCCCTGACCTGGATTTGGCTCGGATTAATTGTCTTGCTGATCCTCAGTACTGTGCAAGCCCAATTTCCCCTGGAGGCTGCTTTAGGATTAGCCAACTTTATTCCCTTTATCCTCCTCTTTATTGTTTTACGAGAGCTGATCCACACCCCTCAACAATTGCTCGTCATCCAGCGTATCCTGGCCGTTAGTGTGCTGCCCCTTGTCCTTTTAGGCTGTGGCCAATTATGGGGGGGATGGTCTGGCCCTGTGCAATGGGGATGGATTATTCATTGGTCTTTAGCCTCGGGAGGGACTCCCTCAGGACGAATGGATTCTGTATTTGGGTATGCCAATATTTTTGCCAGTTATTTAACCCTTGTTTTTCCTTTTGTTCTCAGTTTTTGGAGTCAATCTTGGCAAGCAAACCCTCCCTACTGGTGGAGCCGTTGGGTCGATCGCTGTTTGTGGACTATCACCCTGGGGTTCTCGGCTCTAGGACTCTTGATGACTCATTCCCGCAATGCTTGGATGATTGCTACCCTCGTGTGGTTAACCTTTGCCCTCTATCTCAGATGGTATCGTTGGCTGTTGATCGCCCTCGGCGGATTAGCGAGTGTTTTCTGGGCCGCCTTTGGCCCTGTGGGGCGATCTATTTTTCAGCAAGTCATTCCTATTTTCTTCTGGGGACGATTGAATGATCAACTCTACCCTAATCGCCCTGTGGCTGACCTCAGGGTGACACAATGGCAATTTGCGTGGCATTTAACCCTTCAGCGTCCGTGGCTCGGGTGGGGATTACGGAACTTTTCCCCCTTGTATAAAGCAGAAATGGGGCAATGGCTTGGCCATCCCCATAATTTCTTTTTAATGATGACAGCAGAAACGGGAATCCCTGTCTTACTGGGGTTTTGCGCGATCGTTGCTTGGATTTTTGCTCAAGCGATCGGCTCCGAATACCGTATTTTTAGCTCCACTTCTTCCCCAACTACCTTCTGCTTACTCCGCTTGAGTACGCTCCTCTCCTTTGCGGCTTCAGTGCTCTTTCATTGTTTTGACATTACCCTCTTTGATGCCCGCATTAATCTGCTCAATTGGTTACTTTTAGCCGCGATCGCGGGCATTCCTACGTGGTCTGATGCACCCCTCTCGGATTGACAGCTTTGCCGGGGCATAGATAGATATAAACTCTACTCTTGAGAGAGGGAATTGTACCATTGTCTAAATTCTCTGGGCTTAAAAATACCACCGGTCTTTGAGACGATCGCAAAATTTGATCCCCTTAAACCAAAAAAATTTGCAAAAATAGATGACAATTTTACAAAGAGTCTATAATCTATTAACTAGTTCTGTTTTGACTGGATAAAACTCAATCCTGATCTGTTCAATCTACCAAAGGTTCTACTCCTAGACATTCTCCTACTAGACCTAGAGTCAAAAATGTAGAGTCCAAAGATGTAGATAGAGTAGACTCAAGAGGGTAGGCTCAAGATGAAAGTAATGATCAGTAAAAGTAGAGTAACGGTATCTAGAGGTCTAATAGTCGTACCGGTATATTTCTCTGCCCATCATTAACTTCCTCATCCTGACAAACAGATCCTGGATATTTTATCCTGTCCTCGATCTATTCAACCTCAAGTCTTAGGTGAAAAAAATGGCTGAAGTTATGATCGCCCCTCTTAGAGGCAAACCCCTGTTGCAAAAGGTTAAAGAATTATCCGATATGTCTCGGCGAGAAGTTGCCCGAGAATGTGGCTATTACACTGAAACCCGTAAAGGCGATACACGCATCAACTTGGCGGAATTTTATGAAGCACTTCTAGAAGCCCGTGGCATTAGTCTTGACTCGGAATCTGGTCAGAAGCGAGGACGAGAAGCGAGTTATCGCATTAGCGTACAAAAGAATGGTCAAATTCTTATTGGTGCTGCTTACACCAAGGAAATGGGGCTAAAACCAGGGGATGTCTTTGATGTGAAATTAGGGTATAAGCACATTCATCTCTATCAGAATGATGAAGCCACTGCTGATCATGACTATGATGATGAAGATTAATTGCTTTGAGCATTGATCAATTCAGTTTTTGACGCTTAACGGAAGGCGGTAGAGTAAAGCATTTGTCTTGTACTTTACCGCCAGTTTTGCTTTTTAAGGAAGAGTTCTCCCGGTCAAAGTACCCTTTGATCCCTTTGATAGCCCTGAGCAGGAGGGGTGGTTATAGAGCAGGTAAATCAAACAATAAAACTTCTGCCTGCTCAGATGATCCCGTTAGGCTGATCTCCTCAATCGCAGTGATCCCGGCTCCATCCCCTGCCGTTAACTGACGATCGTTTACCTGTAGACTGCCCTGAGCCACTTGTAACCACAGCGATCGCCCCGATTGTATCCGATAGGAAACCTCTTCTTGATCCTTCAGTCGCGCTAAATAAAGTTTCACATCTTGGTGAAGGGTTACCGCCCCCTCCTGCCCTTGGCGAGAGCCAATTAGGCGCAGAGGACTAGACCCCTGTGGGGCAAACGCCTCCTGCAAATGAATCTCCTCATAACTCGGTTGCAGACCCACCGTATCCGGCACAATCCAAATCTGAAGCAGATGAACCGGTTCTTGGCTTGAAGCATTGAACTCACTGTGGCGAATGCCGGTCCCTGCCGTCATCCGTTGGACATCCCCTGCTCGAATAACCGATCGATTCCCTAAGCTATCTTGATGCTCTAAAGCCCCCTGAAGCACATAGGTCAGGATTTCCATATCCTGATGACTGTGCATGCCAAATCCCTTGCCAGGTTGGATCTTATCTTCATTAATGACCCGTAGCACGCCAAAGCTCATGTGAGCCGGATCATAATAGTGCCCAAAGGAGAAACTATGGCGACTATCTAGCCAATCAAATTGAGCTACTCCACGATCGCTAGCGGCACGAACTTGAATCATGGTCAATCCTCCTCTTCAGGGTAAAGTCAGCATATAAGACTGTCTAAAAAGCACCTCGATTAATCTGGGCGGGCGGCAAATCCGCCTGCTATTCCCCATTACTGCGTACAAAGTAGGAACCCAGTTTGGGATTTTTCGAGGTCTCCTAAACTTAAACTTATTATGATTACTTCTTTATAAAAAGACAATCCCTCTAAAAATATACAGATTGTCTC
>JBMTZC010000064.1:0-15401 GCA_049455215.1 Prochlorotrichaceae cyanobacterium
GCCTATTTTTTAGGTCAAGCGGATCTTAAAACCACTTTAATTGCACCGGATCAGTCCAATGGTGTGGCCTCCCTGGCCGCCGGGGCCATGATTGATGCCTTTGGGGAAATGGATCAGATTCATTCTGACCTCGATCGCTTACGGCTAGAGGTGAAGGTGCAGGCGCAGCAATATTACCCCCAGTGGCTGGAACGGTTAGCTCTGGAATCGGGTTTGCCCATTACCCAGCAACCGGGAATGTTTTTGATTGGCAATAATCAGGGGGCAGACGATCGGGCCCAGCTTGAGCAGGTTCGCCAGGAAATGCAACGCTATGGCGAGGGGTTTGAAACGGTGGATCCTCAGGAGGTGCCTGGTTTAGCCCCCCACGATCGGTATCCGGTGCAGGAGGCGCTGTTTTTGCAAGGGGCCAGGACGGTGGATAGTGCCCAGTTATTACGGGCTATTGAACAAGCAAGCCAGAACGGGGGGAATTATAGTCGCCTTTACGATCGGGTGGTGGAGATTCTCCCCCCAGCCCAGAGTGGGGCCGCCTGGCAAGTCAAGACGGAACAGGGAACGATCCTGGAGGCAGCGGCCGTTGTGGTTTGTGCCGGGGCGTATTCCTTGGCGGTCTTGGGGGATACTTTGGCTAAACAACTGGATCTCCCTCCCCTCTACTTTGGCTTAGGGTCTGGCTGTGTGGTTCACAATGCCCCCGCCATACCCTACGGTATCCGTACTCCGAATCGTCCTTTAGCGGCCGGAGTTCACCTCGTGCCTCGGGCGGGGGGGGCGTTATATTTGGGGGCAAACAACTTTTTTGGCGTGGATTTGCACCAACCCTTGGGGACAACCCTCAGCGATGTCCATACCCTCTTAGAGGGAGCCATGCATCAGTTGAATACGGGATTGAACCGGGCTTGTTTGTCCACTTGTACCTGGGGATTGCGCCCCGTCACCCCAGCGGATCAACCCCTCCTGGGGGAAACGGCTCAGTCCGGTCTTTTCATTGCTACGGGTACCCACCGCACTGGCATTCACTACGCGCCCCTCTTTGCCCAGTGGTTAGTGGCGGCGATTCAGGGCAAACCCGTCCCCCAAGCTCAGCCCTTTTCGCCCCAGGCCGTCAAAGCCTTACCCGCCTCCACCACTTCCCTGCAAACCGCCATTAAAGCCCTCGTGGGATCCCTGCTTTTACCCCAGGGACAGATTCCCTACGATCGTCAACAGCAGTTAGAAACCCTCTTAGAAGTGTTGTTGAAGCGATCGTTTCCCCAGGTGTTTCCAGGAGCGGATCCGGAGCTAGGGGCTGTCCTGGAAACTTGGCTAGAGCAGATCCCCAACCCCAAACCGGCCCTGGTCAACCTCTTAAAACAGGTGACGACTCCGCAGCCGTGAATTTTGGGATTGCCGCCTAAAGCGGAAATTTCCGCTACATTCTGTAAAGATTTATGGTAGACCTTTGGCACACCTTTGCTAGAAATGGTAGTTAGGGTAAAAGCGATCTGGCGATCTGTTCTTATCCTGTCCTGCTTGCCCTACCTGACTCCCCGTTGTTCTGAACTGAGTTCCTGAAACCATGACCACCCTCGTCATCGTTGAATCCCCCACAAAAGCCCGCACGATCCGTAATTACCTCCCCGCTGATTTTCAAGTTGCAGCTTCTATGGGGCACATTCGGGACTTACCGCAATCCGCGAGTGATATTCCTGAGGAGATTAAAAAAGATAAAAATAAGAAATCTTGGGCATCCCTGGGAGTCAATGTGGAGGATGGCTTTGCGCCACTCTATATCGTTCCCCGCGACAAGCAAAAGGTGGTCAAAGAACTGAAGGCAGCCCTCAAGGATGCGGATGAACTGCTCCTGGCTACCGACGAAGACCGGGAAGGGGAAAGCATTAGCTGGCATCTGTTACAGGTGCTCAAGCCCAAGGTTCCTACCCGGCGTATGGTCTTTCATGAAATTACCCAGGAAGCCATTCAGGAAGCTTTGAACCAATGCCGGGAGGTGGACGATCGTCTCGTGCATGCCCAGGAAACCCGCCGGATTCTCGATCGCTTGGTGGGCTATACCCTCTCCCCCTTGCTCTGGAAAAAAATTGCCGGTGGGCTCTCGGCGGGGCGGGTGCAGTCCGTAGCGGTGCGCCTCTTGGTGCGGCGGGAACGGGAACGGCGAGCCTTCCGGAAGGGCTCCTACTGGGACTTAAAGGCGGTCTTGAGCGCCGCAACGGCGGGCAAGAAGAAGGGAAAAGCAACGGAGCAATTTGAAGCTAAGTTAGTCAGCCTCAACGATCGCCGGGTGGCTACGGGGAGCGATTTTGATGAACATACGGGCCAGCTTGCTGCCAACCGAGATGTGGTGCTTCTGGGGGAAGTAGAAGCCCAGACCCTCCGCGATCGTTTACAAACGAAACCTTGGTCGGTGACCGAGGTTGAAGAGCGACCCGTCACCCGCAAACCGGCTCCTCCCTTTACGACTTCGACCCTGCAACAGGAGGCCAACCGCAAGCTGCGGCTATCGGCCCGGGATACCATGCGCATTGCCCAAAACCTTTACGAGCGGGGCTTTATTACCTACATGAGAACGGACTCGGTACATCTGTCTCAACAGGCGATCGCCGCAGCCCGAGATTGTGTGACCCAAAAATATGGAACGGAATACCTCAGCCCATCCCCCCGGCAATACACCACCAAGAGCAAAAATGCCCAGGAAGCTCACGAAGCAATTCGGCCCGCCGGTAGTCACTTCCGCACGCCCCAGGAAACGGGGTTACGGGATCGGGAATTAGCCCTCTATGACCTGATTTGGAAACGTACCGTAGCCTGCCAAATGGCGGAAGCTCGGCAAACGAACATCACGTTACAGATTGCGGTGGAGGAAGCGATCTTTCGGGCTTCGGGCAAACGCATTGACTTCCCCGGATTTTTCCGCGCCTATGTGGAAGGTTCCGATGATCCAGAAGCCGCCCTCGAAGATCAAGAGGTGCTGTTGCCGACCTTGAAGGTGGGGGATCAGCCCGGTTGCGAAAGTTTGACCGCCGTGAGCCACGAAACCCAGCCCCCTGCCCGCTTTACGGAAGCCTCGCTTGTCAAAGCCCTAGAAAGTGAAGGCATTGGCCGGCCCAGTACCTACGCCAGCATCATTGGCACGATCGTCGATCGCAACTATGCGGTTTTAAACAACAATAGCCTCACCCCCACCTTTACCGCCTTTGCCGTAACCAGTCTGCTGGAGAAACACTTCCCCGACTTAGTAGATACCCGCTTCACCGCCCGTATGGAGCAAACCCTGGATGATATTTCCAATGGCGAGGCGGAGTGGTTGCCTTATCTGGAGCAGTTTTACAACGGAGAGGAGGGGCTCTCGGGGCAAGTGAAACATCGGGAAGATGCCATCGATCCCACCGAAGCTCGAACCCTAGATCTGGCGGATCTCAATGTGAAGGTGCGAATTGGGCGCTATGGAGCCTATGTAGAAACGGAAATTGAGGGGGAAGAAACCTCCATCAAAGCCTCTCTGCCCAGGGATCTCACTCCCGCCGATCTCAATAACGAACAGGTCGATCGGATCCTCAAGGAAAAAATTGAGGGGCCTGATCAACTGGGGGAAGATCCCGAAACCCACAAACCGATTTACATCCGCCAGGGCCCCTATGGCCCCTACGTGCAATTGGGGGATGAAGAAGAAGACAGCAAGAAAAAGCCCAAGCGGGTATCCCTGCCCAAGGGGATGGCTCCGGAAGATGCCAGCTTAGAGTATGCCCTAGGCTTGCTCTCCCTGCCCCGTTTACTGGGCACCCATCCCGAAACCGGGGGCAAAATCCAGGCCAACCTGGGACGGTTTGGCCCCTTTGTTGTTCATACCACTGCCCCTAAAGAACAGGAATATCGCTCCCTCAAGAAAGAGGATGATGTTCTCACGATCGATCTAGAGCGGGCTTTGCAATTGTTGGCGGAACCGAAGCGGGGCCGGGGCGGCGGTCGCACCAAAACCCCCTTAAAGGAACTGGGCTTGCATCCTGAAGATCAGGAACCGGTGAACGTCTACCAGGGGCCCTATGGAGTTTACGTGAAACACGGCAAAGTGAATGCGGGGTTACCGGAAGGGGAAACGATCGAAACCTTGACCTTAGCAACCGCCCTCACCCTGTTGTCCGCCAAGACCGCAGCCAAGGGCAAAAAGTCCACCGCCAAAACTACAACCCGTAAAAGTAAGACCACCACGGCAAAAGCTGCAGAGGCCAAAACTACTGGGAAAACTACTCAGAAAACCGCCACCGCAAAAACAACAAGCAAATCCACTCAGGCGGCCTCCGCTGCCAGCAGTGAGGGGGAAGTGTCAAAAACCGCCTCTAAAAGTAGTGCAAAGTCCACAAAAACCCCCGGCAAAAAAACTAGTAAAACCTCAACGCAGCAGAAAACCAAGTCCATGAGTAGCAGTACCCCTGCGAGCCCCTCTCCCACAGAATAAATCTCACAGAATAAACAAGTGAGGGACATTCCTAAACCCTGGCCAGATTAGAGGTGTAGCCACTGCTGGCCAGGGAGCCGTCCACCAAATGTAACAATATCAGTTATAATTCTTCACGGGTTTTAACAATTCCAGCGAATATCATGACCAATTCTGTCAATCCTATGGTTCACGCTTTCTTTGTCGGCCGGGCTGTTGCCCAGGGTATTGGGGAGCAATTGGAAAAAGCCACCGTCGAAGCCCTCAGCGAATTCGGTAAATTTGATGCCGAGCAACGGGAGCGTTTTCGGAACTTTACGGAACAGGTGCTAGAACGGGCTGAACAAGAGCAAGCCCAGACGATCGTCACTCCCGATGCCCCCAGTTCAGGGACTGCCTCCGAAGCAGATTTACAGGAAGTGATTGATACCCTACGGGCAGAAATGGCTGAACTCCGGGCCAAGTTGCAACAATACCGCGACAGCGCTCAACGCAATGCCCAAGGCAACCGTAATTCTTAGAGGGAATCGAGTGACTGGTCTGGCAGATGCACCCCATGCAGGACATTCTCCTGCCGATCTAAAAGCTCTCCCAGATGCGGCGGAGCCGTTAAGCTCTACCGTTAAATATCCCGATAAAGCCTATCGGTGGAACCGCCCTCGCTATTCCCGCCATCGGCGCTTTGTGGACATTTGGTCTTTTGTGCTGACCTTCCTGTCGGGGCTCTGGTACGACGGTAAAAACTGGAGCTATCGCGGTGGAGTCACGGAAGAGAAAAAAGCCTTTCGCCGAGAGCGCCAAGCCATTTGGGTGCGCGAAACCTTTTTAGAGTTGGGGCCCACTTTTATTAAGTTAGGGCAGCTTTTTTCCACCCGGGCAGACCTGTTTCCTACGGAGTTTGTCACGGAACTGTCTAAGCTTCAGGATCGGGTTCCAGCCTTTAGCTACGCCCAGGTGGAAACGATCGTTCAAAAAGATTTAGGGAAGCCCTTACCGGAGTTATTTAGCAGTTTTGATCCGATTCCCTTAGCCGCCGCCAGCTTAGGTCAGGTTCACAAGGCCCAGCTTCACTCTGGCGAAGAAGTGGTGGTGAAGGTGCAACGGCCGGGATTACGTCAGTTGTTTGAAATTGATCTGGCGATTCTCAAGGGCATTGCTTATTTTTTCCAAAATCATCCTGACTGGGGCCGTGGCCGGGATTGGATCGGCATTTATGAAGAGTGTTGTCGAATTCTCTGGGAAGAAATTGATTATCTCAACGAGGGACGGAACGCCGATGCCTTTCGTCGTAACTTTCGGGGACGCACTTGGGTAAAAGTGCCCCGGATTTATTGGCGCTATTCAACCCGTCGCGTCCTCACCCTAGAGTATTTGCCCGGTGTGAAGATCAGTCACTATGAAGGATTAGAAGCCCTAGGGCTCGATCGTAAACTGTTGGCTCGGCTTGGGGCCGAAGCTTACCTGCACCAATTGTTGAATGATGGCTTATTTCATGCCGATCCCCACCCCGGCAATATTGCCGTAGCCACAGATGGTTCCTTAATTTTTTACGACTTTGGCATGATGGGGCGGATCCGCTCCGACTTGCGGGAAAAATTGCTGAGCATTTTCTTTGGCATTGCTCAAAAAGACGCGAACCAAGTTGTTCATGCTCTAATCGAAGTTGGGGCTTTGGTTCCCACCGATGACATGGGCCCCGTGCGACGATCGATTCAGTTTATGCTGGACAACTTTATGGACAAGCCCTTTGAGACGCAGTCTATTGGGGCCATTAGTGACGATCTCTACGATATTGCCTACGATCAGCCCTTCCGCTTTCCGGCTACCTTTACCTTTGTGATGCGGGCTTTTTCCACTCTAGAGGGGGTCGGGAAAGGTTTGGATCCAGAGTTTAACTTCATGGAAGTTGCCCAACCCTTCGCCTTAGAAATTATGACTGAATCTGGTTCTTCTCCCAACGGCTTTTTTAATGAATTGGGCCGGCAGGCTGCTCAAGTGAGCAACACCGCCCTTACCCTACCCCGGCGCATTGAAGATACCCTGGATAAGCTAGAGCAGGGCGATATTCGGGTTCGAGTGCGCGCCTCCGAAACCGATCGCTTATTGCGGCGGTTGAACCTGGTCCAAATGACGACGAGTTATGCCGTGTTAGTGACGGGTTTTGTCCTGGCGGGAACCTTGTGCTGGGTGCAGGGACAGCTTGTGGGGAGCATTGTCTTAGCCGTATTTGCCTTAGGGTGGGCGGTGCTCCTGATTCGCTTAGTGATGAAGATTAATCGGTTCGATCGCTTATCCTGAGGGATGCCCCGTTTTCGGTGTTTTCTCGATCGCAACCATGACGGTTCCCTCTTCTGCGCCACTGCCTTTTGCGCGGCATAGACCCTACACCACCGTCGTCTTAGCGATGACTGCCGATGGTAAGATTGCCGATCGTTCCCGTCAGCCCGCCCGTTTTGGTTCTCCGGCGGATCGTGCCCATTTAGAGCAGCAAATTGCGGCGGTGGATGCCGTGTTAATTGGGGCAGGTACGGTACGAGCCTACGGCAGCAGCTTGAGGGTAGAGGATGCCACTCTGCTGGCCCAACGACAGCAGCAAGGATATTCCCTTCAACCCATCCAAATCCTCTGCTCCGCCTCCGGCGAACTAGATCCGCACTGGCGATTTTTTCAGCAACCCTTTCCCCGCTGGTTGATTACCCTAGAGGATCCGCAGCAGCATTGGTGGGCTCCTGAGCGCTCCCCCGTCTTTGCCCAAATTTTCCAGGGCCGTTGTCTCCCCCAGTCCCCCTGTGAACTGGATTGGGGTTACATGGGAGAGCAATTATGGCAGCAGGGCATTCGTTCCTTAGCGGTTTTAGGAGGGGGGACTCTGGTGGCCTCCTTATTCAGTCAAGGGGCGATCGATGCGCTTCAGTTAACCCTGTGCCCTTTCCTCCTGGGGGGGAAAGATGCCCCGACCCCCATTGATGGGATTGGGGTCTTGCAGACCGCAGCCCGATCGTTAGAATTATCTAAAGTGGAAACGATCGACCATGAAGTTTTCCTGCACTATCAAGTCCTGCCCGACCTGCCCGATCTGCCCGATTAAGTGGGTCGCTCCTGACAGAAATCCCCTAAGCTGTACCTCTTGGGTTAGGATAGGAGCAACTTTCAGACACTTGCCAGGGGCATTTCATCAGCATTGATTCATGGATATGCAATCATTGCCGCAATCTCGTCAAATTACGCTTGATCCGTCCAGCGATCGGGCCAGTCTTTATTGAATGTCCACCGATGTGATTCTCTCTCGCCCTATGTCCCTTTCTTCAGCCCAATCTCATCTCCGGTTTTGGGGAGTTAGAGGAAATATCCCGACACCGGGTGAGGACTTTCTCCGCTATGGCGGGAATACCGCTTGCGTAGAATTATGTGTGGGTCAGCACCGCCTCATTTTTGATGGAGGGACGGGGCTCAAAGATCTGGGGAATGCCCTGCACCAAAACGATGCCGCAAATCCTGTCGAAGCCCATTTGTTTTTTACCCATTCCCATTGGGATCGCATTCAAGGTTTTCCCTTTTTTAAGCCGGCCTTTGCCCCGCTTAATCACCTCAACATTTACGGGGCGATCGCCATGAATGGTGCCTCCATTAAACAACGCTTAATGGAGCAAATGACCCGGCCCGGCTTTCCTATACCCCTCCACACCATGAAGGCCAAGTTAACCTTTTTTGATGTGTCTCCCAGTTCTAGCATGACCCTGCCGGGTCAAGGAGAGGGAGAGGAGGAAGCGATCGAAATTGAAACTGGAATTATTAATTCGGCGGATTCCTCCCTGGGCTATCGGGTAGCGTGGCGGGATCGTGTCGTGGTTTATGCCACGGATGTGGAGAATCGGGACGGATTGCTGAATGGGGTTCTGTTACATCTGGCCCAGGATGCGGATGTCTTGATTTACGATGTGACCCATCCGTACTACTGTACCCAGTCGGAGCAGCACAACTTCGATCGGGTCAGTTTTCAAAATAAGCTCTGGAAAAGTGCTCTGGAACTGATCCAAGCCACCCAGGTGAAGCGCCTAATCCTCTTCCATCACGATCCCTGGTGCTGCGATCAAGACTTAGATGAGATTGCGGCTGAACTACAGATCCACTGCCCGCAGGGCACTCTAGCCCAGGAAGGAATGATTCTTAATCTCAGCGAGATTTAAGCAAGATTGCCACGATCCACAGATTCACGCCCCCTCTACCAAGTTTTAAGTATTGCTTGTAAATTATTAATTGACCTGACGGCATTCCGTCCATCGATCCTTGCGTCTAAGTTTTCTTGAGTGAGCTGTGCTGCCTTCCGTCAATTATTACCAAGTCTTAGGGGTGAAGACGAATGCTTCCGATGCCGAAATTCGCCAGGCATATCGGAACTTGAGCAAACAGTATCATCCTGATACCACCCGTTTTCCCAACCCGATCGCCCAGCAAAAATTTTTAGAAGTTAAAACCGCTTATGAGGTGCTCATTAATCCTGAACAGCGATCGTCCTACGACTTGCAACGGCGCTATGCCCAGAATGTAAGGCGCTACCTGGCCCGCGCTCAAATGACCTCCGCCCTAGCTAAAGTCCCGAAACCGAGACCCTTAAGTTCTTCGGCCTATCTGGAACCCCATGAGCGTCCCCTGTCCGCCGGGGAGGTTTTTGCCCTGTTTATTTTAGGACTAACGTTGTTGGGATGTATTTTGTTGGCGATCGCTCTGGGGTTAGCACGGGGTCAGGTTTTAATTGATCCGCCACCTCAGCTCTAGGTCTACCCCGATCCAGCCTTAGCTGGAATGAGGTTCACGGTAGACTCCATAGGCTGAAAAAATGCCCACGCCAAAGCCAATCAGATGTCCCCACCAGGCCACCATCGGTTGCGTCGGGAAAATGCCCCCCACCAAATAGGTGTAGTTGACCAGAACGAAGATAGAAATGGCTAGGGAAATCAGCCGTTTTTCCAGCCAACCAATCACCAACAGGTAGCCAAAAAGGGTATAAACTAAGCCGCTTAAGCCATGGGCAGGGGAGGGGCCCAAGAGCCAGCAGAGGAAACCACCACCTAACCAACCCAGCAGCAATGTGGTGATGTAGTCGCCTTTACTTTTGGCCAGGATCAGCCAACTGAAGATTAAAAAAGCGATCGTATTGTTGACGAGATGTCCATAGCCGCCGTGGGAAAAAGCAGCGGTGAAGATACCCGGCAATCCTTCCAGAGTCCGAGGAATGACAGGAAGGTTCCAGCGACCCCGAAAGAAGGTCTGATCCAGAATTTCCTGTAGCCAGGGTACGGTTAGAATCTCCATGGGGAGGACTAGGTTCTGGCGGATACGCTCTAAAAGTCCAGATTTTGAGGTCATGGCTCACCGACTGCTTAGGGCAAAGGAACATTACATCCGCTCTAACACCGGAATTCCCAATAGGGATAACCCTAGTTTCAAGGTGCGAGCCGTGACATCCGCTAGGACTAAGCGGCTACTGCGCTGGGGTTCTTCGGCTTTGAGGATGGGACAGCGATCGTAAAACTGATTAAATTTTTGACTGAGTTCAAATAAATAGGTGCAAAGCCGGTTGGGAAAGAGATCTTGAGCAACATCCGTTACCACATCTTCTAACTGTAAGAGATGTTTCATTAAGGTTTGTTCACTGTCTTCCGTCAGCACCAAACCCTCTTGCAACGACTCGCCTTGAAAATCAATATTCCCTTTGCGCCCAATCCCCTGAACCCGCACATAGGCATAGAGCAGGTAGGGGGCCGTATTGCCTTGCAGGGCAAGCATTTTATCGTAACTAAAGATGTAATTACTGGTGCGGTTTTGGCTGAGATCCGCGTATTTGACGGCTCCCAACCCCACGGTTTCGGCGACCTGTTGGATAAACTCTGGAGACTCTTGACGATCGTCTAGCTGGAGGCGATCTTCGAGATCCTTGCGGGCCCGCTCGATCGCTTCATCTAGTAAATCCCGCAGGCGAATCGTATCCCCCGATCGGGTTTTCAATTTCTTGCCATCTTCCCCCTGCACCAGCCCAAAGGGAACATGGGTCAGATCAATCCCTTCGGGCACCCAACCCGCCCGCTGAGCCACCTGGAACACCTGAGCAAAATGGGAAGATTGTCCCGCATCGGTGACGTAAATGATGCGTTGCACTTGATCTTGACCAATGCGATAACGGAGTGCCGCTAAGTCTGTGGTGGCATAGTTATAACCGCCATCGGATTTTTGGATGATCAGGGGGAGGGGGTTTCCGTCTTTATTCTGAAATCCCTCTAGAAAGACACATTGGGCACCGGCATCTTCCACCAACAGCCCCAGGGTTTGCAAGTCCTCCACTACAGCGGGTAAGAAGGGATTGTAAAAAGATTCCCCCCGTTCTTCCAGGTCAATGCCTAGACGATCGTAAAGGGTCTGAAATTCCCGCCGGGACTGATCACAGAGGAGTTTCCAAGCTTGTACCGATGCCGGATCACCGCTTTGCAGGGCCACCACCGCTTGGCGTGCCTGGGACTGGAAGATCTCATCCTCATCAAAGCGTTGTTTTGCCTTTTTATAAAAGGCGACCAAATCGCCTAAGTCGAGGGCATCCGCTTGGGTCAAAGCATCGGGATAGGCTTCCCGCAGGTAGGTAATCAACATGCCAAACTGGGTGCCCCAGTCCCCCACATGGTTTAACCGCAACACCTCATGTCCCAAAAAGGTCAGGATACGGGCGATCGAATCTCCAATGATGGTGGATCGCAAATGCCCCACATGCATTTCCTTGGCAATGTTTGGGCTGGAAAAATCTACAATAATGCGTTGCGGTTCCACCGTTTTCACCCCTAAGCGGCGATCGTTTTGCAGTTGTAGTAACTGGTCTGCGAGGTAACGGGGTTTAAGGCGGAGATTGATAAAGCCGGGCCCAGCTAAGGTGGGAGGGTCACAAATATCCTCTAGGCAAAGTTGATCGACAATCTGCTGCGCCACTTCCCTGGGTTTGCTTTGCAACGTCTTGGCTAACCCCAGGGCCACATTGGACTGGTAGTCCCCAAATTTAGGGTTACTCGCCACACTCAAGAGGGGGTTGGTTTGGGCAAACGATTCCCCAAAAGCAGCCACCAAAGCGGCTTGGAAGCGAGAAGTGAGGAGAGGCAGAGGCGAAGACATGGGCAACCGGGAAGGGCTAGACATCTTTCTAGGATAAGACGGAACGGAGTCCTTAGGGCGCGTCATCCATTAATTCTAGAAGCCTTGCAGTATAGAGGTTACTGCGCCTGCTCCAGTAAACATAACTAGGGGCTGAAACGACTGCCGTATGAACACTTGCGCTAAATGATGACAGCCCCTCGTTTCGGTGAACAGCGTTTTGGGATGGATATACGTTAACGCCTTGAGTTGATAGCCCCGGGTATTGGCTATATTATGGCCATTCCTCTTCCTCCTCATTGCCATGAAAGTCTGCGAATTTCTCCTCCAAAAAGAAGGCGATCGCGTCTGGTTGCCCTTAGAGCCTCCCACCGTAGAAATTCTGGAAGGTCGCTACCGCATTGTGGCGCGCACCCAGCACCCGCAGATGGAAGTGTTTGTGGAAGTGAGTTATTGGTCGCCGGAGGATATGCCCCCGAAACGCCGTACCCGTCATTGGAATCGCCGCACCAATGCTAAAGGGATTATGCCGGTTTTGCCTTTCACGGCCTTGCGATCGGGGAACTGGCGGGTGCAATGTAGTAGTGATTTGTTGGAGGACATGGGAAATGCGGGTTGGCAGCATGTGGTGGAGTTGCGGGTCTTAGCCCAGGAAGCGGATCTGGAAGACTGGCAGCGCAGTCCTGCCCCGATCACACGCCAGCGAGACAGCCAAAAGGGAACCCCTGCCACTTCTGCTCTCACAACTCGCACTCTAGAACCTGCGCTGCCCCAACCTGAGCAAACCGGTATTGAACCGGAGATTGTCACTGATGCAGAGATTATGACTGATCCGGAGATTATGTTTGAGCCGGAAATTGTGTTTGAGCCGGAAATTGTGTTTGAGCCGGAAATTGTGGTTGAGTCCGAAATGGACACGATCGCTTCTCCTGGGGATATGACTCTCGATCGAGAGCCGGATGTCGATGATGCTGAGGTTCAGGTTGAGCCCCCTGCAGCCTCACCCCGGCGGGCAGGGGTTGAGGAACTCCGTTCCCTCGCGGAACAGATGGCCCATTTGGTTTTGGATACGGTGATGGAGGTGGGTGAGCAGGAGCCGCTGCCATCTAGAACCTCTTCCCCAGAGGAAGCAGAAACCAGTGATTTTTTCACCGTTACCGATCTGCCTGAGTTAACCACCCTAGAGTCTGAATCCTTCGATCCTGACAATCTAGCGCTGGAGTTACCCCCCCTTGTTACAGACACTTTAAGCTCTGCAGAACCGATCGCCTCCCCAACGATCGCAACTATCCCAGAATCCGCTTCTCCTGAGCGATCTCCGGCTCTAGATCCGGCTGAACTGACCCTACCGCCAGGAATTCAACTCCAGTTAAAAACCAATACGATCGTTCCCAGTCCCTACAGTTTATTTGAGTTATACGGCTATATTTTGACTGCCAATGGGGAGCCGCTACGGGAATCTCCCTTACCGTTGCAAGCACGGGTCATGTTGAAAAATCCTGGCAACATGGAAGTTCGGTTGGCCATGACTCACCTCTTGGCCACGCAACCGATTGATCAACCCTTTTATCTCTCTGGACATATTGCCCTGGATTGGAGAAACCAATTGCTGTTGGGAGAAGTCCAACTCCAGTCCCTCAGTTTGTCCGTAGAGGACTTAACGGAAGATGTGATTACGATCGCCACGGCCCCCTTTACCCTCATGCCGTCGGTAGATGCCTTACTGACCCAGGTAAGCCCCCCAGAGCTAGACACTGCAGAGGAAGCAGCAGAGCCTACTCCGTCTCCAGAAGTAGCCCCACCCCGCAAGCAGATTCGTGCTGATTTTCTCGAAGTGACGCGCCGCACCCTTTCTTCCCTGATCTCTCCCCCAGAAGTTGCCAAGACCGTTGCAGACTCCTCCCCCGCAACTCCTTCTCCCACAGTGGAGATGCCCCCCAATTTGAAATCCACCCCTGCTCCGAGTCGGGAGGTGGCTCGGTCTGAACCGAATTTGCCCTCGTTTGTCCGTCCGGCGATCAACCTTCCGGCTGATGTCACTGCGGATCTCGATCCAGGGAGCCGTGACCCCAGTGCGGATGCGCCTACAGACCCCACAGACTCGCAGGATCCCGGTGCTTCCTCCGAACTGACGACCGCCCAACTGACCCTCTTGAACCTTGCGGACTGGACGGATCCCACCGTTCCCCCCGATGAACCGCCCGAACAGTCGCCAGAAGAGCCTCTTTCCGCTCGGAAATCCATTGAACTGCCTCCAGTGCCCTCCCGATCGCAACCGCCCTCTACCTTTTCTGAGATTGATCTCGGTGAGCCAGCAGGGCACTCCCCGGTGGAAGGTCAGGATGGAGGGGATTTTCTTGTCCCGGATCCCTTAGCGCCAGAACTCTCCCCTAGCGAACTGGCGGCGTTTGAACTGACCGATGCGGATCTGGAGGCAGCTACCCTTTCCCCAGCAGAAGCCAACACCTTTGAGACGGATTCAGGGGCGACTTTTGGAGATGCCCTGGAAACAGATTTTGGTGCAGAGAATCAGAGTGTTGTCAGCCTGAATTCTGAGGATGAGGGGAATTGGTTACCCTCCGTATTAACCAATGTGCTTGATTCGGAGCAATCCCTACACCTTTCAACACCTGACAATGCCCCAAGAACAGGCGCTTCCGAAAGTGCGGCCTCTCTCTCTCCGCCAGAAGCCGAACCCCAGTCTGACCCATTGATCCTGGACTCCCTCAGTCCAGCGGAAACTGAGTCAGTTCCGGAAGAGGAACCCGCCGACACTCCCCTTGCCCTTGGGGCTGAACCCTTGCTGACCTGGGAAGATAA
The DNA here is from genome assembly GCA_049455215.1 of Prochlorotrichaceae cyanobacterium. Taxonomy (GTDB): domain Bacteria; phylum Cyanobacteriota; class Cyanobacteriia; order Prochlorotrichales; family Prochlorotrichaceae; genus JBEAPM01. The sequence continues at coordinate 14,384 of JBMTZC010000064.1, forward strand.
ACCCGCTGCCAGTGCGAAACCGGAGCCCTTACGGGATTTTAGTGCGGGGGAATTTTTTAGTCATGAGGAGGTGACCTCAGCAAACGTCAGCCCTCCCGATCCCATCTTGGATAGTTTTTTCACAGAGGGATTGTCCGAAGAGGAAGTATCTGGGGAAAGTGCGACTATTCCCGAGGCGCTGGGCCTTACAGAAAACGTAGAATCCTTTGATCAAGTTCAAATTCTCCCCCACCTTGAGTTGTCGGAGGTTGATTTATCGGATTCCGAACTGTGGGAACTAGAATCCTCTGCCGCAGCGTCCGACTCGATCGCCCAAGACGCCCCGCAGCGGCAAAGTGAACCCTTTGTTCTGGAGCATTTACGCCAGGAAATTGTGGTGGATGATGAATGGTTGGAACCCGATACTCGCCACTGGATGTCTTCCACTTCACCCGAGATTATGGTGACTTGGCCAGAGGAGGAACCCTTGCCCCTGCCTAGTCTGGAACTTCCATCCAAGGATCTACGGGGGGGAGAGAGCATTCGCGTGACGGTACGGTTGCCCGAAACCTCGAGCCGATTAGCGGTGAAGCTGTGGTTAATTGATTGCCAAACCCGGACTTTGGCCGCAGGCCCCTTCTGGGCGTATCAGTTTTTGCCCACCTTACCCCAATTTCAAGAAGCGATCGTTGAAATGCCAGTCCCCTTGGGATGCTTAGAAGTTCAATTTGAAGCCTTAACGATCGAGGCGGAAACCCAACGAGAAAGCCATAAATTTACAGTAGTGAGAACGATCGTTCCCTCCGATTTTCAAGAGCCCGACGAAAACTTACTCGCTCCAGATAATTTCCTCGATTATTTACCCCCTTCTCTAGAGTCCCTCGAAGACGATCGTCTAGAGGACTAAAATCCTGGATCCATTTGAATAGTTTGAACGCCCCTTAATCTGCCCTTTCTAGACTCCCCTAATATGAAATTTTCTGTTGTTATTCCCTGTTACAATGCCGAGCGCTGGATTGAGCAAACCTTGACCAGTGTC
>JBMTZC010000065.1:0-15198 GCA_049455215.1 Prochlorotrichaceae cyanobacterium
CCCCCCCCCCCCCCCCCCCCCCCCCCCCCCCCCCCCCCCCCCCCCCCCCCACATTGCTGGAAGTGCTACATGAGGCGTGAGTGGTTGCCGAAATTATCAACGAACTTTATCACGATCGACTTGACCTCTCATAGCACTCTCCCGCCTTAACTCTGCTCTCGGTTGGCCAAGGCCGGTAAATCCAAAATTGAGATTTCCTCTGGTTCAGGACGATCGAGGGTCGTTGCTGAAACTGGAGCAGCGGTCGTCATAATTTTGGTGCGGCTCTGGGAACGCCAGAAAGGATATTGAAGCAGGGGGAAAGAACCCACTCGTTTGGCCAGTGCCCAAAAGAACACATAGCTGGCCAGCAATCGCCGAAAGGATCCATACCGAGATTCCCGGAGGCTTTCCACCAAGTTATTGGTCAGCGGTGGTTTTTCACCGTCCTCGCAGTTTTGGTGAGTGGGACTGGGCAGCAGCAGCGCTTGGGCAAACCCCTGATTCGCCAGCATAGGGTTCGAGCCAACGGCAACAACTTCCGGGCCAGTGCGGAGATGCTGAATACCTTTGGCCTGTCGAGCCGTCATCAGTACTGCATTCTCCTCGTTGCGCTGTTTTTCGCTACACCGTCCATCGGGAAATCCTAAGAACAGTAGCGTTCCGCGTATCACTCGATGGCCAAACTGGTGAACCAAATGATCTTGAGGATCGGCTCCCTGAACTTCTAAGGAGGTGATGCCGTAACTCAGAGAGAACAGTTTACTCACGTATATTTTTAAGATGTGCTGTACCCAGGGCAGATCGCCAATCACCAGAGTCCGTTTTCCAGTGCGGGCAAAGAGTTGGCGTTTTTGCAGGAATCTCAGCCCCAAAATCCAGAACCAGGGACCAAAGATGTAAATGCCAATATCCGCTAGGGTGCCCGAGGCTAACAACAGTCTGGCCAACAGAGTCGTCCCCGACAGATCAAACACCAGCAGGATCCCGCGAATCAGGGTCTGAACGAGGGGAATGCTGTAACCAAAGGGAATGGCCCAGCCTACGGTAATCAAGATATACAAAGCATGGATACCCCAGACCAAGGGCGTTTCAGTAACGTGTAGGGACCATTGACGACCCCCTTTAATCAGGTGGCGATTCACTGAAGTCGGTTTGACCTGCCCCTCAGTATTACTCCCGAGAATCTCCACCGCACTTTGTATAAACGTCTCAGCCTTCAGTCCCTGCAAGACCAGCAAACTTTCGTGAGAGACCCTCATCCCCAAGGGATTCTGGTTAGGAAAGTGCACATGCATTTGCTGACCCAGGTAAAACAACAACTCTGTAAGGGTGTGATGGGTTGCGGCAACAGAGACAGTGGCTGGTTCGGCCAAACGGCGACCACTTTTGTTCGTAAACAGGCGACGACTAAAGGTTTCCCCCGGATAAACTGGGCGAGCCAGGGTAGAACCGATAAAGCTAGTGGGCTCTCCGGTGAGGATAAAAAACTCACGAATGACCCCCTGCCGCACAAGTAAGTCGCTGGCGTGCAGCACTTGCCGAGTCGGAAAAGTTTGCCCGGACTGGCTGATGGCAAACACGATCGATTGTTTGGCTAATCCCAGACGGTCAAAGTCATGCTGGATCTGTTGTAAAACAACGTTGGCGGAAAGGGTTTTAATGGACAATAGCGGAAAAATTGTCTTTAAATCCTTGGCAAAGCACTCCCCAAGCCAGAGACTATTTTCAACGCCGGTAATCAAAATATCCACATGGCGGGATTGCGCTAGATCGGGGTCTAAACCTAGTGATTGGAGCTTTTTCTGCTTTTCCGCCAGATACTTGGCCTTAAGAATCAACAACTGCAATAGGTACTCCGCACTCTGGCGATTCAGAGAGCCTGGATCAACCCAGGTTTCCCGAATGGTTTGCAAGATTTGCGGAATATCCTGCAAATCCCGCTCAATGGGATCGATGCCGGGACTATTCAGTTTGGGAATATGTTGAAGATAAGGATGTTGTTTATAAGGAACATGACGGGCAATAACTTCTGCTTCTTCAAGCTCACGATTTTCGGTCAGGGAATAAATCTGGAGTTGCAGGGGAGATAAAACCGCAATTTCTCCTGTGTTTTGGTTTAAATCGACGCGATAGGTTTCTGGTTGATGTAGCAGTACGGCATCCACCGCTGAAGGTTCCGAGGCATAAATGGAATATTGCTTCAATGGGTTAACCCCAATGACCATTGGTTGCCCCAAACTACTTAACACCAGCTTATTGGGGCTTAGGGTTGATACTGTAACCAGCCCAAAACTCCCCCGCGCTCTCCGCATGAACATCAGATTTGCCCGATAGATATCGTTGTTCAAAAAACACTGGAAGATCGTTTGGGCAAAGCGGCAGATCTGGCACTCCTCCAGATGGGTCAAATCCCCGTCTTGCTGGAGGTTCGCCACCATTAACTGCTGCAGTTCGTCAGAGATACAGGCGGGTTTCAGATCTTTAGCTGGAGATCGATCGTCGCTATGGTACTCAATAAATGCCGCTTCACAGCGCTTGGCCCATCGTGCCAACTGTTCACGGGAGGGAGCCGTATTGGGAGCCTCTCGAGCAGGTGCTTTTCCGCCAAAGGCATCGGTGATCGAAGAAACCATCACTAACTGATAGGCAAGCCGCACTGAAGGCAACCACATGCCTTGGGTAATCAACAGATCCATCATGCCTGCAATTTTTGGCGAATCTCCCACGGTGGCATTGGGAACCTGTAACACTCGCTCTAGCCACAACCCCAGGGTGGCGTAATCCACCAATTCTCCAAAGAGTTGCCAGGCTTCAAAATCACCATTATGGGTAATGCGGTGATTAACATTCTGAAGTTTGGAGACCCACTTGCCATTTTCGATCTGCCATACCGTTTCAAAATGGGCAGGAGTCCATTCATGCCAGTGGGTTTCTAACACAGAGGGGGGGCCACTGGTGCCAAATCGATAGTGCCAAACCCCCGTAATGGTGTCATATCGTGGGCGAAAACCGGCTCGCCAGGCTTGATTCCGGGTGCGATAAAAAACTGTTTCCAGGGTCTTGGTCAAATCTTGGCGCTTGGGGTTGACGATTTTGTCCCCCAAAAAATGGGTGCGTCCGGCCCAATCCTGGGCAAGGGTCAGCCCTCCACCGGCCTGGCCACCCCGTACCTCGGTTTCGTGCCCCATCACTTTAAATAAGTCGAGCCAGTACTGGGGAATTAACCCCTCCAGGCGAGGGTCGGTTTTTTTGGCAATAAAGCCAAAGTTGCCGCAATACAGACGTTCAGCCCGACCAGAAACGATCGCTTCCAGATCAGACACAGAACACAGGACGATGAGTGCATTCGCCGTGATAAAAAACGCCATCGCCGTGATCAAAAGGAGAAGCCCCAGCGATTTTGACTCGCCCACCATCAGCGGAGCGCACTGGGAATATCCTCTACTCGCTGCGCCGATCGCCAGAATATTGAAGAGTAACCCACCCGATGCTTTGCAACGAACCTTCCAGGGAATGGCATGCCCCAGAGCAATACTGGGTAAGGTTTGGTTTTGGAAAGAGGGCAAAAAGATCTGCTGGAAGGGCAGACACGATCGTGCCACTGTCGAGAGAGAGCGGTTTTCCAAAATGCCAGTCAAGGCCAGGCTTGAGGTGTCTTGATCTACCCAAGCCTTGATCAAACAATGCCCCAAACCGTGAATGAGGGTAGCGCTATTCCAGAGTACTCTTCCCCCAAAAGCGGTTAAGAGGAACAAAAAGAAGACACTGACGGAACCTGCCCAGGACACGCCCCAGGATAAATGATCAGCGGCAACCGCCTGAAGGAAAAGCCAAGAGACCAATGCAGCAGCCAGCAACTCTGGCAAAATTTGCACATTCTCAAAAAGGGAAGGTTGCCGATGGCTGGCGAGGCAACCTTTTTTCTCTAATCCGAGGGGTACAAAAGCCTTCAAGATGGGTCTCTCCTTAACTATTGCAAAGTTGGGCGAGGCCGCCAACGCAAGGAGAAGCAAAGCAGATCAGTCAAAGCCAATCCGATCTTGTCCCGTAAGACGGCCTACCTTAGGTTGTGGTTCTCACCTGCCCAGTAAAATCACTGCTATGAGGAGATGGAAAACCCACTCCTATACTTAGTAGATCCAAAATTTCTTGGCTCCATTCCGCAGATCTCACATTCCGACCCTCACCTTGGGAATGTTGAATTACACTCGTATCCTTACCAGCAAAGACTTTTGGCGATCTATACAAATCAAATTTTCAGCCTCAAAGTCTGTAATAAAATGAAACAAATTACAGGACTCTGGGTGCTACCACTGAACTACGGGATGGACTTATGGGTTGACACACTTCGATCATCTGGCCAAACTTACTGCTCATACTGATTCCCAGAAGGATGATCGATCGCTTTAGTGTAGTACTTAAGGGAATAGAAGTATTCGCTACAGAGCCTAACTACGGGGATGCCTTGGTTGCTGATGTGCTTATCGATGCACATACCAATGTGCAAGCTCTCTCCAAGCGGTAACAATGGATCCCACGATCGATTATTGCTACATCAGGATTTTGCCTTGGCCTCCTCTCTAGCGCAGGTCAGAGGGAAAGCGTCAATATGGCATACTAAGGAGGTTGTTCCCCCTTCCCTGAGCATGGTCGGATTCGGTCCCATTGGACTGCTCTTTACAGCATTTTGGCTCTGGATGATTTACGACTGCGTACAGCACGAACGCGATCGAACTTGGTTGTGGCTTTTGATTTTTCTCAACATCATGGGGGCGGTGCTCTATTTTATTGCCCGCTATTGGCCCCGCACTCAGGGCGGCCGAGGGGGTGGCATGTTTGGCGGTAGCCGTCTCCGGGATCAACTCTGGCAGGCGGAAGCGGAGGCGAAGAATATTGGTAAAGCCCACCAGTTTATTAAGTTAGGGGATATTCTTTCCCAAATGAACGATCGGGAACGGGCCGCCACTGCCTATGCCCAAGCCCTGGAAAAAGAACCTCGTAATGCCAAGGCCCTGTGGGGAGCGGCCTCCATTGCCCTACAAACTCAGGATTGGGCTACGGCTCAAGGGCATTTAGCGGTTTTAGTACAAGTAGAACCGGATTTCCTCTATGGCGATGCCTCCGTGGCCTATGCCCAAGTTCTGGCCAGTCAGGAACAGTGGGATCAAGCGATCGACCATCTTCAGCAGCATTTCAAACGCTGGAGCCATCCCGAGGCGTACCTCATTCTGGCTCAAGTCCATCAGAAAAAGGGCGATCGAGAAGCCGCCAAGGAAGCGATCGAGACCATGATCGTTAAAGTTAAGAGTTCTCCCCCGTACCACTACCGCAAAAATCAACGGTATGTGAAACAAGGAGAGAAGTTGTTAAGAACGCTGTAGAATTAAGGACGAACTTAAGAGAACACCCCCAATATGCATATACTGGCGCTTGTTCCTGGCGGCATCGGCAATCAAATCTTATTCTTTCCAACCTTGGAAACCTTAAAGCAGACCTACCCCGAGGCTGCCATCGATGTCATCACAGAACCTTCTACGGTTGGGATTTATCGCATTTATCCTCAAGTGCGTCGGGCCATTCCCTTTGACTTTAGCGATCGCAATAGCCTCGCAGACTGGAGCAACCTGTTGGGGGTGATCCGCGAACAGGAATATGAAATTGTTCTCAGCGCTCAACCCGGCTGGGATATTGGCCTGTTGCTCTGGTTATCCGGTATCCCTAACCGTGTGGGCTATGCCCAATCGGGAAATTTGTTTTTAAGCGCAGCCATTGCAGAGCCCTCCACACCCTATCGGGCAGAGCGCTATCACGCTCTAACCCAAGGACTAGGCTTAACAACCCCCTGTCCCACTCCTCGGTTGAGGATACCGCGCAAAGATTTGGAATGGGGCGAAGCAGAGCAAAAGCGCCTCGGTGCAACAGAAAGTGGCTATCTATTGCTCTATCCCCAGGATGATCCCGATCCCTATCCGGCCCAAAATTGGCAAATTTTGGTGAAAAAGCTGCAAGAACATCAACCCGACTTGCCCGTTTGGGTTGTGCAGACGACTACGGGCCGAGAGGTCATGGCCCAACTGAACCAAGCCGGACTCTCCTGTGGTGCGGTTTCCCCAGAACAAATTGGTCAGTTAGTGGCTCTGATTGCGGGGGCAAGCCTGTTGATCTGTCCGGAAGGAGACGTTTTACAACTTGCGGTAGCAGTACAAACCTCTACCTTGGCCTTGTTAGGCCGGAGTAATCCCGATCAGGTCTTACCCCCTGGAGACACCTTTATTAGCTTGCAATCTTCCACGGGGCGCTTGGTGGATATTACACCGCAGCAAATTTTGGAAACCATTTTTGAGCAACGTTAGGATTAATGCGGCTGTGATTGCTCCAGAATGCTGCAAACCGGGGTGACTCGGGCTTCTGGTCTAATGCTGTGCAGGAAAAGGCGGGGCAGGCTGATGGGCTTACGGGAACTCCCTGAAGGTTCTAGGCTTCAAAAGGTTCAGAGCGGGCACCTCGAAAAATCTACAACGAATTCCTATTTCTACGCAGTTATAGGGATGGTGGTGGGTGGCAAAACCCTTGATCACTAGTCATTGCGGTTCATTGAGAGGCCCGATCGTCTGCTTCAATTTCCTGCTGATCCTTTCCACTGAAAGCGAAAAAATTTAAGGGAAGAGTGGAGCACTTTTCCGCCTTAAGTGGGTCGCCTAAAATTAAGATTAGGAAACTTATTTGAGGGACGATCGTTTTTAAACATCGTGACCTAAAATTGGGTAACTGGAGCAGTTGGTTCTGCTTTCTCCCCCTTCATTTGCGCATCTGGTGTGATCCCTTGGCCTTGTTAAACCCGGACTCTGGCTTACTTGGAAAACTCTGGGATCAGTGGCTATCTCAGGTTAACTGGCATGAGTCTCTGTCGCTGCAACTCTTAGACCTCGGCTTGGTGTTACTCCTTGCCTATGCCGTGTTGGTCATTATTGGCGAACGGCGTACCCTCTGGATGGTGAGGGGGTTTATTATCCTGACCCTGTTGACGGCGATTAGTTTTCGCCTACGGCTATTTTTCCTGACATTTATTTTTGGCAACCTACTCTTAGGCTCGGCGATTTCTATTGGAGTTTCTCTACAGTCAGAATTTCGCCGTTTTCTAGAGCAATTAGGACAGTTTCATATTTTAGAACTGTTCCAACCCAGCCCTCGATCGGTCTTTAAATCCAGTGACATCATTGAAGAAATTGTTGATGCGGTCAAAGAACTGTCCCAAAGCCGCACGGGAGCCCTGATCATTTTGGAAACGGAAGGCACCATAGACGATCGTGATTTTTCCGTACCTGGTGTCAAGCTTAATGCAGAGATTTCTAAAGAACTACTGCAAACGATTTTTCAAACTTCAACCATGCTGCACGATGGAGCGGTGCTGATCCGTTCTTCCCGCCTGATGGCGGCGGGGGTGATTTTACCCATTTCCGAACGATCGGCAGTCCGTCGCCTAGGGACTCGACACCGTGCCGCCATGGGGATTACGGAACGGGTGGATGGTTGCCTGTGTGTGGTGGTGTCTGAAGAAACCGGCTCCATCTCCGTGGCAGAAAAGGGGCTGCTGAACCGTCCCCTCACCAGCAGTAAGCTCAAAGAGTTGCTAGAGATGCGCTTTTCTCCCAGTGTCGATCGGGATAGTGTCGCTCCAGACTTACGGAATCTTGGTTTGCAATTGAGACAGCGACTGAGAAAACTCTTTACGGCTTCCCCAGCTGCTGAGTCTAAAGACCAGCTTTAACCCATTCATCGCTATGCACAAATAGGATGGCTACGCCGTCCCCTGTGGGCATTCATCTTTGAAGTGAAGGTGGAAGATCCGGACTCTTTTAGACAAAAACGGTAGAGTGCGATACAAAGTTCTGAAACAAAGTGTCGCACTCTACCGTTCAATTTTGTCGCTCTCCGAAGAAAGCCCTAAAGAGTAATGGTCACATCGAAAAATCCAAAATAGGGTTCTTCGATGTCCCTTAATCGAGACCTAAGCCAACTTGACCTGGGAGCGGGAGAGACTGCTGCTTGTTGCTTCCCGTGCGGTTTCCAAGGCTTTCCGGGCCGATTGCCCCGATCGCTTGGGTAATTCGGTCATCAGGGAAACTGCCATGAGGTAACGGTACAGGTGGCTGAGTTGTTGGGCGACTCCCATCCAACTGAATTTCTGTTGAACTCGTTGCGTGGCGGCCTGGCCAAGCTGGGCGGCCCAAGCGGGTTGACCCAAAATGCGTTTCAGAGCCTGAGCTAGTTCCCGTTCCTGTTGAGGGAGCACTAATAAGCCGGTTTTTCCGGATTTGACGGTGAACTTTAAGCCGCCCACATCGGAAGCAATCACCGGAGTACCACAGGCCATCGCTTCGATCGCAACTAAACCAAAAGGTTCATAGTGGCTCGGCACAACACAGACATTGGCGGCAGCGTAATAAAGGGGTAAGCGATCGTGACCCACTCGTCCGGCAAAGGTAACTCGATCCTGGAGACCTAAGGACTCCACTAAGCCCGCAATACGCTGATATTCGGCTCCATCGGATTTTTTCGGGTCACAGCCCCCCACAATGACGAGTCGGAACTGGGGATCCGTGAGCAAACTCGCGGCCCGAACGAGGGTTTCAATACCTTTACGACGATCAAATCGTCCCACATAGAGAGCAATTTTATCTGCCGGATCCCAACCGAGAACCTGACGAGCTTCTGCCTTGGGTAAGGCCTGAAAACTCTCGATATCCGTTCCGCAGGGAATGACTTCGATCGCGCCCCGATGGCTCATCAGGGTTTCCATGTGCGTTTGTTCCTGAGGGCTGGTGGCCACGATGCGATCGGCCTGCTCCAGCACTTGGCGCTCGGTGGCCAGTCGGGTTTGTCCAATGGGGGGAATTTCTCGAGTGGTCTGATACTTAATGACTCCCAAGGAGTGATAGGTGTGCAACCATTGAAAATGGAAGTCTTGACGCAGTTGCAGCCCCACCCAACTAGACAGCCAATAGTTGGTATGAATGAGGGGATAGTGTTCCCGTTGTAAATATTTTTCTACACCCGTCACGAATTCGGGTAAATGCTGAAATAACTCATCCCGAGGTACAAAGGCCTCTGGCCCAGCGGTTAGGCGAATGGTGCGACAGTGCTCTGAGTGCTGAACGATCGTTGGGGCATCAGCACTACTTTTTCGGGTAAACATATCCACCTTCCATCCCAGAGCAGCAAGGGCTTCTCCCACCTGACGGACATAGACGTTTTGTCCTCCTGCTTCTTCTCCCCCTACTTCAATTGCTGGATCACCATGTACTGAGATCAAGGCAATGCTTTGACGGGATTTGTTTCGACTAGAAGATTTTTGGGGCTTGGGCAAAACGGGAATCACTTGTTGCAGGCTTTCCATCAGGGGGCTTGTATGGGCAGGATCTTTTTTCATAGTTGGATTACCTCAGACCTTTCTTAAATAAGCTGAACATTTCTCAATTTTTCTTAAGAAGGTTTGAAATGCTCAGGGTGAACAGCCGTAATCGATTTGACCATGTAATTCGATTACTTCGTTAGTACACAATACTAATTTAGTACCGCACTAATAATACAAACAATCCACCCTTATGTCAAGCTTATATCGGTACTTTGTTAGTACAATGACTGGATGTTGTAACTAAGCTATTCAAATCAGTCCAAGAAGGAACTCGATCGGGGTCTGTCGAGGGGACAAGATGGGCGGTTGATGGGCATGGAGAGCAATGCTCCGAAATAAAGTTCAAATTTTCCTGAGTTGCCCCCTAGCCAAAATCCCCAGCAGGGATGTACATTGTTAGTACAGCCTAGGAGGATTTGAGGTCGCCTGTGCCACGAACTAAACCTGTATCAGATAAAGTCTTAACGATTCGTCTTCCCCAGTCAGACTTGGTCCATTTAGAGTCTTATTGCTTCCAGCGTGGAAAAACAAAAACGGAAGTGGTACTAGAGATGATTCGCCGTCTTAAAGTGAAAGTTGGCTCACCCTAGTCCATCGGGGCTTGCTGTGTTGCGGTGTCCTATTGCCAAAACCATGTTCAAGGTCATGCAGCAGTTGCAACGACTAGTCCCCCCTTGGAAAGGCCCCTTACCAAGGGGAAGCTAGAAGGGGTTTGACAATAAGCGAACTTAAGCCAAGGAGTAATAGACTGCGGAAACCGTTGTGTGGTGTGTTGCTTACGCAGACCGGTGAGGTGATGTTGGGCGAGCTTTGCTGTGGTCTTTAGTCGTCGCTCCAGCGGGTATTGGGGGTTGAGTGACGGTTATACCTCCAGACCTTCCCCATAAATCGGAAGAGATGGTCAAGGAACGGCTAAGACTATAGGAATACCCTTATGATGCTAGAGCAATATTGGGACTGCCGCGTGGTAGGTGGATGACAACGGGTGCCCCTAGTATCACCGCTACCCGCCTAGTTCCATGTCAGTCACAGCAATCCGAAATGCTTATGTTGGAGCAGACAGATATGTTAATTGATTCGATTTATGCCAGGGAAGTTCTAGATTCTCGGGGTCGTCCCACGATTGAGGTGGAAGTAGAACTCGAAAATGGTGCGATCGGGGAAGCCATGGTTCCTAGTGGTGCCTCCACCGGGAGCTTTGAAGCCCATGAACTGCGAGATGAGGATCCCAAACGCTACGGTGGCAAAGGGGTTTTGAAGGCAGTGGAAAATGTTGAGGAGAAAATTGCTCCAGAACTTTACAGCATGAATGCTTTGGATCAAGAAACTATCGATCGCATCATGATTGAGTTGGACGGTTCCCCCAACAAGGCAAACCTAGGAGCCAATGCCATTTTGGGGGTTTCTCTGGCCTGTGCGAAGGCGGCGGCCATCAGTCTGGAACTGCCCCTTTATCGTTATTTGGGGGGCCCGTTGGCTAACCTCCTGCCCGTACCGATGATGAATGTCATCAATGGTGGATCCCATGCCAGTAATAACGTCGATTTTCAGGAATTTATGATTATGCCGGTGGGGGCAACCTCTTTCCGGGAAGCGCTGCGTTGGGGGGCGGAGGTGTTTGCCACCCTCAGCAAAGTGCTGAAAGATAAAGGACTGTCCACAGGGGTGGGGGATGAAGGCGGTTATGCTCCCGATCTGCCCTCCAACAAAGCCGCGTTGGATTTATTGATGAATGCGATCGAAAAATCCGGGTTCAAGCCTGGGGAAGAGATTGCCCTGGCCATGGATGTGGCCTCCAGTGAGTTTTTTAAGGATGGCAAGTACACCTACGAAGGTGCAGCTCATCCAGCGACGGATCTCATTGATTATCTAGAGCAGTTGGTGAATGACTATCCCATTGTTTCTATTGAAGATGGGCTGCAGGAAGACGATTGGTCCAACTGGAACTTACTCACCCAGCGTCTGGGCGATCGGACCCAGTTGGTGGGGGATGATTTATTTGTCACCAACCCCACTCGCCTGCAGCAGGGTATTGAACAAAAATCTGCCAATGCCATTTTGATCAAGCTGAACCAGATTGGCAGCCTTACAGAAACCCTTGAAACGATCGATTTAGCTACCCGTAATGGCTTCCGCTCCGTCATTAGTCATCGGTCGGGAGAAACGGAAGACACCACGATCGCGGATTTGGCGGTGGCTACCCGTGCCGGACAAATTAAAACCGGATCCCTCTGCCGCAGTGAACGGGTTGCTAAATACAATCGTCTGCTGCGCATTGAAGATGAACTGGGGGATCGGGCGGTTTATGCCTCCACGATCGGCTTAGGTCCTAAAGCCCGGTAAACCCCAGTACACACATCTTGATCGATTGAGATGGATCCCCCTAAATCCCCCTTAGTAAGGGGGACTTTCGAGCCGTTTCTTCCGGTTCCCCCCTTTTTCAAGGGGGGCTAGGGGGGATCCACTCAAGTTTTGCGATTGCAACGAGACTTATTTGTACACGTTAGCCACGGTTGGACACCTTAAGGGGTCGTTGTAGCGATCGGCTGCGCCGATCGCTACCTCATTTTGTGGGGGGGAGAGGTTCCAAACTGGCTAAAGGTTCAAACTTTCACAACAACTCTTGCCTCTGAGCCTAAATCGATTACACTGAAGGCGATTTTACCGGGAAGGACGCTTCTTGGGCTGGTGATGAGGGAGTGAGGAACATGGATTCACTAGGAAAGACGGGAACAACCGGCAAACTATGGGCTTTGACCGTCGGTATGAATCGCTATCGATCGTTTCCGCCCCTACAGTATGCCCGCCAAGATGCAGAGGCCTTATTTAATTTTTTACAACGTTATCGTCACCTGAGCCCCGGTTGTGGCGCTTTACTCACGGATGTTTCCCCTCACCAGCAGGAGCGATCGACCTTACCGAGTCGGGATAATTGGTGGTCTTGGTTGCAATCGCTCTGTACTACGGATCAGTTACAACCGGAAGATGTGCTCTGGGTGTCCTTTAGTGGCTATGGCATTCATCACAATAATGAAGACTATCTAATTCCCTGGGATGGCGATCCTCAGGCGATCGCAGAAACGGGGATTTCCGTGCGATCGTTGCTGAACTTGTTACACGGAGCCCGCACCTCTCGGATCCTCCTCATTTTAGACATGAGCCGCAGTCAGGGCATTTTCTCACCGGAACAACAACCCGGTAAACAAACCGCCACCTTAGTCACTCAGTTTGGCGTGCAAACCCTGCTGTCCTGCCAACCCTATCAATTTGCCCACGAAACCACTGATCTTCGCCTAGGTCTGTTCACCTCAGCCCTGTTAGAAGGTCTGCGGATTCATCGCCTAGAAACCTTGGGGGAATTAGCCCTGTACTTGAGCGATCGGGTTCCCCAACTCTGTGATTTGCACTGGAAACCCTTGCAAATTCCCCTAGGGATTGGTAGCCCAGGGTTTCAACTCTACGCTCAATCCCAACCCCGCACTAATCCCAGCCCCGGAACGCCTTCCATTGCGCCGATTTTGATTCCAGTGAACACCCCTGCAGTGGATCCAGTGTCAGCGGCTACACCCTCTGCAGTTGCCGGGAGAACCGCCCCCCATCTTCCCGTTTTTCCGTGGCAGAAAGGCACCGGGTCAGATCAGAATATCCCTGCTCCCCCTCCCACTTCTCCATTCCCTTCCGCCTTACCCACTTCGGCCGCCGTTGCCCCCCCGCCAACCCCTGAAATCCGGATCCCCGATCCCTCCTTTCAGCCTCGGTTTCAATACACTACTCGGCCAACCCGTTCTCGACCCCTATCTCTCGAACAATTCCTGCAGTGGTTCTTTGTTGCCTTCATGGTGTTGGGGGGCGCGTTATTGGGACAGCGCCTTCTGCCGAGGGGATTATTTGAACGCCCTTCTGCATTACCGGGCAACGTCACGGATCAGCGCTTGCTCTATGATCCCTTACCCAAAGGGGCAGACCAGTCCCTCGACCCGTTGAAGGCTCCGGAAGCTCTGACGGTTAAAAATCAACAAATTTTACGGGAAGCCCGGACTCTGATTCGAGAGAATCAAGCCTCCTTATTTAGTGATGCGATCGCTCAGGTGCGGCAAATCCAACCCGGTGAGCCCCTCTATGAGCAGGCCCAGGTGGATATCGATCGCTGGAGTCAAACGATTTTTGATTTTGCCCTGGGGCGGGCGGAGGCGAAAGATTATCAAGCCGCCATCGAAGCGGCCCGCCTCGTACCTTGGGATCAAGCTCAATACCGAGACGCTCAAACCGCCATTCCCTATTGGCAAGAGCAGTTAACCCTACAGCGGCAAATGAGTCGTCGTTTGGAGGAAGCCGCCGCAATCCTACGCCCGGATTCAGCCTCAAGTTACAGTGATGCTATTGCCCTCCTCCGTACCATCCCAGCGGATTATCCAGAGTATGACACTGCCCAAGGGCTGATTAAAGAGTGGAGTTTAGCCATTTTGGACTTAGCCCAGATCCGGGCCGATCAAGGGAACTATAGCCAAGCGATCGAAGCGGCTCGGTTAGTTCCCCAGTTTAGCGAGGAAAGCCCGATCGCTCAGGAACTTATTGAGACCTGGAGTCAGTTTTGACGATCGCTTCGGGGGGCAGTTCGCTCTCATGCTCGGCTTTCCGGGGAAATTAGCCGAAGAGTGCGGAGCGGAGTGCTTAAGCGCCGAGATCCCCGGTTTCTGGGGACTAGCATCAAGTGATTGGGCTTCGTTCTACAAGAAACTGGGGATCTGAGAATAGTTGCACATCGCGTCAACTTAATGTTCAAAGATATTGCCGTACTGCAGCAGATCTAACGTTACCAAAGTGGGTAAACAGGCAAAACACTCCAAGGCTAACTCCCAGCGTTGTTCTCGCTGCAACATCGTGATTAATTTTTGCCTCACGGAAATGAGGTAGCGAACGTCATTGGCGGCGTAGCGCAATTGCTCTGGCGTTAAATTTTGGGCATTGCCCCAATCAGAACTTTGGGCGGATTTGTCTAACTCTATTCTTTCTAACTCCTGCACCACTTCTTTAAGACCATGCCGAGGCGAATAAGTTCGGGCTAGCTTACTGGCCATTTTGGTACAAAAAATGGGTTTGACCCAAATATCAAGGTGATACCGCAACATACCTAGGTCAAAGCGGGCAAAGTGGAAAATTTTATCTCGATCGTTCGCTTCTAGTAAGGTTTTGAGGTGAGGGGCTTCCTTTTGTCCCGCTTCAATGCGGATGGTCGTGACTCGTCCTGTTTCGTCACACAGTTGCACTAAACACAACCGATCTCGTTGAGGAATTAACCCCATGGTTTCCGTGTCAACAGCGATCGTTCCCGATCGTAAATACTGTTCTAGGTCAGTTGCAGTCAAATCACGATCGCGGAGTTGAAAATTCTCCAAATCTGGGGAGGACATAGCGGACTCTTAGGCAATGTTCGATTTAGTCTACCCGATCGGGTAGCAAATCACGAAAAGAGTCCTATAATTTGGGTAGGCTCCAGTAGCTCAGTTGGATAGAGCAACCGCCTTCTAAGCGGTCGGTCACAGGTTCGAGCCCTGTCTGGAGCGTTACCCTTACTGTACGAAAGTAGACCGGTTTCCCTAGAGCACCAATGGCAGATGTTCGTGTAATGGGATACTGTATGCATTAAATACCCGATCGCTGTGTAGGGAGTGTAGGGGTGAGCCAGCTAGAGCATATTGGAGAAATTGAGAAGAGACTGTGGGAGGCGGCGGATACCCTACGGGCCAATTCTGGATGTGCCAGCAATGAGTATTTTCTGCCGGTGATGGGGTTGTTGTTTT
>JBMTZC010000066.1:0-15076 GCA_049455215.1 Prochlorotrichaceae cyanobacterium
CAATCAATCTGATTCAGGGTAAATCTGGCATTTTCTGGAGAGTTAAAACAGCTTGGATTGTACGATCAAATGAAAGTATCGCTAGATTCGTGACAGCTATTCCAGACAAAAAAGGAGGTACAAATGAAATCGTTTAAATTGTTTGATCTTGTCGAGTTATCAGAACCTATTTCAATTAACGGAGATTTTACAAACTCCCTAGAACAATATACCATGATTCCCGCAGGAACAACCGGTACGATCGTCGAAGTGTTGGAAGAAGATCAAGCTTATCTAGTAGAACTATGGGGAAATTGGATCAGATGCCAAGATAACCAAAAATTAGAGCAAGCAAAGTTTGACTCCCACAACAAGTTTCGAGAAACATTAGGAGTAGAGGTAATCTATGCTTATCAACTGAAAATAGTTGAAAAAACTCATCAACTTCGAGAAGACTTGTGGGATTTACTGGAGAATTTACCTGAGGAATTGTTAGCAGAGATCAAAATTTTTGCTGAATTTTTAGAATATAAATATCAGTCTAATAGATCTCACCAAGAAATGGTAAAACCGTCTAAAAGGGCACTGGTCTCTAAAGAAATGATAGATGTCTGAAAAGTCAATTCCGTAAGCGTCCCAGCGTCCCAGGCGATAAGTCCAGTGCCCGCTCATCCGAGTCCTCCCTCAATAAATAACTTTAGATCTTATACGATTTCGCTATCTACTTGCGGAATGTAGGATTTAGTTAGGGCGTAGGGGAATTATGGTCAACAGCACCGAGGGAAAGCATCGAAAGCCGCTGAGCAGAAGTAAGCCCTTCATCCTAGGATTGGATAGTTAGTATTCAACTGCACCTAAGGTTTTTAGATTTAACCTTTCAGCTTCAGTTAAACCTGTTGCTCCAGTAATATCCATATTTTCATAAAGTCGATCGCTTAAGACTTTTAAGCATTCTCCTGATTCAACATCCCACAAACGTATTGTGCGATCACTACTACCACTAGACAAAATTTTTCCATTTGGGCTAAATGCTACAGATAAAACAGATTCAGTATGTCCGGTGAAAACCTTTAAGCATTCTCCTGAATGTCTATCCCAGATTTTTATCTTACAGTCTCCTCCTGCACTAGCCAACAAGTTGCCTGATGGACTGAAATTAAGTGCAAAGACCCAATCATCATGAGCTGAAATAATTTCTTTCTTTAATCCACTTGCATTAATATTATTAATATTAATATACCAAAACCTAATAGCTCCATCAGTAGTACTTCCAGTTGCCACGAGTGTTGAATCTGGACTAGCTGCGATCGACCAAATATAACTGAATTGCTCTGGGAAGACCTTTATACACTCCTTACCATCTGCAGCATCTATATTCCATAACCGTAGAACACAATCTCTCCCTCCACTCACAAGTAAGCTAGTTTGAGGTATGAAGGTTATAGCACGAATTCCCGATGTATGACCGTGTAATGTCTTGATACATTCTTGGGTATCCAGGTTCCAAATTCTAATAGTTTGATCATAACTACTACTTGCGAGTTTTAGGTCTTGAGAATCAACAGTAAATGAGAAAATTGCCCTTTGATGTCCTCGTAAAGTCTCATATTCCTGGCATTCTTGAGTATTCCAAAGCTTGATAGTACCATCACCACTACTACTAACAGCTAAATTTTTAGATCCAATTAACTTAACATCGTATACAGCTTTTTCATGTGTATGAAGCATATTTATCCTATCTCCAGTTTCTACATCCCACAATCTTACTCCCCCATCATCACTGCCACTAATTAACTTGTTCCCTGAAATATCAAAACTCACTGATGTAATCCATTCACCCAGACATTGCAAAGTTTTGACACATCTACTGCCATCTTTAACATCAATATCCCATACTTTAAGTGTAAAATCAGCACTTCCGCTAATCAAGGTCTTTCCAGAAGGGCTAAATTCAAGTGTGTTAACAAAATCAGTATGTTCAGTCAAGGTCTCTATAGTTTTAAATGTCTCTATATCCCAGATTTCAATGACTGCATCACTGCCAATAGCTAAAAGTTTATTAGATGGACTAACAGCCAAACACACTTTTGTTTTATTGATAGTAAACTTCTGATTAATTTGTGAACAGTCTTGAATATTCCAAGATGTGATTCGTCCGGCTAAATCTCCAGTAATAATTCTTGATTCATCCGATGAAATAACAAGAGATCTAATTTCATCAGGGTTAATCTTTGAAGTTGCCAATACAATATGATTTTCTACGTCCCAAACTTTGATGGTTTTATCACTACTGGAGCTGATAATACGTTTATCATTGCAGGCAAAGATAGCACAACGTACACTAAGCTTATGACCTTGGAATGTATGTAAAGATTTACCTGAAGCTAAGTCCCACATACGAATTTCTCGATCATGGCTGGCTGTTAGAATATACTGCCCATCTGAACTGAATACATTTGATCTTACCATATCTGTATGAGCTTTTAGAATATGAAGACATTTTCCTGTTTGCATATCCCAGATTCTAGTTGTACGATCAGTACCACTACTTGCCAGGGTTTTGCTATCAGGACTAAAGGCAACTGAATAAATACGATTCATATGCCCTTGGAAGCTAGTGACTTCTTGCCAACTTTTTGTATCCCAAATACGTACTAAACTACTACTGTCGCTAGTCGCAATGAACTTTCCATCTGGACTAAAGGATACCGAAAAAATAAAGGTCAATGACTTGGTAAACAGACAATTATCTATTTTAGCATTAGAAAGATTTAGACCACGAAGACTTGCGTGTGTAAAGTCTGAAGAAACAAGCACAGTATTATTGAGTTGTAGTCCTTCTAAAGCATAAGAATTAAGTTTTAGAAGTAAAGTTACTGCGTTGCCACCTATATATTTAACGTCTTCTATTTTCTGGGAACGAGTACTGTGAATTATTCTAATTAGCTTAGGAATTACAACATTACTAGGCTCTAACATTGAAATTAGTAAGTCAAGAACTGCCTTAACTAATGGCGAATGACCAAAAGTTTTGACCAAGTTCACATTAGATTGAAACTGTGATAAATCTGCAATCTCTGCAAAGTCTGATGATAAAATATTGAGCTCAACTGCAAACTTATATGCTACAAAAAACTCCAAGAGCGATCGATGCGCTGGTGAATAATCCCCTGCTGCATTGCGAATCAGCATCGTCTGTCCCATCATGTCGTATTGCCAATGGTCTAAATCTTTATCTTCCTGAACTCTTGTCCCAAAAATCCGACGAATTCGCTCAGGAAATTCTCGATAATTCAAACTCATTCGATGCGTCGAAAGCATCTCCCATGACAACTCACAGAGGAAAAAGAGCTTATCTGCCAAACTGGTGAAGGTGCGCTCGGACTTGATATCCCGTGCCATTTTGCGCTGTACGGCGTAGAGGTAGATGCGGGACATATCTACGGGTTTTCCAGCTTCAATCTCTGGTAGTGCTTCCAGGATTAACTCTGTCATCACGGGTCGTCGGGCCAGATCCAACAGTTCCGGATCGGTCATGACTCGATCTACGGTTTCCTGTCCCGTGGCATGGCTCAGCACCTGACGAATCTGGTCATCGTCAAATTTTTCCAGTTCCAGGACTTCAAACTGGGGTGTTTCTCCCGTCAGGGGTCGAGTGGAGGCCTGGAGTTCGGCGTTGAGGAGCTTGCGCCCGTCCTGGGCGGCGGGAAAATGTTCGGTGCGGCAGGTCAGAAGGACTTTGGAGCCAGGAACCACTGCTTTAGCCAGTTCCCAGAAGTTGTTGATCATCTCCTGACGATCGACTCGGGCAGCCATTTCATCAAAGCCATCAAAAATCAGCAGTAGTTTGCCCATGCGGTTTAACTGCTCAAAGGCGGAGTAACCGGCAATAGGGATCTCGTGCTTGCGGAAGAAAAACTCGGAAAACAGAGACTCCACACTGACGGCTTTGGCGTAGTCCCGCAGGGGAATCACCAGGGGCAAACGGGGACGGGTTTTGCCAGATTTCTTGGCTTTGAGGTACTTTTGCAAAGTGAGCCAGGCGTAGTGCAGGGCAAACCAGGTTTTGCCGGTACCAAACTCCCCCAAAACGGAGATATGTTCCTTACTGGGATCCTCCAGCCAGAGGTTGACGTAGCCTTCAATCCAGCCTTCTTCGTCGGGATCTTCCGGCGGGCCGTAGCGGCTGACCCCTAATTTTTGTTGCGTGCGGGGATCAATTTCGTCTTTGGTGCAGGATAGGGGAACGTATTTACGATCGATTCCTTTGGCGATAATTTCTGCTTCTAACCACGTCACGTACTCACTGAAGTCCGCATCTTGATCCAGCAGTTCATCAAAGGTGTAGCAGCCCAGATCCTGATTCTCTGGCTTTTCCGACTCCTTGCGGGCTGCATCACTGACCCGCCTTGCCGTCACCACCCAACCTTCATCCGCTTTCTGCTCATCCACGGACTGCCGCAGGCGATGTACATCCGCCAGGTTAATCACGCCGTCCACCCCCCGGATCAAAATGCGATCGTAGCGGCCCCGGCGCACGGGAATATTCAAAATCCACTCAAAGGAATCCGCATCCCAGCGATCGTAAGCCTCAAACCGGTAGCCCAGCACTTCAAACCAGCCTTTAATTTGCTGGGAAAGGGCAAAGGCTCGGCTTTGTTGCCCTGCAATGCCTACGGTTTCCGTGTCATCTGCCGCCGGTAACGCCCAATAGTCTCCCCCTCCAATACGGGCAAGTTCAGTACGCATTCCTTCTACACTGGGCAGGCGCTTGAGGTGATCTTGCACCAGTTCCAGCTTTTGGTGAAGAGACTGAATGCGCTGGTGAGTCAGGACTTCGGCGGGGGTTCGGGTCTGGTTGGCCACCTGCATAAATTGGGCAGTGAACTGGTAAAACTCCCCCTGCATATCGATCTGAAGCGATCGTAATTCATCTCCCAGGCGATGCCCCGCCAGAAACTGCTCTCCTTCCTGCAACAACAGAGCATAGTTATTGCCATCCAGGGCTTTGCGAAAGATGGTTTGAATCTCGGACTGCCGAAAAACCTCTAACACTGGCTTGGGTTTTCCCACCCCATAAGCCACCAGCGTATACTGATACACCGATTTAAAATCCGCTGGCGGATGATCAGGATCTAAGCCAAACCGTTGCAGCAGCTTAATTACCGTCTCACTGCGCTGGACTTTCTCCGTGATCTGCCCCTGAGCAAATCCGGCAATAGCTTCAATTAAACCCGCCAGTTCCAACATGCTGTCCCCATCAGTGATCGCTGTTCCAATTTTAGAGGATCGGGACGGCGACGGAGACGATCGCCAAAGGGTTGTTTCATGGATCGTCACCTGGGTTAACTGACTCAGCAGATGACTCGCCAAATTAGAGTTCAGTGTTTTATACCTATACCGTTTTATACCATGTCCTTTACTCAAAGACCTATGTCTCAACGTGAGACACCCAGTCACAGCAAGGCTTCCAGGTTTTTTCCCTTGCAATAAGGCGATCGATACTGAGGTCATAATTGATATTGAGCCATGTTGTGGGCCCGCCCTCCCTTGATTTGCCTCTCGCAAGACTCCTAGTTACCCCGGATTGGTTGTGATGAAGTTAAGTTGAGAGGCTCAGACCAAGGTCGGCTTCTCGCTTCGCCGTCCCTGCGCTCCCCTCAATGGGTTAAAATTTGGGGCTAAAGTCTTGTGAATTCCTAAGCTCCCATGTTGACTCCTCTCTCCGGCGATCGTATCCGACAAACCTTTTTGGATTTCTATGCGGCACGACAGCATCAGATTCTTGCCAGTGCCTCCCTAGTGCCGGAGGATCCCACTGTCCTGCTGACGATCGCGGGGATGCTGCCCTTTAAGCCAATTTTCCTGGGCCAGCGTCCAGCACCGAGTCCACGGGCGACCACCTCCCAGAAATGTATCCGCACCAATGACATTGAAAATGTCGGACGCACAAAGCGGCACCATACTTTTTTTGAAATGCTGGGCAATTTTAGCTTTGGAGATTATTTCAAATCCCAAGCGATCGCCTGGGCCTGGGAGTTATCTACGGAGGTGTTCAAGTTACCGGCGGAATCTCTGGTGGTGAGTGTGTTTGAGGAAGATGATGAGGCTTTTGACATTTGGGAGAAAGAGGTCGGCGTTCCCCGGGATCGGATTATTCGCATGGGGGAGGAAGATAATTTTTGGGTGTCTGGGCCTACGGGACCCTGTGGACCTTGTTCGGAAATTTACTATGACTTTAAGCCTGAGGCGGGGTTACCGATCGATTTAGAGGATGATAGCCGCTTTATTGAGTTTTATAACCTGGTGTTTATGCAATATAACCGGGATGCAGAAGGGCAATTAACGCCCCTACAAGCTCAGAATATTGACACAGGGATGGGGTTAGAGCGGATGGCCCAAATCCTACAGGCAAAACCCAATAATTATGAAACGGATTTGATGTATCCCCTGCTAGCCAAAACGGCGGAGATTGCAGGGCTATCCTATGAGGATGCAGCGGAAAGTAGCAAAATTTCTTTTAAGGTTATTGCGGATCATTTGCGGGCGGTAACTCACTTAATTGCCGATGGGGTAACGGCTTCTAATTTAGGACGGGGGTATATTTTACGGCGCTTAATTCGTCGGGTGGTGCGTCATGGTCGGCTCTTGGGAATTAATCGCCCCTTTACCGTAGAAATGGCAGAGGCAGCGATCGTTTTGATGGAGGAAGCTTATCCCAATTTACGAGAGCGGGAGAGTGGTATTAAAGGTGAATTAGAACGGGAAGAATTGCGCTTTTTAGAAACCCTCGATCGCGGTGAAAAACTCTTAGCGGAGGTGATTGAAACCGCACGAAAACAGTCAGATCAGATCATCAGTGGTTTAGATGCCTTCACCCTCTACGATACCTTTGGTTTTCCGTTGGAACTGACCCAAGAAATCGCTGAAGAACAGGGATTAACGGTGGATTTAGAGGGCTTCACGGCAGAAATGGAAAAGCAGAAGGAGCGGGCTCGCTCTGCCCATGAAACGATCGACCTGACGGTGCAGGGTTCCCTCGATCAACTGGCGGATCAGGTACACCCCACTACCTTTTTGGGCTACACAGATCATCAATCAGAAAGTGCCGTTGTGGTGGTGCTGGTGCAGGGCGAAGCGGTGGAGCAGGCTACTGCAGGCACTGATGTGCAAGTAGTTCTCAATGAAACGCCTTTTTACGGGGAGTCCGGTGGTCAGGTGGGGGATCGGGGCTACTTTGTTGCGGGAGAAACGATCGTCCGGATTCAGGATGTGCAGAAGGAGTCCGGCATTTTCATTCATTTTGGTCGGGTAGAGCGGGGGACTCTCAAACCCGGCGATCGGGTGCAAGCCAGTATCGATCGCGCCTGCCGCCGACGGGTACAGGCGAACCATTCCGCCACTCATTTACTGCAAGCTGCTCTGAAAGCGATCGTCGATCCCAGTATTGGTCAAGCGGGGTCTTTAGTGAGTTTCGATCGGCTCCGCTTTGATTTCAACTGTCCCCGTGCTATCAGTAGCGAGGAACTACAACAGATCGAAGATCAAATTAATACATGGATTGCGGAAGCCCACGAAGCCGATGTGGCGGTGATGCCCATTGAGGACGCAAAAGCGCGGGGGGCCGTGGCTATGTTTGGGGAAAAGTACGGTGCGGAAGTGCGGGTGATTGATTTTCCGGGAGTGTCCATGGAACTGTGCGGCGGAACCCATGTGCGCAACACGGCCGAAATTGGAGCCTTTAAGGTGATTGCCGAATCGGGCATTGCCTCGGGGGTGCGACGCATTGAAGCGGTGGCGGGGCCCGCAGTGTTGGACTACCTTAAGGTGCGGGAAGCTGTGGTTAAGGACTTAGGCGATCGTTTCAAAGCGAAGCCAGAAGAGATTTGCGATCGGGTGACGGCCCTCCAGGACGAACTGAAAGCCACCCACAAAGAACTGAGTCAGGTCAAGTCCGAACTGGCGATCGTGAAGTCCGATGCCTTAGTCACAGAAGCCTTAACCCTGGGAGACTTTAGGGCGATCGTTGCGGAACTGAGTGGGGTGGATGCAAAGTCCCTACAAACCGCTGCGGAACGGCTACAACAAAAACTGGGGGACAGCGGAGCCGTGGTTCTCGCCTCGGTACCGGAAGCCGGTAAAGTTAGCATCGTTGCGGCTTTTGGGAGTGCGGTTGTCCAAAAAGGACTACAGGCCGGAAAGTTTGTGGGAGGAATCGCCAAAATCTGTGGCGGCGGAGGCGGGGGTCGCCCCAACCTGGCCCAGGCTGGAGGACGGGATGCGGCGAAGTTACCCGAAGCATTGGAACAAGCAAAGCAGCGTTTAGCAGAGCAACTCCAAACTTAGTACTCTTGCTTTGATTACAGGAATTTTAGAATGAGACTATCTCAAAAGGACTTTGAAGATATCTTAAGAGATGACTCTAAGACAGTAGAGGGAGATCTTGTATGGGAAGAAAGGGAGCGAGGGGGATTCCTGTTTAAGACTCAGATCCAAACAAAGTCTAACCGTTATAATCTGATTGTGGGCGGTACTTATATCCCTATCAAGAAGACTTTAAGCTATTACATGCTTTGTCCCCCTCATGGCAGAATTTATGCCTTAGACTTGGGAGTGGATCATAAAAATCCAGATAAGAGTTTCACTGGAGAGAAACACAAGCATCGTTGGAGTGAAATTTATAAGGATAAAGAAGCTTATGTACCGCAAGATATAACAGCTTCTGTTACTGAGCCTGTTAAGGTTTGGCAACAATTTTGTCTTGAAGCTATCATTCGTCACAATGGAGTGATGAAGCCTATCCCTGAGCAGGAGTTTAACTTATTCCCATGAGCGACACACCTTGCCAAATCATTACCCAAAGTCTTGGAAATCTATTCACTTGTCAAGAGCTTGATAATGGGTTTACACGTATACGTACCCCATATATCTATCCTGATGGAGATATAATTGATTTGTTCTTTAAGGTGTCTCGGGAACGTCGTTTAGTGACCGATCTAGGTGGAACGAAACTCTGGCTGTTATCCCAATCTGTTCATCAGTCCTTGTCCGATAAACAGAAAGAAGCATTCCAAGATATTTTGCTAACTCACAATGTTGATGATTATCAAGGGTCATTGGTTATTTGGCTAAGTACAAAGGATAATTTGGCAGAGGTAACTATACGTCTAGCACAAGCTGCAATTGCTATTAGCAATCTTTGTTTTTTATTCCAGAACCGTATTGTCTCAACTTTAGATGACGAAATAACTGAGTTACTGAGAGGGAATGAAATTCGATTTAAGGCGAAGGAAAAATTACAAGGCAGTTCGGGTCGTAAATGGTCGATAAATTTTCATACTTCTCACTCCAGTCATGATTCCTTAGTACACGTACTGCAAACTAATAGTAAAACAAATAGGCTAAATGCAAAGAGAACGAAAGCTAATCACGTTGTGTCTTCTTGGGTCGATTTATCAAATATAACTCTCTCACAACAGACTTCAACAAAAGAAATACGGTTTATTTCTTTGATTGATGATAGTTTAGATTTCTGGGAGCCACAATTAATCGAACAATTGCGGAGTTTATCTCATGTTGCTTACTGGTCAGACTCAACTCAATTTATAAAGATCCTAACCAATAAAGTTTAAAGTTGAAAATAAGGAGGTTGAAATGCTACCTGTCACGAAAAAAATATCCCTCTATGAACAGGATATTTTGCTTTGGGTTGAGGATACGATCGCTAAACTGCAAAATCGAGATTTTGAAAACTTAGACGTAGAACATTTAATTGAGGAGGTAGAATCTTTGGGGATTTCTCAAAGGAAAGAGCTTATTAGCCGATTAATTGTGATTTTAGAACACCTTTTGAAACGTCTTTATGTCAATTCTCCCCATGACTATCATGGTTGGGAAAGGACAATCCGTACCCAACGTAACGATCTTGAAGTTCTGATGGAACAAGTTCCCAGCCTTAAAACCTTATGGGATCAAAGTTTTGACAAAGCTTGGAAGATCGCCTTAAAAACCGTACGTGAGGAATATCACCGTGTTAATTTTCCTACTCAATGGCCTCACTCTCGCCAAGTAGAAGCTATTCTCAACGAAAAGTTCTGGGAGCACATTGTCTGAATTTTCCAAGCTTGAACTTGACTAAAACTCGTTCGCTCTCGATAGAAGATACGATCGCTTAGCTGTGAACTCAATGTTGCGTCATGTTGCACTATAGCCTAGGCATTGATTTCGGAACCTCCGGCAGCCGTGCCATCGCCATTGACCCCCAAAAAGCGATCGTGGCGGAAAGTCGGGTTGCCTTCACAGAAAGCGATCGTTCCCGTCCTGAAAGCTGGCGGTTGGCACTGGAAGAACTGCTGACAAGCTTACCCTCAACGGTACGATCGCAATTGGGGCGTATTGCCATCAATGGCACTTCAGGCACCGTCTTACTCTGTGAAGAAAACGGACAGCCGGTCACGAATCCCCTGTTGTACAACGACGATCGGGGTCAGGAGGTCAAGGAACAACTGCAACAGTTCGCCCCACCCGATCACCTTGTGCAAAGCAGTACATCTAGTCTAGCCAAACTCCTGTGGTGGCAGGCCAACGGGCTCTGGCAAGGAGATCAACCACCCGCCACTTGGCAATTACTCCATCAGGCAGACTGGCTCGGCATGCAACTCCACGGCCAACCCAGGCGTTCGGATTATCACAATGCCCTCAAATTGGGCTACGACGTAGAACATCTCCGCTATCCCCCCTGGTTACGTCAGTCCAATCTGGCAGTGTTGTTACCCACCGTGGGAACCCCTGGAGAACCGATCGCTCCCCTACGTCCCGCCTTAGCCCAGCGCTGGGAAATTTCCCCCAGTTGCCAAATCTGTGCGGGCACGACGGATAGTATCGCTGCCTTTCTAGCTAGTGGCGTTTCACACCTGGGGGATGCGGTGACCTCTCTCGGTTCCACCTTGGTTCTCAAGTTACTCAGCGATCGTTTTGTCGAGGATTTACAACTGGGCATTTATAGTCATCGGCTGGGCACCCGTTGGTTAGTGGGAGGAGCCTCAAATACCGGGGGAGCGGTTTTAAGTCACTTCTTTACACCAGAAGCCTTACAAAGTCTCAGTCGCCAGATCAATCCCGCTGAGCCCTCGGGTTTAACCTACTATCCCTTACTCAAACCAGGCGATCGTTTCCCCGTGAACGATCCTAATCTGGAGCCGTGTCTGGAACCTCGCCCAGAAGCCCCCCACCTCTTTTTACAGGGCTTATTAGAAGGCATAGCCCGCATTGAAGCCCAAGGGTATTACTGCCTCAGAACACGAGGGGCATCGCCCTTACAACGGGTTTATACCGCGGGCGGTGGGGCACAGAATGAAACCTGGACGCAAATCCGGGCTCGCTTTTTGGGGGTTCCCGTCCACCCTTCTCCCCAGAGCGAAGCAGCTTACGGAACAGCCCGTTTAGCCCAGCAAGGGCTATTGCCTCCGGGGCACCTCGATTAAGCGGGGGAACCGCCCGACACATCCCCTTGCCTGGGTGCTCGGGCAAAATTTTGAATTGTTCGAGGTGTCCCTTCAAGAAACCAGATAAACAAGTCACCAGGGACTTGCGGCCGTGTCCTAAAATGATCAGGCTTAACTTTCTCGCTGCAGGATTTCGTTATGACCTCCGATCCGACTCAGACCGAGACTCCCCAGCCCATCGATGTCTGGAAGCTCAAGCCTTGGTGGTGTCAACCCTGGTCGATCGTGTTAACAACGATCGCTTTGCCGAGTATGAGTTGGTTTGGCTTTCACCAACTGTGGTTAACGGGAGGACTGGCGGTTATTCTGGTCATCTGGATGGCTTTTTTCCTCGGGGTCTACCCCAAAATGGTGCAATCTCTGTATTCCGAAGACCCTCAATAGCCCTATCTGCCCCTGCGAGGATCACCAGCCATCCTCAATGAAGTAAGCCATAATGGATTAGCGATTAAGGGAGTCTTAGGCATGAGGGAGCAATTTAAGCACTGGCAGCAAAAGATAACAGGTCAAAAGGGGGGGATGCTTAAAGCGATTGCCACGCCAATCTTTCTCTGGATGGTCTGGCTGTGGCTACTCCCCCATCCTCCCCTACAAGCCAATGACCCGCCTCTAGCCTCCAGCGCCGGAGAGCCCCTTACGCCCTCCGATCAGGATCTCCTTCTCCAGCGTAGGGGAACGATCGCAGTGGTTGCTGCTGGACTCTGGTTAGCATGCCAGTTTCGATCGACCCATAAAAAGAAAGAAAGAGCCAACTTTAGTGGTGCCGAGCTTATTCGGGTGAACCTAGGGGGTGCGGATCTTCACGGGGCCAATTTTAGCGGAGCCAACCTGTGCGGAGCCAATCTCCACGGAACCAATCTCAGCGGTGCTGACCTCTGCGGGGCCAATCTCAATGGGGCTAATCTCAGCGGGGCCGACCTCAGTCGGGCTAATTTCAGCGGGGCCAATCTCAACGGGGCCAATCTTAATGGGGCCGACCTCAGCCGTGCCAATTTTAGATATGCCAACCTCAGCCGTGCAGAGATCAAATCGGTCAATCTACTCGGGGCTGATCTCCGCCAGGCCAACCTCAGTGGGGCTAACCTCAACTGTACCCTGATCAACGGTGCCAACTTCAGCGATGCCAATCTCCGGGGGGCTTTGCTCTTTTTTATCAATTTACGGGGCGTTCTCAACCTCGAGCCGCTGCAACTCAAGGCGAAACCGTCCCCTTTGCTGTGTAATGTTGCCCTGCCATCCTATTCCCAGCAACCCGGGGTCAGTCCCAATCGGGGCTGCGATCGGATCCCCCAACTTTTGAGCGATCGTTACCACATTTCCCTCGAAGAAGCTCAAGAGATCGTGAATGAAGCTCGACAACACCGCTGGAACTAGAGGCTGAAACGACTGCCCTATAAACATTTCAGCGCTAAATGATGCCAGCCTCTAGTTATGTTTGCTGGAGTGGGCGCAGTAATCTTGATGCCGCAAGGCTTCTAGACCTAATTGATGACGCGCCCTAACGCTGAGAGGTAGGTTAGAGCCAAGAGATGACCATCCCCAGCCCAAAGAATTTTGCGGGATTATCAAAACTTTGTGTCGAGTTGTAAACACTCTCTGATAATCTGAGAATTGGCAATTCTTAAGCCTTCTTTAAAAGCTCACGAAGAATGCTCAAACATTAGGGCGCGCCATCAATGAAGTCCAGACGCTTGGAGCATCAGCGTTACCGCGCTGTCCCGAGTCCCTAGAGTAGGGTCTAACCCCCTCCCTAGACAAGGCTCTGGTCGCTAAATGATGAAAGCCCCTTAGAGGTTGCCGAAATCTAAAATCTGATAGTCCTTACGGCTATATAGACGTGTTCTCGGATACCTCACGATAGTTTTATAGCCAAAAGACATCTCTCCACTCCAGGCAAGGAGTTCTGCTCCGGTCTGGTTTGAGAATTATCTAAAGCGAATCTACAGGATAGGCGCAAGCATGGTCACCACCACTGACAAGAAAAATATTGGATACCTCCGCCAGGTCATTGGACCGGTTGTGGACGTGGAATTTCCTAACGGGGAACTCCCCAAAATTTACAACGCCCTTTCCGTTGAGGGTAAGAATGAAGTCGGGCAAACCGTCTCTGTTGTGTTTGAAGTACAGCAGCTCCTGGGAGATAAGCAGGTACGGGCTGTTGTCATGAGTACCACCGACGGATTAATTCGGAACATGGAAGTCGTGGACACCGGAGCCCCCATTAACGTGCCTGTCGGAGCCGAAACCCTGGGACGCATTTTCAACGTTTTGGGTGACCCCGTGGATGAGTTAGGCAATGTTAGCCGTGAAACCACACTACCCATTCACCGGGATTCTCCCAAGTTCACCGAATTAGAAACCAAGCCCTCGGTCTTTGAAACAGGGATTAAGGTGGTTGACCTCTTAGCTCCCTATCGTCGAGGCGGAAAAGTCGGTCTCTTCGGTGGTGCCGGTGTGGGCAAAACCGTATTGATTCAAGAATTAATCAACAACATTGCTAAAGCCCACGGTGGTTTATCCGTATTTGGCGGTGTGGGCGAACGGACTCGGGAAGGGAATGACCTCTACCAAGAATTCAAAGAGTCTGGCGTAATCAACGAAGAAGATATTTCTAAGTCCAAGGTTGCCTTGGTTTATGGTCAGATGAACGAGCCCCCCGGAGCCCGGATGCGGGTTGGTTTGTCTGCTTTGACCATGGCGGAATATTTCCGGGATGCCAACAAGCAAGACGTACTGCTGTTTATTGACAATATCTTCCGGTTTGTCCAAGCGGGTTCCGAAGTATCTGCACTCTTAGGTCGGATGCCTTCTGCGGTAGGATACCAGCCCACTTTGGCAACGGAAATGGGTGCCCTGCAAGAGCGCATCACCTCCACCACCGAAGGTTCCATCACTTCAATCCAAGCGGTCTACGTACCGGCGGATGACTTAACTGACCCCGCTCCCGCCACGACCTTTGCCCACTTGGATGCCACCACCGTACTTTCCCGTGCCCTGGCTTCCAAAGGGATTTATCCCGCTGTGGATCCCCTAGATTCCACCTCCACCATGCTCCAGCCGGACATTGTCGGGGCTGAGCACTACGACACGGCCCGTGCGGTGCAATCCACCCTGCAACGCTACAAAGAATTGCAAGACATTATTGCCATTCTTGGTTTGGATGAACTTTCTGAAGAAGACCGGATGACGGTAGCTCGCGCCCGCAAAGTTGAGCGTTTCCTCTCTCAACCCTTCTTCGTTGCTGAAATCTTTACCGGTATGTCCGGGAAGTATGTGAAGCTGGAAGATACCATCAAGGGCTTCCAAACCATCCTCAGTGGTGAGGTGGATGATCTCCCCGAGCAAGCGTTCTACCTAGTCGGGACGATCGACGAAGCGAAGGCCAAAGCTGAGAAGCTGAAAGCAGAAGCGAAGTAGTCTAGAGTACGTCATCACGTCAGCCCCAGTGTTACAGCTTGGGGCTAAACAGCATAGATATTGATCCTTAATTGACTGCTAACTGATGACGGCTTCAAGTCCGATCGCTCTTCCTTCTTGCACTACCGTGTACACACATCTTGATCAAACCGATCGATTTAGCTGGATCCCCCTAA
>JBMTZC010000067.1:0-14976 GCA_049455215.1 Prochlorotrichaceae cyanobacterium
CCCCCCCCCCCCACTCTTCCCTTAAATTTTTCCGCTTTCAGTGGAAAGCCTAAATCACCTCAAAGGCTTACTCTAGCTTACCCCCGTTAAGCAGAGATCTTAGCGGGCATCGTTCCCTTTGGGTGTTTGAATTGATCCTCAGGACTTACTCTACTCAGCAGCTACGATCGGGTGTTCCCCTTCTTGGGCGCGGGACATGGCTCGGAGAATATCACTGGCGGTAATGACCCCTGCTAATTCCTGGCGATCGTTGAGGACAAAGAGGCGATGAATGCGGCGATCGTGCATAATCCGTGCTGCTTCTGACAAGGGTTGATCCTGAGTGATCGTAATGGGCTTAGCGGTCATGACATCGGCTGCAGTTTGACCAATGGCTTTGTGCAATTCTCGATCGTAGGAGGAGGGATTTTGCAGATAGATAATGCTGTCCAGCAGCGTAATGTAGGGAGGGGGGGTTACACCGCTTTCCTGCCAGAGCAAATCTAATTCCGAAATGACTCCCACCAGTTGGTTTTGCCCATTGACCACAGGTAAACCACTAATATGATGATCCGCAAGGGTTTGAATCACCGTCTTCACCGATGTTTCCGGGGTGACCCGAATTAATTCGCGGCTCATGAAATCTGATACAGTTCCCGACATATCTCTGACTCCTCGGCAGGGGATGGCGCTGTAGGTCTAGCCTTTGGCTGAGGCTCTACCACGGTAAAATGCTACCATCCCAAGCGAAAAAGGATCCGCTCTGCTCGGAAGTTGTGCCGTCAATCACGGTGATCAGTTGGCGAACGGTGCGCTCTACACTAAAAAGTTGCTCCGCTGGCACATTGGCTTGGAAGGGTTTAGAGAGTTGGGTATCGGTGGTGCCTGGATGTAGGGCTAAAACGATGGTCTGGGGGCTACGACGTTGGTATTCCAGGGCAATCGTTTTGACAAACATATTCAAGGCGGCTTTGGAGGCTCGGTAGCCATACCAGCCCCCAAGGCGGTTATCGCCAATACTGCCCACCTTTGCCGAAAGTACTGCAAAGACGCTGCGATCGGGATGTCGGAGGAGAGGAAGGAAGTGCTTGGCCAGTAAGACCGTAGGAATGCTGTTGACCGCGAAGGAGCGGAGCAGACCAGCAGTTTCAATCTGTCGTAAGCTTTTTTCTGGGGATAGACCGGGCTCCTGCAACACCCCGATCGTATTAACCACCCAATGCAGGTGAGGCGTATAGGTTTGTACTTGGGCGGCAATCTGGGCCACCTCTGCCTCCTCCGTCATATCCCCCGGTAGTAGGATGAGACGATCGCCCCAGGTTTGTTGCAAAGCCAAAAGCTCGGCGGTTTGTACGCGGCGAGACACGGCAAAAACCCGTTGAACTTTTTCCTGGCTCAAGAGTTGTCGTGCAAATTCCAAACCAATGCCCCGGCTGGCTCCAGTAACAATCCCTTGAGGGCCAGGGAAATTGGCCACACTCGTCCGATCTTGCTGTAGATTAAGAGTCTCTGATGCTTTATTGGATCGCTCCATCATGCCCTCTTCCGCGAATTTGTCCCTAGATCCTTCCATTATTCCTCAGCTCCGTTATGACGATCGGGGGTTGATTGCGGCTATTGCTCAAGATTATTTGGATGGGACAGTTTTAATGTTGGCTTGGATGAATGCGGAATCGCTGGAAAAAACCTTGGCAACGGGGCAAGCTTGGTATTGGAGCCGATCGCGTCAGGAACTCTGGCACAAAGGAGCCACCTCGGGGCATTTCCAAAACGTGAAGGCCATCCACTACGATTGTGATAGTGACGCACTGTTGCTGAGTATTGAACAGGTGGGAGACATTGCCTGCCACACCGGACAACGCAGTTGTTTTCACCAAATCGGTGCGGAGAAGACCCCCGATCATCCCCCTGCGGATATGCTGTCCGAACTCTTTAAGATCATTTGCGATCGTCGCGATCACCCCAATCCGGACTCCTATACCGCCAAATTGTTTGCCGGGGGGGACAATAAAATTCTCAAGAAAATTGGTGAAGAAGCCGCAGAAGTTGTCATGGCCTGTAAGGACGATCAAGCAGACGAGATTTCCGGGGAAGCAGCAGATTTGATGTATCACCTGTTAGTGGCTTTAGCCCACCACCGGGTTGATCTACGGATGGTGTATCGTCGTTTATACGATCGCCGACACTAGCCCTCAACCGCAACAGCACTAAGTATCAACACTGAAGACAGCAGATTAAGGAAGCAAATTGCTATATCGTAGGTTATGTAACAACCTTAGATCATGCCCATGAGTTTCTAGCCCGTTTGTCCCATTTTCTAACCATCGCATGTAACCCAGTGAGAAGAGTTGAGGATCTATGAAAACAATCTTAGTTATCGAAGACGATACTGCTATTCGTAACAATATTGCCATGATTCTCAAAAGCCAGGGCTTTACCATTCTCCAGGCGGAAGATGGGTTAACGGGAGTTGAATTGGCCCTGGGTTCTGCGCCTGATCTCATTGTTTGCGATATTATGCTGCCCCAGATTAGCGGCTACGAAATTCTGGAGCAATTGCGCCAAGAGGCAAATCTGGCGGTTACCCCCTTCATTTTTTTAACGGCCCTAGCGGATCGCGCAGACATGCGGCAGGGTATGAACCTGGGAGCTGATGATTACTTAACTAAGCCCTTTACCAGTCAAGAACTCATTGGTGCCGTCAATGCTCGCTTACTGAAACAACAGGAACTCACGGAACCCTATCGCAATGAAATGCGTAAGGCTGCGGAGAACCTACGGCAAATGGCCTATACGGATCTCCTCACAAATTTGCCGAATCGGGTTCTCTTCTGGCAAAAGATTGAAGAATATTTAGCACAGCCCCAAAAGTCGCCCTCTGCTTTGATCTTGGTTCGACTGCTCAATTTAAATGAAATTATTGAACAACAGGGGCAATCCATAGCCGATTTACTCATTCAATCCCTAGCGCGATCGTTGCAGGCGATGATTGAAGAGGAGGATTTGCTGGCCCGGTGCCAAATTGATTCCTTCGGAATTTTCTTAACCCATCAGGCAGAATCCGATCCCGCCATTGAAGCGTGGTTACAGCCCCTCATTACGGACTGGATACCGGCCTATCCCATTGGCAATCAGTTAATTAATTGTGACCTCAAAATTGCGATCGCGCCCTATCCTTTGGCGGGACAAAGCACCCCCGAACTGATCAGTGCAGCGGAAAAAGTCTTAGGATCCTTTGGGGAACAGACCACTAAACCCTATCTATTTTACACAGAAGCCCTACAACAGACGTTTAAACAAACCGAGCGGATTCATGTCGCCCTAGAGCAGGCCTTAGCCCAAGATCAACTTGAAATTTACTATCAGCCCATTCTCAATACTATTACGGGTCGAATCATTGGCTTAGAAGCATTGCTGGGGTGGAAAAATTCTGAATTTCAACATCTCACCCCCTTTGAGTTGTGGCAAGTGGCTCAACAATCTAATCAGATTTTATCTATTGACCAATGGAAACTCAATACGGTGCTCTCTGAATTCAAAGCATTACAAAAATATTCCCTGAGTCCCTTAAAAATAACCATAAGTTTATCGAACGCTTATCTGCAACAACCTGATTTTGTCGAAATGCTTCAAGGGACGTTGCAGCAATTTGAATTAGATTTCAGTGCATTGACCATTGAAATTCAAGAAATAGACCTGCTCCAATTTGTTGAACAATATAGTGGGGTTTTGGAGACCTTAAGTGGACTTGGGGTTCAATTTGCCTTGAATCATTTTGGTACAGGCTATTCCTCCCTCACCCATCTCAGTCAGTTGCCTCTCCATTACCTCAAGGTCGATCCGGAGATTGTGACCACGTTATCCCAAAATTCTCAAAGTGAGTCCATTCTCAAAGCGATTATTAACCTGGCTCAAAGCTTGAAACTAAAGGTGATTGCGGCAGGGGTGGTCACAGAAGATCAACTCAATATCATTCGCAAACAGGGCTGTCCTCTCATGCAAGGGGATTTATATAATCCTCCCGTTCCGGCGGCTGAGGTTCAAAGCTTGTTAGATAACGATCGACGTTTAAACTAGGGGACTTTGATTCATGCTGGAACGGGTCAGCTCGATCGGCCTGCAGTCTCAATGCCCATTAGTTTAGCGTTCTGGTTTGACTTGAGTTTTTTGGGTTTCTGCTCCAAACGGAAAACGTGAAGCGCACAATGGGTACCCAGCGCCTTATTCTCCTGCCTAAATTAGCACCTAAATGGTTTGAAAGTATGACAGAAACTGTTCTTGGCATTGATGTGGGGGGAACAGCCCTCAAATTAGGTCAGTTTGATGCTCAGGGAAACTGTTTAGAAACCCTCACCTTACCCACCCCCCAGCCCAGCACGCCCGAAGCGGTCATTGCAACGATCGCCTCAGGGGTTAACCAGTTAGATCCCCAACACCAGGCCAAAGCGATCGGGATTGGTACCCCTGGCCCAGCGGATCCCACCGGGCGAGTAGCGATCGTAGCGATTAATCTGACGGATTGGCGCAATGTCCCCCTCGCCGATCGCCTAGAAGCCTTAACTCAGCGTCCTGTGGTGATTGCCAATGATGCCAATTGCGCAGGAGTTGGGGAAGCGTGGCGAGGGGCGGGTCAGCGGTTCAATAATCTAGTGATGCTTACCTTGGGGACGGGGGTGGGAGGCGCGATTATCCTCAATGGACAATTGTATGTGGGCCCGTCTGGGCTAGCGGGAGAACTGGGGTTAATTACCCTCAATCCAGAGGGACCGCCCTGCAACAGCGGTAATACAGGCTCTCTCGAGCAATATGCCTCTATTCAAGCAATTCAACGACAAACCGGCCTTGATCCTCAGGTCTGGGGCGATCGAGCGGCAGCCGGAGATCCTGAAGCCCTAGACTTTTGGCAGAACTACGGTCGCACCCTTGCCGCCGGTCTGGCCAGTATTGCCTATATTCTCACCCCCGAAGCGATCGTTTTGGGGGGTGGGATTAGCGCCAGCGCCAACTATTTTTTACCGGCTCTAGAAGAGGAACTCTACCGGCGGGTCTTGCTCAGCTCTCCAGAAACCTTACCGGTGTTACCGGCCCAGTTAGGCAATCAAGCGGGGATGGTGGGAGCCGCCAAACTAGCCTGGGACAAGTTCCTGGGGGCATAGTCGAGGAGATGATGGGGGTTAGGAGCAATCTCCAGCGATCGGAACTGGATCGCTAGAATAGAGTCCATCTCCAGATTTAGTCGTGGAAGTAGAGATTCGCCACAGTGACATTGAGAAGTTGGAACTCTATGCTGCCCTGGGGGTTCCAGAATTCTGGCGCTATAACGGCAAAATCTTACGCATTTACCAACTAGATCCCCCGTCCATGGGCAGTGGTGAGTTGTGCAAGACGATCGCTAATTTCCGGTAATAAGGCCTCTGAACGATACCGCCAGCCCCAATTGCCCGCTGCTCGGCTGGGAAAGTTCATCCGTGCTTCTGTGCCGAGTCCCAGTAAATCCTGGAGGGGAATAATGGCTTGATTGGCCACGCTTTCGAGAGCCAACCGGATCATGTCCCAGTGAATGCCGTGGGGGCTACGATGCTCTAGGTAAGGCAGCACTCGCCATTGTTCCTGAAGCGATCGTTCTTCAAACCAGCCTACGGTGGTGTTGTTGTCATGGGTTCCGGTATAGACCACACAGTTTGAATTGCCGTAGTTAAAGGGCAGATAGGGGTTCTCGGTACCGGAGTCGAAGGCAAAATGCAGAATTTTCATCCCCGGGAAGTCGAAGGTATCCCGCAGGGCATCCACCTCTGGGGTAATAATACCTAAATCTTCAGCAATGATGGGTAACTTGCCCAAGTGTTCCCGAATCCGATTAAACAGCGCATAACCGGGGGCTTCAACCCACCAACCATTCATGGCGGTGGTTTCTCCTTCTGGTACGACCCAGTAGGCCTGCAAGCCTCGGAAATGGTCAATGCGAATAATATCCACATAGTCCATCAAGGATTCAAACCGTTGTAGCCACCAGGCAAATCCCGTCTGCTGTAAGTAGTCCCAGTTATAAACCGGATTGCCCCACAGTTGCCCCGTGGCACTGAAATAGTCGGGGGGAACCCCTGCCATCAGGGATGGTTGAAAACTATGGGGATTGAGGCAGAAGTTTTCAGGGTTGGCCCATACATCCACACTGTCATGGGCAACATAAATGGGAATATCACCAATAATTTCAATACCACGATCGTTACAATAGCGACGCAACTCCGACCACTGACTAAAAAACTCAAACTGCAAATATTTCTGAAAAGCAATGTCATCTTGTAACTGCTCTCGCCATCGGGCGATCGCTACAGGATCCCGACGAACTAACCCTTCTTCCCAACTTGTCCAACCGGCTCCACCGTGGGCGGTCTTAATCGCCATAAATAAGGCGTAATCTTCTAGCCAGGATGCTTTTTCTTGGCAAAACGCTTCAAAGTCCTGTTGACGCTGAGTTTGGCTATTAGATTTAAAGGCTTCGTAGGCTTTGCGGAAGAGTGCCATCTTGAAAGGGGCGGCCGCCTCAAAGCTTGCTTGATCGGGAGATCCCGCGGGCAGTGGCTCTAAATCTGAGGCTGGTAATAACCCCTGTTCTGCTAAGCGATCGGGGCTAATCAGTAAGGGGTTCCCCGCCATTGCAGAATAGGCCAGATAGGGAGAATTGCCGAATCCAGGAGCACCGAGGGGAAGAATTTGCCACAGCTTTTGTTGACTTGCAGCCAAAAAATCAATGAAGCGGTAGGCTGCAGGACCAAGGTCACCAATTCCGTAGGGGCCGGGGAAAGAAGTGGGGTGTAGCAGAATACCGCTTGCTCTGGGGAAAGACATAAGACCGGTGGATGCCTGTAGGATGGTTTCTAACCCGGTTATTGTGGCATATTCTGGACGAATGTATCGATATTTTTGAACTTCCTGTGACTTATCGTAATCCAACTCCCACGGTAGACATCATCATTGAGCTATACGATCGCCCCGATCGCCCTATTGTCTTGATTGAACGCTTTAACGAACCCTATGGGTGGGCCCTGCCGGGGGGCTTTTTAGACTATGGGGAAACGGTGGAAACGGGGGCTTGCCGCGAGGCGCAGGAGGAAACCGGACTGACGATTCACTTAATTGAACAGTTTCAGGTCTATTCTGATCCCGATCGAGACCCGCGCCAGCATACCATCAGCATTGTCTTCTTAGCTTGGGCAACGGGAACGCCCCAGGCGGGAGATGATGCGAAAGGCATTCACGTTTGTTCACTGTGGGATCTGCCGAGTCCCCTTTGTTTTGATCACGATCGCATTTTGCAGGACTACCGCCAATACCGATACTATGGAACCCGCCCCCGGTGTACTTCTGGACACGGGACAACTTAGGTACTTGTTCTTAATCAGTGCTATCTTCCCAAAAGTCCCGATCGAGCATACTTTCCACATCGGTAGGATAGGGAAAACGATCGGGAAATTGAGCTTTGGGATACTCTTTACGCACTGTTTTTAGGGCAATTGTCCAGGCATCCTCAATGTTACTGTGCCAAATAGATTTAAGGCTAGGAGAGCCTTTGAGCAAGATTATTAATCGATTGCGTTGAGTTCGGACAGTGCGTTCCCAGCCGTTATAATCCTCTGGTAACTGCACATATAAACGCTTTAGTAAATGTTCAAAAATGACCACTAAGCGGCTTAAAAGTTCTTTGCGATCCGATCGTCCCAAGGACTCAACCTCCTCGATTAAATTTTCTAAATCCAGATTTTCAAAATCCCGCGCTCTCAGCTTTGCCGCTGTATCTTCAGACCACAACAGAAAATCCTGCTCGTAGAGGGATGTTTTTTGGGTAATAACTTCAATCATGATTCAATCTCCCAATATTTTTTGTTGAGTAAGGTCTCTACATCCGTGGAATAGGGAAAACGATCGGGAAAAGTCACTTTAGGATAATCTTCCCGCACAGTCTCTAGGGCAACACTCCAGGCTTCTTGAACATATTCATCCCAAATTGGACACTTACTTAAGTGGACTTATCAGCAAGAAAAGCGTAGCAAAAGTTGGAAAGCAACCATTCGTGAACAACGAAAATCTATCCAAAGACTCATCAACCAAAACCCTAGCCTGAAGCCGTATTTAGAGGAAGCGATCGCTCACACCCATGAATTGGGTTTAGCCCTAGTCGTGAGGGAAACCCCTCTAGATTATTCAGATTTACCCACTGAACCGATCCATACGATCGCTCAACTCCTGGATCCAGACTTTCCGACAAATTTGAATGACCCTCATCCCTAAATTCATCAATCTGTTTCTGTTAGGGGCGAGGTTCCCCGCCCAAAGTCGAACCCCGATCGCCCAACAATCTACCCGGACTGAACAACGAAGCTAACTGGTTTGTTTACCTAATCTCCGATCAGATCAAATAACCTCAACGGACTTCGCACTTTGGCATAACAGGGAGTTACGGGGTGCTAGCGGCTAGGACTGCTGGTATTAATTGGAGTTGGAATTGGAATTGCTTAAAAAGGGACGCACAATTAAAAACCCAGTGCCAAAAGCCGTCACCACAATGAGCAGTACGGTTAAAACCAGCCACAAGCCCCCGCCCTCCCGCTGGAGGCGCGTGCTCTGTTCCTCCGGATAGGGCGCAGGTTCACTAATTTCACTATATATCGGTTGCCGCTGGGGCTCAGGTGGTAAGCGATCGGAATACTCTACCGGCAGCCCTGAAGTGTGAGGGCGAGGAGATGCCGATGGCATGGAGGGAAGATGCTCCGCTAGACCCTGCAAGCGCCGTACCGCTTTGACCACCCGCTCGATTTCAACTAGGAGGTCTTGGTTTTGTTGCTGAAGCCGTTGATTATCTTGAGTCAGCACTTGAATGTGGTGTTTTGCGCCTTCCAATTCACTAATCACCTGACGATGCACCACCATGGGGACGGCGGAAGGGGCATAGCCAGGATTTCCCCGCTGAAGTTCAGGGGTTTCTGGGGAAGTGAGGGATCGAGAATTTAGTGGAGCATTCATAGTCAGCCCATGGATAGGTGAAATTCCCCACAAAGATAGTCGAAATTTCAACCAATCGTGAATTTGTTTTGCCAATTATGCTAAAAGCAGTCAACTAAGGCGCGAAAGTCTCCTACAGCACACTCCTGTTCTGTGGTTTTGAGGCGGCCATCCCAGGGTCATCCTTTTCTAAAAGCGTCATACTATAGTGGTTTGGAGGAATTCAATGTCTCAGGTGAACGATATGCCCGAAGCACCCGCCGGAGAACTCGTGCGGCAAAATAGTCTAGAGCTAGCCAAGTATGGAGAGCGCGAGATTCGGGATAGCAAACTCGTCACGTTTCCCAATCCCCGGCCGGGACGGCCCTACCACGTTCAAATTTCCCTGCCGGAATTTACCTGTAAATGTCCCTTCTCCGGGTATCCCGATTTTGCAACGATTTTGGTTGACTACGTGCCCCATGAGTTAGTGGTAGAACTGAAAGCCTTAAAGCTCTACATTAATAACTACCGCGATCGGTACATTTCCCACGAAGAAGCGGTCAATCAGATCCTCGATGACTTTGTGGCGGCCTGCGATCCCTTGGAACTTAAAATTAAAGGCGACTTTAATCCTCGGGGCAATGTGCATACAGTGGTTGAGGTGACCCACCAACGATCGGCTTAACGCCCTCGCCTTAACTCCCATGGCCAAAAAACAGAAGTTCCCCCACCTCCTTGGCTCTAAATGGACGGCCCAGCAATCCACCTTAGGATGGCGACATTTTCGGGTGGTCAATCGCAAAAACGAAGGCAAGTGGGTGTTTGCGGAACTGGTGGCCGCCTGTGACGAATCGGTACGATTGTGGGTCAATGCCCAAGCCCTCAAAGATCGAGAGTTATGGGCCGCCGGTTGGCAAACCCTGGCGGAGATCCAACAAGACTAAGGCGAGCTACGCGGGCACAACGTCACGCCCTCCCTTTCCGTCCCTTGATGACCGTAGAAATACCTTCAGCCCAGACCTTACCCCGAGTAGATCAATCCGGTGAACGTTCATTCCTCCAGCATAGGCGATCGCATTCGTCAGATCCAAGCCACTCTGCCCCCTTCCGTTCGCTTAATTGCCGTCAGCAAAACCGTGTCGGTGGAGAAAATTCGCGAAGCGTATGCCGCTGGTCTTCGTGAGTTTGCTGAAAATCGAGTCCAGGAAGCCCTCAGTAAACAAGAAGCTTTAAAGGATTTACCGGATTTGACCTGGCACCTCATTGGATCCTTACAAAGCAATAAAGTCCGCAAAGCCATTGAGCATTTTGACTGGATTCACAGCGTTGATAGCCTCAAACTTGCGGAACGCATGGCGGCGGTGGCCGTCGAGTCAGGGCGATCGCCCCAGGTATGCTTGCAGGTAAAACTTCGTGAAGATCCCAACAAAATTGGGTGGAGCATCGAGGCATTGCAACAGGCCTTACCTCATTTAGCCGCCCTCCCCGCCCTGTCCATCTGTGGGTTGATGAGTATTCCGCCCCTCAAGACTGATCCCGAGGAGATTCTAAAGATTTTTCAAGAAGCACGCGACTTAGCCAAAAATTTGAGCGAAGAGTCTTCCCTTTGCTTTCGGGAATTATCTCTAGGCATGTCTGGGGATTATCGTTTAGCGATTCAAGCTGGGACAACCATGATTCGCTTAGGCAGTATTATCTTTGGCGATCGTTCCTGATTTTCTGCTCTGGCGCTGCTAAAAGCAGAAGATCCTGTCACAGGACAACCCCTGTACAACCGGCTTTCCAAAATTTAATGCAAGAGTGGGGTGCTTTGCGCCGCACTCTTCCGCCTTAAGTTGTTAGCCGTATAACCTGGAGGTAAAAGCGAATCTCAAAAATAAATGAATAAATGAATACCCCCTTGCCAAGCAGAAACAACATGGCTACTATAGTGGCGCAATTTAGCAACAATCCTGAATGTCGTCATCCTTACCCTAGTCTTCCCCCATGGGTTAGTTCCAGGGTATCGAGCGTTGAGATATAGAAGTTTACCCTTGCCTTAAGCCCAGAAACCTTGAGCCAAGGAAAATGATGTCTCCATCATCATAATTAAGCTTAAATCTCTGATTAAGGTGCTATATTCATCGAATTCGTGAATGGAAAGATGACCTTAGGTTATCCGGTCTGTTTCCTGTACGGGAATGCATGAGAGCTGAAGCGCGGCGGGGCGGGTATTAGAGCGATCGAGCTTATTACCCAGGAACGGGTAGTTGTTCTGGATTGTGATACCTTAAGGTAGGCTTCTGGTAGGTTTTCTAGTAGAAGTTTATCTACGTCAGGTTAATTTACTTTCCTAACGCATCGGTGGCTGTTCTACGAATTGAATTCTACAAATCGAGTTTTAATGGAGTGTGAACCGTGTCAATTTTTACGAGGCTCCGAGACTTCGTAGGTCTAAATGATCCTGAGGATTATGATTACGAATATAGTGAACCAGAAACTCAGGAGTACCAGCCCCTGTACACCGAGGAAGTCCCCACTCCCCCGGCCATTCAGCCTGAAGATTCGGATTTAAATAATTCCCGTCGTCGTTTTAGAGAACGGAGTACCGTTGGTAGCACCTTAGGAGCAAATATGAGCAATGTAATTGGAATGCCCGGC
Source organism: Prochlorotrichaceae cyanobacterium (assembly GCA_049455215.1). Classification (GTDB taxonomy): domain Bacteria; phylum Cyanobacteriota; class Cyanobacteriia; order Prochlorotrichales; family Prochlorotrichaceae; genus JBEAPM01. The sequence continues at coordinate 11,602 of JBMTZC010000067.1, forward strand.
GCTGCTGGTGCCCAAACCGAAGTCATGGTCATGGAACCTCGCTCTTTTGAGGAAATGCCCCAGGCCATTCAAGCCCTCAGAGAAAGAAAGTCTGTGGTCTTAAACTTAACCATGATGGATCCAGATCAAGCACAGCGTGCAGTAGATTTTGTGGCAGGTGGAACCTATGCCATTGATGGGCATCAAGAACGAGTGGGCGAAAGCATCTTTCTCTTCACCCCCAACTGTGTTCAAGTGGTTACTCAAGCCGGTGCCCCTGTTGCTCCTCCTCAACCGCAGGTACGTCAAACTCGTCCTGCTGCCCCCACTCCTGCTTGGGCAACTGAGCAAGTGCCGGTGGCTCAGTAGTAGCTTACTTCATCTAGAACACGCCCCTAATATCCTGAGGCGGCTGGAAGGTTTTCCAGCCGCTTTATTATTTGGTGGGCACTTCAATGAAATGATCTCAAACCATTACTGCATAAACCTTTATTTCATCGCTACATGATGACAGTCCCTAGCCGGAAAAGTAGACCAACAGCCTAAGCGATCGCTGGAGTGCGGCTTGCATGGGTGGTGGTAGCAGGCATCTCCTTGGGAGAAAAGGTAAAGGTTTGTCCACGTTGGACAAAGCCCAAGAATCCATCAGCCTGAGCATTAGGCTTGCTTCCCGGTTGGTAACCACAAAGCCACATTTTGTTTTTAATCTCCTGGGGTAACGTCAACAGTTGCTCGTAACGGGCATGAACGGGAGTGGGAAACGGCCCGGTTTCGCAGTCATGAAAAATTAAATCCGCTTGGCGATAGTAGGGTAAGAGTCGCTCTGGCGCAAATTGAGTATCAGTGGTGTAAAAAATAGTGGTTTGTCCCACCTGGAACAGCAAGCCGTAGGTTGGCATGGGATCGGTGCCTGGATTAACGTGGGGCACGGCGACTAATTCAAAAACAATATCTTCCCAAACAAAACAGCGATCGTTGCCAATGGGATGAACCTGAAAAAAAGTTTCTAGGGTAGTATTTTGACCTTCGATCGCTCTCATTCCCCCGGAAAGCGATCGTCTCCATAATTCTTCTAAAACTTCTTGACTGCCATAGAGATTTGGCGATAAGCAATTAGGATTAAATAGGGTCTTAAACCCAATAAATTCGAGTCCGCCAATATGATCGGAATGAAGGTGGCTAATATAAATATCTGAAATATCGTAGGGAGAGATCCCCTCCTCATAGAGGGAAAAGCGAATATCTGATCCACAATCTAAGAGTAAACGTTTAACGCGAGGCGAAGACGGGTCAGCCTTGGTGATCAACACATTACAGTGATAATTACGATCACCAACGGTAAACGCCGAGCCGGAGCCAAGAAAAAGTAATTGCATAGAAATGATCTATAGATTCAAGGGCAACGCGAAAGAGACCCAGATGTATTCGTAAGGGGTAGCTGTAACGCTTAACCATCTCTCCCATTGTAACCCTCTCTTTTTGTGGCCTTCCACGGAATACAAAAAAGATTAACGGGAGAAAACAAAACGATCGAGAGATTCAGATCTCTAAAATCCCTGACAGCCCCTAAAGGGGAGTTACAGGGGCATGGCGCAGGATCTGTCCTCAGTCTGAACTCGGCTCCCCAAGGCAAGAGCGAAGGGTCAATCGGTTTGGGCATACACGGGGATACTACCGATCAGCGGCTATATCCTGTGCATTGCTGTAGAATTTTGGAGTCTTGGCAGATTGGCCTTGACAAGACCCATCTCGACAAATCAAATTCTGTTGAACCCGCAATTGACCATGACTGAACCAAATCCAGCCGATTCTTCTCTTCATGATACAACCGGCACTCCCCAGGATCCGGCAGTTTCCAAGAGTAGCGCTAATAGCGGCTCTAAAGCCCGTCAGCTTTTAGGGATGAAAGGGGCCCAATCTGGGGAAACCTCCCTGTGGAAAATTCGCCTGCAATTAATGAAACCGATCACCTGGATTCCCTTGATTTGGGGCGTGGTCTGTGGTGCAGCCGCTTCGGGCCATTACCACTGGAACTTAGAGAACTTTTTACAAGCCCTCACCTGTATGTTGATGTCGGGGCCGATGCTGGCGGGCTATACCCAAACGATCAATGATTTTTACGATCGTGAAATTGATGCCATTAACGAACCCTACCGGCCTATTCCTTCGGGGGCGATCTCTGTCCCTCAGGTCAAAGCACAAATTTTAATTTTGTTGTTCGCAGGGCTAGGCATTGCCGCCATTCTCGATTTGTGGGCACACCATGACTTTCCCCAGATTACCGCATTAGCGCTCTTTGGCTCTTTTCTCTCCTTTATTTATTCCGCCCCCCCCCTCAAGCTCAAGCAAAATGGTTGGCTGGGGAACTATGCCCTCGGGGCGAGTTATATTGCCCTGCCCTGGTGGGCGGGTCAAGCCTTGTTTGGCACTCTAACCCCTACGATCGTTGTGGTGACGTTAGTGTATAGCCTGGCGGGTTTGGGAATTGCCGTCGTTAATGATTTCAAAAGTGTGGAAGGCGATCGTCAACTGGGCTTAAAGTCTCTGCCGGTCATGTTTGGGGTGGGCACCGCTGCCTGGATTTGCGTGATCATGATTGATACCTTTCAACTGGGCATTGCGGGGTATCTCACCTTTCTGCACCAAAACCTCTATGCCGTCCTTTTAGTGCTCTTGGTCATTCCCCAGATTACGTTTCAAGATATGTATTTCCTGCGGGATCCCTTGAACAATGATGTGAAATATCAAGCCAGTGCCCAGCCCTTTTTAGTCTTAGGTATGCTGGTGGCAGCCCTCGCCATTGGTCATGCCTGAACCTGAACTATGCAAGATAGCCTCATCCTCCTTGGCAGTAGTTTCGCCCTGGGCGCATTGCCCATTGTGGCTTGGATTACCCATCTCTTAGCCCGAAAGCATTTGCAGGAGTTGGGGACGGGCAACATTGGTGTTTCTGCGGCCTTTTACCACGGCGGAACGATCGCTGGCTTACTGGCGGTCGCCTCGGAGGCAGGCAAGGGCATCGGTGTCGTGCTGCTGGCCCGCTGGCTGTTTCCCCATACCGCACTGTGGGAGCAAGCTGCCCTGATCAGTTTAGTGTTAGGGCGGTTTAGCCTAGGCAAGGGAGCCGGGACAACAAACTTAGCTTGGGGCTATCTGGCCCATGATGGCAATGTGGCCCTCTTTGTCATCCTAATTGGCAGTGGTTGTGTGCTACTGGTGCAGGAAAAACGGCTGGGCAAGTGGTTGGTGCTGGGATTGCTCCCCTTGATTACGGCCTTTGTCTATCCCTCCGATGGCATGCGTACTGGCATGGCTATGCTGATTAGTTTAATGATGGGGGCCATCTATAGTCAGATGCCAGATGATCTAGATTTAAAGGCAGAAGAAGCTCAACCG
>JBMTZC010000068.1:0-14910 GCA_049455215.1 Prochlorotrichaceae cyanobacterium
CTGGGTAATTCTTTGACCCTGAGTGCAGGAACAGAGCTTAAGTTTAGTGATGGAACGATCGCAACACTAAGTGGTGAGGTTACCCTTAAAACAGACGGCACTGTACTTACAGCTTCAATACAGGATGATCTTGGTATTTCTATTGAAGCTGATGAGACCAGTTCATTTACCACCAACGGTATAGCCATACCGTTAATAGTGAAGCAATCATATAACTCGGGTACCGACTCCATAGGACTCGCTATAGATACTGGTAAGCTAAGCCCAGAACTTAAGAACGCGCTTGGTAGTGGCTTAACCCTTACTAAGGGAACGGAGCTAAAGTTTAGTAACGGGGCGATCGCAGAGCTAAGTGATGCGGTTACCCTTAAAACTGATGGTGTATCGCAGTCAGTTGAGCTAGTCGATCCTGCTATTGTGGTAAACCAGAAAGGCACCTTTACCCCCCAAGGTGTTGATAACCGATTTACACTTCCCGAACTAATTGAAGCACGAGATAATTTTGGTTTCTCAGATTTTGTAAAGTATGGCTTTACGCCAGAATCAGGTGCAACACTTGACCTAGATATCCTCACCACGGTTAGTGGAAACACACAGTTTCCATCCTTTGGCTTTAACCTCTCCAGTGATAGCTTCACCCTGGGGAACTACAACAATAATGGCTTTGGTGATCTGAATCTACAATTTAATGACATCACCCTAGACTTAGGTGGCTTCGTTACTGATTTCCTCAGTCCTGTCATCAAACGAGTCAATGATGTCGTTGAACCCATTCAACCTGTCATTGATGCTCTCACCACAGAGATCACCCTATTAGAGAAAGTAGGACTAGCGGAAGCCTTCGATCGTAACGGTGATGGATCTGCAACAATTATCGAAGTTGCGGAAAGCTTGGCCAGTGGCGCTAAGAAAGCACCGAAATATCAGAAATTCTTCGATGCGGTTCAAGGTGTGATTGCCCTCTCTGAAAGCCTGAAGGACTTAGAGGATACGATCAATAGTGGGGAAAATCTATCCCTGGGCTTTGGTGACTATACTTTTGAACTCGCAGCAGGCACTGAAGATGTGTCTCAGCAAGCGGTTACCGAGAACCCCGACTCCGATAAACGCCTGGAACAGGTTGACAAGCGTAAAATTGCCTCTGATGCAAAAACACCATCTGGAGCACAAAACACTAATAGCAAACTCACTAATAAAGTTAACAACTTCTTTAGTGCCTTAGATAACGTTGGCATCACCCTTGATATTGTTGAAGAGCCGCTAAACCTTGTCAAACTCTTCCTCGGTCAAGATATTGATCTCGTAACCTGGGATGTTCCTGAACTTGATATTGGCTTTACCATTGGCCGTAGTTTCCCGATCGCTCCTCCTATTTTCGGTAGTTTATCCGGTGGCCTTTCGGCTTACTCTGATTTAGTTTTCGGGTTTGACACGGTTGGCTTTAGCAACTGGAAAGAAACTGACTTTGCCCTAGCAGAGTCCTACCGCATCTTTGATGGCTTCTATCTGTCTGATGTGGATCCCGAAACAGGCGTTGATGTGGATGAACTGGAGTTAGCAGCCACGATCGAGGCAGGAGTTTCTGCAACGGCTGTGGTGGCGAGTGTAGAAGCTACAGGAGGCATCCAGGCCAATGCGGGTTTAGATGTTATCGATATTGGCGAATATACCGGGGAAAGCGACGGTCGTATTCGAGGATCTGAAATTATTTCTCGTATTTCCAATCCTCTCTCTTTATTTGAGTTTGCAGGTGCCTTAGAAGCATACCTAGCGATCGCTGTCAAAGTGGGACTAGATCTGGGCTTCTGGGAACAAACCGTTACTGTGTATGAAGAGGAACTAGCACGGGAGACCCTCTTTGAATTTACCCTTGGAGGGGCTGGTAGTAGCGGTGCCGCTTCCGGCAGCTACATTGTTGGATCAACGGTTTTCTTTGATGCGAACTTCAATGGTACATGGGATGAAAATGAACCGTTCTCCATTACCGATAGCTATGGTCGCTACTTCTTGGATATTCCAGTTCAGTTTGATCTCAATCGAGATGGTGTCATTGATGAATCCGAGGGACAACTTATTGTCAAAGGTGGAATCGATAGTTCCAGTGGTTTGCCCTCAGGTGATCTCTTCGCCCTACCTGGCTCAAGCGCAATTACACCTCTCACAAGCCTTGTGGCAACACTACACTACCAAGAAGGATTGACAGTCGATGCAGCAGAAACACTGGTTAAAGCCCAAATTGGCTTGGATCAAAACCTCAGCCTAAATCTCTTTGATGCCTTAGACTCCATTGGTGCAGACGAGCAGATTGGCTTAGATACCTATGTCGCCCATATTAAAGTTCAAGCCCTACTCAACAGCTTCCGCGCCTTTTTAGATGGATGGCAAGAAGCGGATCCAAACACTGAGGTTGACCCCAATAACCTGCAAAACGTCCTGAGTGCCGTGGCACAGTTCCTCGTGAACCGCCCCAGTAGTGAGGTTTGGGATTTCAACGATCCCCTTATTATCCAATCCTTTTTACAAGGCTTTGTTCAACTGAATGGTATTACTGCAACTCCAGAACAACTCACAGTCACAGCTCAAGTCATTGCCACCAGTAGCCAGTTCCTCGATCAGGTCATTGAAACTAGCCCCTACGATCGGATTACCGAAATCATTCCCGTTATTTCTTCCATTAAGCGGGCCGTGCAAGGGGAGTTACCGCCGATCGTTCAGCAGATGTGGAGTAACACAATTACCGCCACCGAAGCTTTGGTTGCCTTGGATGCCGTCCTCAATCAGAACTATATCTTGGTGGATGGAGAGGTTAGCACCTTTGGCAATCGCTCTGTGCAAGTTACTAGCACCCTAGATAAATTGAATGAAGCCTCTCCCGATGGGGCACAATTTGTGGTTGAACTCAGTGAACCTGCCCCCAACCAAGGCGTGACCGTTTACTACAATCTTTCCGGCACCGCCACCTCAGGGGAAGACTATACGGTTGATACAGAAACCTTGGGAGAGTTGTATATTGCCCCTGGTCAAATCCAAGCCACCCTCGATCTCACCCCTATTAATGACGGCGAAGTTGAATCGTTAGAAACCATTACTCTGAACCTCCAGTCTGTGGGAGAGGGCTTTAGCATTGTTCCGGGCGCAAACGCTGTGGGACTTCTCAAACTCGAAGATGATGAGTCAAGCGCTAATACCCCCCAAACCGGAGAAACGATCGTTGGTACTGATGGAAACGATGGACTAGCTGGTACTGCCAATAATGACCACATCATGAGCAAAGCCGGGGATGATGTGATCATCGGAGGCGATGGTCAAGACCATCTCCAAGGTAACTTTGGAGCCGATAATATTGCGGGTAACGCAGGTAATGACTTCATTGAAGGCGGTAGTGGAAACGATACCCTCTTTGGCAATGAAGGGGCCGACCAAATTTTGGGCAATAGCGGCGATGACCACATTCAAGGCAATCAGGGCAACGATGTACTCAAGGGAGGCACGGGCAACGATGTCCTAGAAGGGAACGATGATAATGACTGGTTAGTGGGGGATGCCGGTGAAGATATTCTGAGCGGTGGATTTGGTATCGATTATCTCCATGGGAGTGACGGATCTGACGCTTTCTTCTTCAGCGCCCCCAACCAAGGGCAAGACTTTATCCTAGACTTCGATCCAGCGGAAGGGGATAAAATCCAAATTTCTGCTCCTGGCTTTAATAATCCCACCCTGACTGATTTTGTCTTCTTGGCCGGTCAGCTTAAATACCAAGGGGAAACGATCGCCCTCATTCAAAACGATGGGCCCACCTATGCCTACTTCCCCAATCTGGGCAACATCCTGGAAATTGTGGATCAACCCACCCCACTCCTCCCGGTTGAACTGCCTACCCCTGAAAGTAACCTGGTCTTCGGTATTGCACTGGCAGAAGACATTAGTACGCCAGAGAGCACCATTCTGGATGACATCATCGAGCGGGGCTTCATCCAGCTAGGGTTAACGGATCAGTCCACGGAGCTGGATCAAGACTTTGCCCGAATCCTCGCCGCTGCAATTTTTGGTGATGCTAGCAAAGTTGAAATCACCACCACATCTGAAGCCAATGTCTTAACTGCTGTGGCAGAGGGGACGGTCGATCTAGGTGCAGGGCAAATTGGTGTCAACTTAATCAAAGATGCCACCCTAGGGATTGATTTTGGGCCGATTTACTTCTACCAAGATGGCAACCTCAATAATGCCTCTCCCCAGGGAGTTGCCTTTGCTTTACCGGAAAATGATTCTCAATGGGCAGATGTGGTGCGTTGGATCACCTATGTGCCAATCCAAGCGGAAGAATACGGCATTACCTCCGCCAACATCGATCAGTTAATTGCGGATAACACCGACGATAACTCCTCCAATGATTCTGAGGTGGGGATTCGCCGCTTCCTGGGAATTGAAGGGGACTTGGGGGCTTCCCTCGGCTTACCGGATAATTTTGCCGTTAATATCATCAAGCAAGTGGGTAACTATGGGGAAATCTACGATCGTCATTTCCCCGATCAAGAACGGAATAGAAACCTATTATGGAATGATGAAGGTTTACTCTACGCCTTGCCGTTTTCCGGTAGTAGCTCAGGTACCACCCTACCCAGCGGCACCACTACCCTCAATGTTTTAGATGCAGTCCAAGAACGGGGCACCCTCCGGTTTGGTACGTCCCTCGGTTCCGCTGCCTTTGCGATCGAAAACACCGATGGAACGATCGTAGGGATGGATGCAGACCTCGGTTACGCGATCGCCGCCGCTGTTCTAGGCGATGCCAGCAATATTGAATTCGTTGATCAGGCTTTCGGTGATAGTTTTGCCAACACTGCCGATAATATCGTCGATATTTCGGCCACTTCCACAACCCATAACCTAGTACGCGATGCAGACTTAGGAGTGGATTTTGGTCCCCGCTATCTCTACACTGGTCAGGGCATTCTGGTGAGAAATGATAGTGGCATTAATGTCCTACCGGATTTAAATGGACGACGGATTGGATTCTGGTCTCCAGGCACAGCTCCGCAAAATTTAAGTGATGCCTTAGAACCCTTTGATGCCACCTTTATTCAAGTCGATTATCCAACCCTTGAAGCGGTATTCAATGCCTATGAAGCTGACGAAGTAGATGCGGTAGTCACGGATTTAACCTTACTTGCTCCCCAAATTGAACGCTTTGCTAACCCTGAAGATCATCGCCTGCTTGCCGATACCATTTCTAAAGAACCCTTGGCTATGGTGATTGATGAAAATCAATCGGAATGGGGTGATGCTGTGCGCTGGATTTATAACAGTCTTGTGCAAGCCGAAGAATATGGCATAACCCAGGCAAATATTGATGATTTCATTGCAATTAATAGCGATGATGATCTCACGAATGACTCGAATACAGCCATCCGGCAGTTCCTAGGGCTCGAAGGCAATTTAGGGGAAGCTCTCGGGTTAAGCAATGACTTTGCCGTCAATGCCATTAAGGCGGTGGGGAATTATGGTGAGATTTACGATCGTCACTTTGACTCGGAAAGCTTACAGCGGGACAGTAATGAATTAGTTTCCAACTTCGGCTTGCAATATGCCTTACCTGCGGGTACTGCAGTAGCAGAAGATCCAGAAGACGACGAAGACGATGAAGGAGAAAACGGTAGTGGCAATGATGAAAATACAGGGGATAATGGTAGTGACAGCAACAATGATACAGACGATAATCCTACACCCCCTCAAATTGACCTAGAGGACAGTGACGAACAGCGGGGGGTGATCGCCCTTCAAGGTGCCCTCGCTCTTCTGTTCAAGCTCACCCAAAACCAAACCGCTTCTGCGAACCAATTGGTCGTGTTTGAAGTAACCGATTCCCAAGGCTCCGTTACGGATACTGACGGTTCACTGATCACACCGGGTACAGCTAGTTTCAACCGCGATCGCTATTTGAACGCAATCCTGAACACCGGCAATCCCCAAGCCGTACTTTCCACCTTAGATGGGGATGATGACAGTCCACTGGCGGCACTAGATGTTTTAACGAACACCCTAGAAGTTAGCTTAGATTTTGAGGCAAATCAGCGTCTTGGCTTCTTCCTCATCGTAGATGGCAGTATTGATGATCTCCAGCGCAACACCAGCGCCCTAGAGGTCTTCTTCTCTACTCAAAATGGTGCAGCCCTCTCTAACTTGACTGAAAATGGCTTCCAACTTGACTTTGGTAATGAGGCTCAAGGGATATTCGACGATCTTAGCTTCACGGTTACCGTGGGAACTTCTACCGCCAATATTTTCATTACCCCCGATCGCATCGAAAAAGTGGGCAAAACCCTAACTATCAGCGTGGACAACACCCCACAATTTGTAGAAGGCTTCGATTTCCGTAACCTTGACCTTAACCAAGATGGCTTAGTGGATGTGGAACAGTCCTTAGTAATGGAAGTGACGCTCTACCGGGAAGCAGCCTTTGACAACACGATCGGTTTTTATGCGGTAGATGCTTTAACCGGTGCGGTGGAGAATATTGCTCCTACGGCAGAAAATCGAGTTGCTTATGCCCAGAGAGCGATCGGCAATGCCATTGGACAACTGAGTGCCCCCGCAGATCAAACCACGACCTCCCAGATCCTCGGCAATCTAAATAGTGGCACACTGGTACTGCCCTTCCTCATTGTTAATAGTGAGACGGCTAATGAAGACTATAGCAATGTCTATTTCCCCTTCCTTGCCTTGAATAGCGATGGTCAAGATCACTTCCAACTGCTTGGTAACGGACTCTTTGGTATTGAGGATCTACCCGGTGCCCAAAGTGATAATGATTTTGATGATGTCATCATTCAAATTACAGGTCTCCAAATGGTGTAGAACGCTCCTACCACTCTCCTTCAGTAGGAATCCATGATTAACAAGGATACCGATAGCTTATTCCCCTACAACTAAACCTTTTTCCAGCCCCGTACAATTTTAGTTTCAATGAGGTTTTCAGCAAGCTGGTGGGCACGCTCTAGGGTGTAGGCATAGGAAACACTGACATCTAAAGGAGATTTCCGTTTGGGTGAAAAATCCGTCCAATAGACTAAGTAGGGAACCGCCTCTAGATTGTTGGTTTGTACCATCACTAATTTGCGGATCATCTCTCCTTTTTGATAGACTTCCCGCCGAATAATTTCTGCTTTCCCTTCCCTTTCTGGCTGGTCTTGGGGAAGTTGAGGGTTAGGCACAATTTGCTCTAATCTGGCTCCACTGTTCAATAATTCTTTATCGTCCCGGAAGCGTAAAAAGGTGGCAAAAATAGGACGGGGACAGGGCTGTAAACCTAAAAATTGGTAGGATTCACTGTCAGCGTTCCAAAGAAAGGCTTGGGTACGATTGTCCCGATCGCTACCGGGCATATTGACCATAATATCTTCACAATTTAGCTCCACAATATAGTGGGGTTTAACAAAGAGAATGGGACGACCGTCATTATCGGTCATGGGTAAGGGGGCTTCTACTTTCCATTGGGAGAGCAGCGTCAACAATTCCGATCGCTGGGCATCACTAAAGCCTGACCCTACGCGCAATAAGGTTTGTAGGACAATCTGATGAGGATTCTCGATGGGATAGGTGAGGGCCACCAGCAACGAGGTCATCCCATATTGACCCTCATATTCGCCTTCCACATAGCCGATAACGATCGCATCAATGGACAGTTGGGGTTTAACTTTATAGACTTCAGCCCGCCGCAGTCGCCGCAGCACTAAGCCCTCTGCCCCGGCCGCTGTTTTAGTGGCAAAGCGATCGGCAATTTGATTTTCGGGGAGAATGGATCCTTCAGGACGGAAGAAGGGGGCTGAGGGGGAATCACCAAAATATTCCTGCAATAACGTCCAGGTTTTTTCAAAATCTGATTGATGCGATCGTAAATCTTTACCGTCCACCATGATGAGGTCAATCATCACCAACTTAAGGGCGTTTAACTCCGCTTCAGTTCCATTAAAAGAGACCCGTAACACATCCGCGATACCTGCCCGTCGTCCCGAAATTTCGAGGGGCAAATAAAGCTCTGCCCGAAATAATCCTTTTTGCAGATCGGTCCTTAGGAGATGCTCTTCTAAAGCTTTTAGAGCCGGTAGCCCCACCCGCACTCGACCCGAAGGAGCATTAAAGGCAAAGATTTGGGAACCTCGCTCAAAGTAAATAAAGATGCCTTCACCATCAAACTTTGTGGTTTCTAAAATGGGTTCCGTGGTGGGAAAACGACGATCGAGTTGATTGGCATTGAGGGAAATCATCTTCCGACTGACACTACTTTCATAGTCAGAGGCAATGCCCATCAACACCACATCTAAAACCGCTTGACTCGTGGCAATCTGATAGTCATTGAGCTTGGTTACCAGTTTAGAACGATCGATTTTCTCTGTAGTCATTATGCGTCCTCCTCCACTTCCTTTAATTCCTGGTCACTGAGCAACAAGAGTAATTTATATTGCCGTTGCTCCTGCTCCTCCTTCACCTTGCCATAGAGAAAGCCACGGTAGGGACTGCCTTTATCCCGCAAGACTAAGGGTTGATTGCCTTTGCTTCCAGCCCCCAGCAGAGCAAGTTCTTGTTTTTGATCTAACTCTTGGGCCAGACGATAGAGAAAATCCATGGTCACGCCATCTTCATGAACCAATTGATAGGTATAGCGAAAAACAAAGGTAGTTAGGGCTTTTTCGAGGGAAATACGTTTGCCAATCTTGAGGGGCAAGGTGTCATTAATGTTACTTTTGCGCTGCCGGTGAGGTCTACGATCGTTTAAGGTTCCTTTGGCATCATAAACCTCATCCATAAATTGAAAATCCGACACCGGAATTTTTAGGTCTGCCTCCGGATCAAAATAGGCGGTTGTCATTAAATCCATTTCCAGCACTTTACCGCCGGTCTGCCAGTTCAATTCCGGATCGCTGTCTAGCAGGGCTTGAGGGGACAGATCCTCGGGAGCGATCGTGGTATTGATACCCTTCAGCACTTTAAGGGAGGAAATCTGTCCACTACGGGTGCGGGTTATTAAGGCGGGTGGACGTTTCAGCGGCAAGACATTTTGTAAAAGAACCCGAGCGGTGATGCCTTGATGGTCAAGATGAATAAAGCGATTACTTCTCATGATGTTTTGAGGCTATTTTTAGGGCTATCTGGGGATGATAACTATCAGTGAACTGCGTGGCGTTCGGTTCTTAAATCATCGCAAAATCTAGATCATCTTCATCCTCTTCATCTCCTTCGGCATCGAAGAAATCATAGATAACCTGTAGACCAACAAAGGGCGTATTCTTCCGCTCACCCACCAGTAAAAAAGCGCTGTTATCTTCTGCTTTGACGAGGAGAAAAGCCTCCCGAGGGATATAACTTTTGCGATAGGCAAACTCTGTTTGATACAGACCCGGTGGCAGATGCAAATCCACGATCGGGTAAACATCCGTTGTATTAAAGCCCACTAACGTCTCTAGGGGAACGGGAATTAAAGGGTTGGCCTGGTCAAAGGCGCTGGGAAAGAGGGTTGCCGGTTGTCCTTCAATCTCCGTGATCACCTCTTCTAATACGGTTCCCTGGGGATCCACCTTGGCATAATCAATCTCCTGCCGCTCCAGAATCTGTCCCTCCGGAGTCAGATACCCTTTCCGTAAAACCTGACCATCCTTTTCCACAATGCGTTTGGCATAGCCATAGAGGGTTTGCTTGGTAATTTTCGTCCCCAGGTTCGCGGTTACGGTGTCACCCTGCCATTGAAACTCGATCGCTTTCATTACTACAGCTCCGATACTCTTTCTGGGTCGCCTCGCCAAAATCGAGGTGCGTGCTTGGCTTAGGATACGTTACCAGTCTACCTAAGATTTATTAGGATCGCCCCGAGGAGGTTGGGCATCCCCTTATTCATCTGTGGCCGTGGCAGAGGAGGCCGGAGTGAAGAATTATCCGGCTAGGGCTTGGCGATCGGTGAAGCTTAGGGTAAGCTTTGCGCCAGACTCATGGTTCTTCTTTTGTCCCTTGCATCCTAGTTGGATCTCCCATGACGCTATCTTCTACCCTTCCTGCTGGTTTGAACCCTTCTAACACCATTCTGCCTAAAGTCTCTAAGACTCAGGTTGTCGATCGTCCCCGCGGTGCCGATTTTCATCCTTATCGTCTGCTGGAAATCCATCTACAACGGCAATGGCAACAAAGACGGCGTTCTCCCATTCCGCTTCAGATCCGCTGTAGCTACCAAAGCGATCGACTGCTGATCTTAATTGAACATGCGGCGGGGGTGCGCCCCGATCCTCGCTTTACCTTGGCCCAATTTGCCGCAGCGCTCCAGCAGCTTGAAGGGAAGCTTCACCACGCTTTATTTCAGGTGCCCGCCCACAAAACAACTAAATTAAGGGTGGGACTGTACCTCAGAGTTTTGGGTGAAACCCAACCCTATGCCGCAGGGGGCAGTACCTTAGTGCCCCCTCCGCTGAGAAGACCTGTGGCTAAACCGGAGGCTGGGCAGCCCCCTCAAGTTGCCCCTAACGCAACCCCAACTCCGACCGCTAAAACCATCTCAGTCCCCCAACCCTCCCCGCTGAACCCCGAAGGATTGGGGCTATCCTCTGGGGTCTGGCTCACGGGGGCTGCCCTCTGCCTGAGTACCTTTGTGGGCAGTTTTTGGTTCATGATGCAACCCTGTTATGTCCAACCCTGTACCCCGCTCCATAAAGCAGAACAATTAAAAGCCAATGCCTTGGCCCAGATTGCCACGGCGGAAAACTGGGATCAACTCAAAGCGATCGAAACCCAACTGACCGAAAGCCAAGACTTGAGCCGCAAAGTTCCCCTCTGGTCTAGCTATCGCCAACGGGCCAAGGATCTTCAGGCGGAAGTGAATACTAATCTGGCAGCCTTTGCCCCCATTACGAGCGCCTTTGAAACAGCAGTGCAGGCGGTGGAACAAAGCAAAACGCCGCCCTACCCTCTAGAGCAGTGGCAAGCTACCCGGGATCTCTGGGTGCAGGCCTTAGACATTTTACGATCGATTCCTCAGGACAATCCTAGTTATGAGTTAGCGCAACGCAAAATTGAGCAATACGAAGGCTATGTCAAATTAGTCGATCGAGAGCTTGAGCGCGAGGTTTTAGGGCAATCGATTTTGAAAAAAGCAGAAGAGTCGGCAAAACTGGCCCAACTGCAAAAAGGCAACTGGGAAAAAGCTCTGGCCAATGATCCCAGTGTGGATCGCACTGTGTTGTGGGAACGCATTCAGCGCCATTGGCAAACGGCCCTAGAAACCCTCAATAACATTCCTGAAGATACGACGGCCTATCACTCCATTGCCGACTATCGTCAACGCTATCAAGAGGAATACGATCGCTTCCAACAGCAAAGCCGCAGTGCAACCGCTGCCAATAATGCCTACCTGCAAGCCTTGGATAAGGCTAGACTTGCTGAGAGTGCAGAGCAAGAAGCCCGCTGGGACATTGCCCGGAACCGTTGGGAAGTTGCCCTCGTGACGCTCCAACAGGTGCCAACCGGTAGCCCTCAGTATGGGGAAGCCCAGAAATTATTGCCGATCTATACCCAAGCCTATCAACGGGCCGAACAACAAGCCCAGAAATTTAATCAGGTAGAGCAAACTCGCCAGGAACTGGGCAAGATTTGTACCACAACCCCCGTCATTTGTTATTTCACCGTCACCCCCGAACTGATTGCGGTGCAGGTCACGGTGGACTACGAGAGCCAAATCCTGGCGGCTGGGTTATGGGGCGATCAGCAACAGGCTCTGGAACATCTGCAAGGTCTAGAAAATGCCCTCAAAGTGATTAGTGATAAGGCTCAAATTCCCTTAGAACTGTACGATCCCGATGGGGCTATCAATAGCCGCTATGTGCCGACCCCAAACTAGGTGCGTCATCCCTTGAGTCCAGTCCCCGGACGGCAATAAGTCTCGTTGCAATCGCAAAACTTGAGTGGATCCCCCCTAGCCCCCCTTGAAAAAGGCTACGGTGTACACAGAAGTTATTAGCAAGAGTCTGACACTTCTCGAACCCCCTCTAACTCCCCCTTCGCAAGGGGAAGGATCGGATTGGCTCGGAGTTTCCACCCTTTCCAAGGGGGGATTAAGGGGGGTAAATCAGCTTTTGGGTTCTCATCCAAGATGTGTGTACACGGTAGCCTCCCAAAAGGGAAAGTAAGGGCTGAATCCTGCTGTCTTAACTGATCACCGTGTCCAGACCATAATGGGGTTCCCCCACCAAAATCAGGGAGCATTGGCTATTGAGGATGATTTCGGTGGTCATATTGCTCACCTCTAGACCAGCCACCGTCCGGCGGCGGAGCGATCGCAATACCACTAAGTCAAACCCTTTAGCCTCTTCCAGGATGGTACTGGCAATATTCCGACTCGGGCGAGTGGTGATGGAGCAGGGATGGGTAAAGGTGAGTCCGGCAAGATGCTGGCGGATCCGATTTTCAAAGTTTTCCACCGCTTCTCGGGAGATTTTGGGGTGATAGACGTGGAGTAAGGTAATTTCCCCTTGATTGGTTTCCGCAAATAATTGGGCCAGGCGAATGGGCCGCAGATCCTGGGGGGCTAAGCCGGCAACGGGGATTAAAATCCGATGCAGATTAATGGGATCATCCATCAAACGCATGGCGGCGACGGGACAGTGAGCCGACCACAGGACGCTATCGGTAACACTGCCAAAAATCCGAGCTTGGAGATTCTCCTGACTCCAGCCCATGATAATTAAACGAGCATTTTGCTCCCGGGCAGATCGGGTAATGCCGTGGGCTACGTCGTCATCAATGCGCAGTAAGGGCTCCACGATCGTCCCCAGTTCTTCTCCCACTTGCCGGGCCGATTGGAGCAGGCGTTGGCTTTGTTGAATATTGCTATCCAGTTCAGGGGAATCCATGTGGACATGGGATTTGGCGATGGAGAGGGCCAGGACTCGTCCCGCTTCTTGCCGGGCCAACAGGGCTCCCACTTCGATGAGATAGCGCTGGGAATAGGGATTGCAGAGGGGAATGACAATGGTAAAGCGGGAGTTCTCTCCCGTTGGATCAGTGGTCTGCGGAAGGGATCCCGGTAGAACATCCCCAGGATGTTCCAGGAGGGTCTCTGGGTCAGCAAGAGGAATAGGGGATAACCGTCGGGCGAATTTTGCGGTGAGGATGGGCCCGGCAATGGCGGTAACCAGCATGAGCACAATAACCGCATTAAAGATGCTGATGTCAATGACTCCGGCATCGACTCCCACGATCGCGGCGGCGAGGGTGGCGGCCACCTGGGGCAAGGACAAGGACCACATGGTTAGGCACTCGATCCAACGGTAGCGGTAGATCCCTTTGACAACGAGGGCCGCCAGAAACTTACTGCCAATTAAACCCAAAACGATCGCTGCGGTGAGTAAAAATTGAGAACTGAGGGTCTGAATTAACCCCGAAATACTCAGCAATAAACCCATATCAATAAAGAAAAAGGGAATAAAGAGAGTGCTGCCCACAAAGACCACTTTTTCCTGTAAGGGGGATTTACCCACCACACCATTAATGGCTAAACCCGCTAAAAAGGCCCCCACAATTTTATCGACATTAATCAACTGCGCCCCAACGGAAGCCAAAAAAACCGCCAGTAAAACAAAGAGAAATTGATTCCCTTCCTCATCCCCCATGCGCTTAAAATAGGACTTGCCAACGCGATCGATCCCCAACAGCACCAGCACCGTATAAATGGCCAAGGATCCCACCTGACCCACTAAGGTGGCTGTGGTGAAATCCCCTTCATTCACCCCCACACAAATAGCCAGCACCAGCAGGGCCCCAATGTCCGTAAAAATGGTGGCTCCCACCGTCGCTGTGATGGAATCGTGCTTGAGCAAGCCCAAACGGGCCACAATGGGATAACCGAGGAGGGTATGGGAGGCCATTAAGGAGCCCAGTAAGACCGCCGCATTTAGCCCCATCTTAAAGGCCAAACCCACCCCAATTCCCGTGATCATGGGCACTGCAAAGGTGGTAAAGCCAAAGGTTAAAGAGCGATCGCGGGTTCGATAAAAATCCGCTAAATCAATTTCTAAACCCGCCACAAACATCAGATAGATTTTTCCCACATCGGACAGCAGTTTCATCGTATCCGAGTCAGGATTGATCACATTTAAACCCTCTGGCCCAACACAAATGCCTGCCACTAAAAGCCCCACTAAGCCAGGCACTTTCAGTTGCTCAAACAGCGGGGGAACCGTAACAGAAATCAGTAAGAGAATGGTAAAGGTAACGATCGGGCTATCGGCTAACTGACTGAGGAGATTCACCATAGAGGAAGTGCAAGAAATTGAGAGAATTGGGGAAGTTAGGGTGGGGCATCTCGATTCAGGGGGGTAGGCGGCGAAGCCGTCCCCAAAATCTCTATTGCAATCCGAAATGGTGGGTGTGGTGTACGCCCTTCGGGCGCGGAACCCAATGTGGGCGTTTTTGGTGTACCCGATAGAATGGTATTAAAGGGATATTAAAGTGCCTTCTCACCCCCACAGGCAACCATTATGAAAACGCGCTTAACAGATCGTCCCATGGTACTAGCGATCGGAGTCCTCTTAGCGATCGGCTTTACACCTCGGGTAGCCCAAGCCCAGTCCTTTGCTCGGGTGGTCAATGCCTTGTCCTATCCCACCGCATCGCAGCGCTTTTTCCAAGAAGGGGTGGAGCGGTTAGAGCAAGAAATTCTCTATCTTCGTCAACAGCGTTTGCAGGATCAGCAACCGGTTTTAGAGATTGATCACCTCAGTTTTGTCGAACAGTATCACCGTAGACCCGAACCCACGGAGGGAGAGGTACAATATCGAATCTTGGATTCGGTACCATCCCGTCCCCTGAACTGAGTTCTGTTTCACCAACCCCGCGCTAAAGCGACGGGGATTGTCCGAGCCAATTCGGACAACG
>JBMTZC010000069.1:0-14795 GCA_049455215.1 Prochlorotrichaceae cyanobacterium
TTTAGTAGCAAGGAGCGGTTGTGAACACTTCCTCCCTCGTATCCCGATCGCTTTTGGTGTTGTGTTTAGCCACCTTAGGGTTATTTCCCCCAAGGCTGTCCTATTCCCAAACCACCTCTGCGGAGGACGATCGTGCTGTGACATTGTTGGCGGATGTACAGGAAGCGAATGCTCAGACCGGCATTTTAACGGCTACGGGTAACGTCCAGATTTTTTATCCCCGCAAAGGGATTACCGCCACTGCCATGCAAGCTCAGTATTTTAGCCGGGAGCGTCGCATGATTCTGACCGGCAATGTGGTGATCAACCAAGTGGGTGGCAACACCATTCGAGGCGAGCGGGTCACGTACCTCTTAGATGAAGAGCGGTTTATCGTTGTGCCCAAAGAAAACGAACAGGTGCAATCGATTTATGTCATCCCCGAAGACGAAACAGAATCTTCCCCACCAGCCGGTTTACCCGACTTACCCCCAGAACCCTCCGACAGTTTGATTGATAATTTACCCCAATAAAGCCTCAGCGATGCTTGACGTGGGCTGTCCACTGAAAGCGAAAAAATTCAATGGAAGAGTGCGGCGCGGAGTGCCGTACTCCTCCGTCTTAAGTTGATAGCCTTGACGTGAACGATTCTTGTCCATCTCCATCCCGAAGAGGTTTAACTTTAACTTTATGATTCAGCAACTGGATCCGCGTTTTTTTGAACCGGACTTACTGTATCCCGAAAGTGACGGCAAACCCGTGGCAGATAATACCCTTCAGCTTAGCCTGATGATCAAAATTCAGGGGGGGCTAGATAGTTTATTCATTGACGATCCTGATGTTTTTGTAGCAGGAGATTTATTCTGGTACCCAGTTCAGGGATCCTCTACCCGTCAAGCTCCCGACATCATGGTGGTCTTTGGCTGTCCCAAAGGACACCGTCGATCGTATAAACAATGGGAAGAAAACAACATTGCCCCTCAAGTCGTGTTTGAAATTCTCTCGAAGAGTAATACACGCCAGGAAATGGAGGACAAGCTCGCTTTTTACGATCGCTATGGGGTTTTGGAATATTACCTCTACGATCCCCAGAAAAATCGGCTCAAGGGATGGGTCAGGGCTAAGGATCGTCTCACCGCGATCGTCCAGACCAATGGCTGGGTGAGTCCTCAATTGGGGGTGCGCTTAGAAAATAGCAGTGGCGATCTAGAGCTTTATCGGCCCGATGGCAAACGGTTTGAGAGTTTTGTGGAAATTGCCCAGCGGGCAGAGCAAGAAGCCCAACGGGCAGAGCAGGAAGCCCAAGCTCGCTATAGTGCTATCGATCGTTTATTTAAACTAGGTTTGAGTCTTGAGCAAGTTGCCGAGGCTTTAGGCTTTTCTATAGAGCAGGTCAATACATATCGTGAAAATCACCCTGGATAATATTGAAAAATCCTACGGTAAGCGGCCGATCGTTCGTCAGGTGAGTTTATCCGTTGCCCAAGGGGAAGTTGTCGGTTTACTGGGCCCCAATGGAGCAGGCAAAACCACCACGTTTTACATCACCACTGGCTTAGAACAAGCCGATCGGGGTCGCATTTGGTTAAATGAAATGGATATTACCCATTTTCCCATGACCCAACGGGCCCGCATTGGTATTGGTTACTTAGCGCAGGAAGCGAGTATTTTTAGACACTTGACCGTAGCCGATAACATTCGCCTCGTCTTGCAACAAAGTCGCTTATCGCCCCAAGAACAACAGCAGCGGTTACGATCGCTGTTGGATGAATTTAACTTAAATGCGGTACGCAATACCTTAGGTATTCAGGTTTCAGGGGGAGAACGCCGCCGCACAGAAATTGCCCGGGCCCTCGCCTCCGGTGCAGACGGACCTCGGTTTTTATTATTAGATGAACCCTTTGCCGGCATTGATCCCATTGCCGTTGCCGATCTCCAAGAGATTATTCATCGGCTGAAAACCCAGGGGGTTGGTATTCTCATTACCGATCACAATGTCCGAGAAACCCTACGCATTACGGATCGAGGCTATATTCTCAATGATGGTCAAATTCTGGCCGCAGGAACTGCGGAAGAATTGTACAATAACGACCTTGTGCGAGAGTATTATCTCGGTCAAGATTTTCAGTGGTAAGTAGTAGGATAAAGAGAGTGTGCCCCCTCGGCATACATAGGTGCTCTCAGAACATTAGCATTTTAGTGATACATCTGGAGTTGTAATGGCTGTTACCGATCGCCCTTCATCTTTTCCTCTGTCCATCGGTCAGCGCTTGCCCGTGAAACTTCCCCTCCTCGATCGTTATTTACTGAGTGAGCTTCTTGCCCCGTTCTTATTTGGTTTGGGGGCTTTTTCGTCCCTGGGGATTTCCATTGGGGTCGTTTTTGATCTGGTTCGCAAGGTTACAGAAGCCGGATTACCTTTTCACTTTGCCCTAGAAATTCTAGTCTTAAAATTGCCAGAATTTCTGGTTATGGCTTTTCCCATGTCGGTATTGCTAGCCACTTTAATGGCCTATAGCCGCTTATCCAACGACAGTGAAATTATTGCCCTCAGAAGTTGTGGCATTGGCACCTATAGACTGATTGTACCCGGCATCATTTTAAGTCTTTTGGTTACGGGGTTAACCTTTATCTTTAATGAGTCTTTAGTACCCGCCGCAAATTATCGCGCAGAAATCACTTTAGATCAGGCCCTTGGCTCTAAGCAAAATGAGGGTTTTCAAGAAAAAAATATTTTTTATCAGCAATTTACCCCCGTTCAAAATCTGGATGGCAGTGAAGAAAACCAACTTGCTCGCATTTTCTATGCCAAAGGATTTGATGGCGAACAAATGAAGGGGGTGTTGATTTTAGATTTTACCCGAGGTGAACCTCAGCAAATTTTAGTGGCAGAATCGGCAGAATGGAATTCGGTTTTTAGTCGCTGGGATTTATTTAATGGCACGATTTACTTGGTCAATACCGATGGCTCCTATCGCAGTATTGTCAACTTTGACGAACACCAGTTTAAAATTCCTCGCGCTCCCTTAGACCTAGCCAATCGTACCCGAGATTATGGGGAAATGAATATTATTCAGGCTCAGTCTTACCTGCAGTTACTCTCTCAAACCGGGGACGAAAAGAAGATTCGTAAACTCAAAGTTCGCATTCAAGAAAAGCTGTCCTTTCCCTTTATCTGTCTCGTCTTTGGTTTGGTGGGATCTGCCCTGGGCATTTTACCGAATCAACGCACCAATCGAGCCACAGCCTTTGGGGTAAGTGTCTTAATTATTTTTAGCTATTACATGCTCTCCTTTTTTAGTAGTTCCTTGGGGGTGCGAGGCACCTTATCCCCAGAAATTTCAGCCTGGTTCCCGATCGCTTTGGGGTTAGTGTGTGGCGGAATTTTGGCCATGCGATCGGCCCGGTAATATTTCTTCACTACCGTAACGCGATGTGCAACTATTCTCAGATCCCCGGTTTCTGGGGACATAGCATCAAGAGATTGGACTTCGTTCTACGAGAAACCGGGGATCTTGGCACTTAAGTTGCACACGCCGTTACCATAGATCCCTCGAAACCTCGATGCCACCCATCATCCTAAATGGAGATATTTTGCAAAAGCTCAGGACCAGTCGGACTATGCCACCGCTTGCAAAGACTTCTCCGACGGGGAGCGACGAGCAACCTTCCGCAACCGCACCTCTCCATTGGGCGCGAGGGTAATGCCGCGACGTTGCGGTTTCAACTCCTTCGACGTTTCCAAGCTCAGATCCCAGTGTTGAAAGATGCTGGCCAAAGCTAGCTTCATTTCGTACAGAGCCAGGGCCGAACCTACGCAACGGCGGACACCCGCTCCAAAGGGAATAAACTCATAGGCTGAAAACTGTTGCTCCAGAAACCGCTCAGGACGGAACACCAGAGGCTGGGGATAGAGGTCTTCCCGCTGATGGATCAAAAACATGGAGCCCAAAATGAAATCACCGGGATAGAGATCATGCCCCATGAGGGTTGTGGGGACTTCCACTCGACGGGGAAAGGTGGTCATGGCTACGGGATGAATACGCAAAGTCTCGTTACAGATGGCTTCGAGGTAGGGGAGGCGAATCACCTGCATGGGATCCCAGGGGGTGGGTAGGGTTGCTAATTCCGCTTGGAGCTTTTCCCGAACTTCAGGATGGCGCTGCAGGAAGTAGAGTCCCCAGGTTAGGGCCGTAGCGGTGGTTTCGTGGCCCGCCAGCAGTAGGGTCATTAACTCATCCCGTAATTCGGGATCGGTCAAATACTCGCCATTCTCATCCGTTGCCGCCATTAACAACGACAGGACATCCGATCGCTCTGTGTCTCCCTCGGCCCGACGATCGCTAATTTCGGCGTAGAGCAACGTATTAATCTGTTGATTCAAGTTCTGAATCCGTCGTCCTGGACTCCAGGCTCCCCAATCCTTCTGTAAGACCGGAAAGAAGATAAACAACGCCGCAAAGGGACTACTACCCACCAGATCCAAACGATCGCGGAGGGCCGTTTCTAGGGCTTGATACCGATCGCCTCGGTGCAGACCAAACACCGCCTCCATAATCACCCGCATCGTCAACCGTTGCATCAAATGCCGACCAGAAAAGGATTGCCCCAGGGGCTGCTCGGCCAGAACTTCCGCCGTAATATCCAGAATCAACTGCCCAAAAACTTTGAGGCGTTCCCCGTGAAAAGGCGGTGTGATCAGTTGGCGGCGACGGCGATGCGCTTCGCCACTGATTAAAAGGCTAGAATTTGGCCCAACGATCGGCTCGACGATGCGATTCACTTCCCCCGGTGCAGAAAAGACCTTCCCCATATCCTGGCTGAGAACCTGTTGCAAACCACCGGGATCACTGAGCAATAAAACTCGTCCAGACTCGCTCATTTGGAAAGAACTTGAGGTGAAATTAACCTCAAAAAGCCCACCATACCGCTGATAGTTTTGCTGCTGGTAGCCAACGGGATCCAATGCCCAATGGAGAATTTGGACAAGATGGGAGGCATTAACCTGAGGGATTGTCTTCATAGGATTCAGTGGATTTACGAGGGGACACCTCAATTCATTGTGACCGGAATTCATGAACCGGGACTTATTCTGGGGTCAGCTTCGCCGCCCACCACAGCCGGTATGGCTTCTATATTAATGCGTAGACCGAAGAACCCCCTCTGTGATTTTTCGAGATGCCCGAGGACAGGAAAGCGGGCTTTCCGTTGGTCGCCTGAAACAGATATTAGATAGTTAACTGGGGTTTAGGCTAGACTAGCACTCAGAGGAAGTTGGCGAGGCAGTTGCGGATCAAGACATCTTGATCTGAGGAAAGTCCGGGCTCCCGAAAAACCAGACTTGCTGGGTAACGCCCAGTGCGCGTGAGCGTGAGGATAGTGCCACAGAAACATACCGCTCTGAACAATTGATAGTTATTAATTATTAATTGCCAGAGTAAGGGTGCAAAGGTGCGGTAAGAGCGCACCAGCAACATCGAGAGGTGTTGGCTCGGTAAACCCCGGTGGGGAGCAAGGTCGGAGGGGAAAGGGTTGGTTTTTTTCCCGCCCCGTACAATGGGCAATTGGTCTTCGGACGGTTGTTCTTGTGGTGTACCGCAGGAGGTTGTTGGTAACAGCAATCCTAGATAGATAACTGCACTTTTGTTGGCTTTGGCCGGCAAAAGAACAGAACCCGGCTTATGTCTGGCTTCCTCTTATCAGCCAACTAAATCTAGAACCCTGACGGTATCAACATTAGCCGCGCCCATCCCAGTTTGACCCCTAGGGGCTGAATCCAGCCGGATCAGCAGTTCATCGCTAGTTATTGATGACAGCCCCTAACCGAGGTACCCACCTAGAAACTTAAAGTTCAACAAAAGCTCATGCCTCAACTCATTCAATACCTCTGTCCCTCCTGGCGTTTGAGCTTGTACGGCCGCCCCTCCGCCCTGTCCCGCTGGAGCGATCGTCCTGTACTGCAATACGATCGGGCCCAGTTGCTCCGCCTCAATAGCGAAGAAGATCCCAAAGAAAGTCTGGTGTGGGAGGGGAGTGCCCAAGAGTTGCAGGATTTGCAGGATATTCTGCAAAACTATATCCAAGATTTATTACAGCGATCGCATCAAGCTTTTCTGGCGGGAGAGCAGAGCCAAGGTCTGGATTCCCAAGGTCTAGAAGCCCAACCCCCTAGGGAGGGAACGTCGGCAGCTTTCAGTACAGGGGATCGAAATTCCCAAGCCGACGCTCGAAAGGGGAAGGGACTGAGCGTTACCAATGACCCTCACCAGGCTGCGGAGGCAGACAAACTGCCGGTGATGCGGGTAGAAGCGGTGGGGGCAATGGCACACAGCCTATTCTTGCCGCCAGATACTACCCTGTCTTTATCCACTTTGGAATGTTTTGACCTCGCGGAAGTCCTGGATCAATGGCAAGCGGAAACCTTAAGCTTACCCACCTTACCCAAAGCTGCCCCTAAAACCCCTCCAGCTTGGTTAAGAACGGCCGCGTTAATCCTCATTACCGTGGGTGCATCCAGTTCAGTTTCTTTACTGGGGCTCCAGTGGTGGCAACAGCAACAACTACAGGTTGCCCAGTCTGAAACAGCGCCCTCTCAAGCCAATACACCGGAACTCACCTTAGATGAACTATCGGCCCTACCCAATCTCCACGGCAGCAGTGATTATACGCCGATTCCCCGTCTACCCTCCGAGGTGTATGGGCCTCCGGCACCGGGCCAACCTGATGTCTCTTTAGGCATAGAACTGCAAGGTGTAGGAGCTTTGCCCAGTGGGGACTTTGCTGGACTTCCCATGCCACCCCCACCGGATTTTTCTGCCCTCCCACCGCCTCCGCCTGGCTACAACGCACCTGCCACTGGCGAACCCTACCAAACCTATGCACCGGATCCTTACTACGTGGAGCCCTCCAGAAGTTACGACAACGCCGATGACTATGGTGGCAATAATTCCAGCTCCGATTACGCAGCCTTACCCGCCCCCAGCATCAGCAGTCGATCGGCCCCGGCTCAGGGTTTGGCTCCCGCTGCACCGTTAGCCGTGCAACCGGAAACCGTAGCCCCTCCAGCAGCAGAAAGTGATAACGCCTCTCGACTAGGGGACATTGCTGGCTATTTTCAAGGCCGTTGGCAACCTCCAGGCAACCTCAACGGCTCCTTAGAATATCAACTTCTCATCGGCTCCGATGGCACCTTACAGGCCATTAGCCCCCTCAGCGATCGGGCGGGAAACTTTATCGATCGCACTGGGATCCCTCTTTTGGGAGAACCCATTACCTCGCCGGGGCCAGAGCTATTGGTCACGATCGTTTTCTATGCTGAGGGGGGGGTAGATGTTTTCTAAAATCGGGCATCCCGGTTTGAATTTTTCCGAAGTCCCCCCGCAATCATGACTCGAGAGAATTGAGGTTCCCGCCTTAAGAATCACAATTTGTGTACACCTTGTCCACCTAGTCCACCGACTTATGACTAAACTCCTCGTGCAATTGCGCTGGCTGTGGATTGTCCTGCTAGCGATCGTTTGGCTGACGGTAACAGCAACCCCGGCCCTCGCCTTTTGTGGCTTTTATGTGGCGAAGGCCGACACTAAACTCTATAACCAAGCCTCTCAGGTCATTATTGCCCGCGACGGCGATCGTACCGTCTTGACCATGGCCAATGACTATCAAGGGGATGTGGAAGATTTTGCCGTGGTGGTGCCGGTACCGACGGTCTTAGCCCAGGAGCAAGTGAACGTTGGGGATCCCGCCATCATCGATCGTTTAGATGAATTTACGGCTCCTCGACTGGTGGAGTACTTCGATTCCGATCCTTGTCAGCCCCCAGAACTCTTTGAAGGTGCGTTTCGGACAGCATCACCCTCCATCAGTCAATCCGAGGCAATCGCACGAGATGAAGCCAGAGCCTTAGGGGTGACGATCGAGTCCAGTTTTAGCGTAGGGGAGTATGACATTCTCATTCTCAGTGCCCGAGATTCCAATGGTTTAGAGACCTGGTTGCGGCAAAACAATTACCAAATTCCCTCTGGAGCCAGTGAACTGCTGCGCCCCTACATTCGCCAGGGCATGAAGTTTTTTGTTGCCAAAGTCAATCTGAAAACCTTCGATCGCAGTGGCTTTAGCAAATTGCGGCCCTTGCAAATGGCCTACGAATCTCCTCGCTTTATGTTGCCCATTCGCCTCGGCATGGTCAATGCCAGATCAGAGCAGGACTTAGTGGTTTATTTGCTCTCTCCTAGCGGCCGGATGGAGTTGACCAATTACCGCACCGTCAACATTCCTTCCAATGCAGAAATTCCCGTCTTTGTGAAATCAGAATTTGGCGACTTTTACCGAGCCATGTTTGAGCATAGCCATAAAAATGAAGGGCGACGGGTTGCCTTTTTGGAATATGCCTGGGATATGGCAGGGTGCGATCCCTGTTCTGCCACCCCCTTAAATCCTGAAGAATTGCGCAAAGCTGGGGTGTTTTGGCTCAATCCCAGTACGGGAAACAATGTTTTTGTAACCCGACTTCACCTCCGGTACAGCCGCGATCGTTTTCCGGAAGACTTAATGTTTCAAGAAACGGGCAATCGGCAGTTTTACCAAGGCCGCTACATTCTCCGTCATCCCTTTGAAGGAGATTTAAGCTGCCCCGCCGGTCAAACCTACAAACGGAGCCTCCCGCAACGTTACGATCAAGAAGCCCAAACCCTCGCCAATTTAACCGGTTGGAATCTGTCAGACATTCGGCGCAAAATGCCCACGGTCAGTAATGATTCAGCCCCCTGGTGGCGCAACCTCTGGGGGAATTAAGGCACGAGATCGCCCCTAACCCTAATCCCTACCCCCTCAACTATGAATCCGAGGTTCAGGGTGTAGGGTGCTGAGAATTTCAGCTTCTGCGATCGCTAATTCTCTTAAGCGATCGTCTACTTGATCCCGGGGAAAGGCAGATGTGGCCAGGAGCCAATAGACTCCATAATGGCGGGCTTCTGAAGCCATTAAGCCTCGATAAAAAGCGGCTAAGGGCGGCTCTGGGCAATATTCCCCCAAGAGACCTAGCCGTTCATGGCTCCGGGCTTCAATTAACGCCGCCACCAGGAGAGAGTCTAAAAAGCGTTGCGGCTCAGTGGATCGAACCAAAGCCTTGAGCTTGCCCCCATAGGGCGGCGGGGCTAGGGGTCGAAGGGCAATGCCCCGGGCTTCCAAGAGACGATGCACTTGCTCAAAATGCTCTAATTCTTCACGGGCAATGCTGGGCAAGGCATGGATTAAAGACACCTCTGACGGATAGCGACATAAGAGATTCAGCGCTACCCCCGCAGCCTTCCGTTCACAGTGGGCATGATCAATTAAGATTTCCTCCAAATTCCCGAGGGCCTGCTCTACCCACGCGGATCCCGTACTCGATTGCAGCAAACGAATCCGAGGGAGGTTAGTCCGGTCAACAGCGGTACGATCGGGTGAGACAACAGCAGTATTCATCCAAATTCCTTGAGCAAGAAGGGCAACAGTTCAAGATTGAGCCTGACTACAGTTTACGAAATCCCGAGGTCCCTCAAAGATCCCCGCTGTTTCTCATTCTGCGAAAAAGGTGAGGGTCTTCCAGTCCAGATCTGCGGAAACCGATCGTTCACAGCGTTGGTTAAATGGGCAGGTCTGGCACTGCGGGGCAGATTCCGGCAGCATAGGAAAAGGGGAGCCTGCTTCATAGTCACGATGCCAGCGGGTTAATCGATCGATCCACACACTGAGGTCTGCACGGGTTTGTTCGTGGGCATGGCGATCGTATTGCACCTGATAGGACTGAGGGGTTAACTCACCTCGATCGTTGTAATGCCGGACAAACCAATAGGTCATCGACACTTGTTCTGGGGTATAGGCACTGGTTTCCACCAGCACAAATAAATAGAGCCGAGTTTGCCAACTTTGACGAATCCATTGTGAATTTTTAGGCTGGGGATAGGTTTTCCAATCTAAAATTTGTGCCGCTTTCGGGGTCAGAAGGAGGCGATCGTAGATCACCCTTAACACCCAGCGATCGGGACTTAAAGGCTGACCTTCTTGGACTGGCTCACCCTCTGGCCAGGAGAGCCACAAAAAACTGCGGGAATGTTCACTATCTTGCAAAAAGTCTGCTTGCATCGAGTCCTGCACCCCGTCCCCAAAAACCGTGGGTTCCTGCCGCGCCAGGATGTCTAAACAATGTCCTAATTCTGCCCCCCTGTTCGCCTCGATCCCTGGAGGGGGAGACAGAGTCAACAAATCATCCAGAGGAAGTCCCAGAGATCGCTGTTGCATCAGTTGGTGAAATTGGTTACCCCATTGCAGCGATCGTTGTTGCTCTAGGGAGAGGGGCGTGGTTAAATGATCGACATAAATATATTGATATTTACGGGGACAAAATTCTAAAATTGATAAATGTCCTTGGGATAAAAAAAACGATCGCATCATTGACCTCAGTGATACCCCTAAGTAATCAACATTGAGCTACAAAATTCATACCCTCTGGCTAACGATCGCGGCAGAAAATGTAGAAGCCTTAGTTTTGTTCTATACTCAAATTCTAGATCAGTCTCCCCAAATCCATATAAACGATCGTTACGCAGAATTTAGACTACCACAGTTCCGTTTGGGAATTTTTAAGCCCCACCGTGGCCATCGGGAAGAGTTTGATTCCGGGACATCCCCATCAAAAACCTCCTTAAGTTTATGCCTAGAGGTATCCAACCTAGAAGAAGCGCTGTTGCGATGTCAAAACGCGGGTGCGACTTTCTCCGGCGAGACCATTGAAGCCAGCCACGGCCGGGAACATTATGCGTATGATCCCCTCGGTAATCGCATTATCCTTTATGAACCTGTTGAGTGATCTTAACCCGAGAGCAACGTCAACGGCTAATGAGGACTCAAATACCTCAAATACTCAAATACACCAGGGACTTCAGTCCAGCGTGCTAAAGTGAATACCATCGTTTTTCAGGGAGTTAATAGCAGTGGAAAATGAGCAAGTGGATGTTCGCTGGCGACAACGCTTTCAGAATTACCAAAAGGCACTAAATCAACTCAGAAAATTTATTGAAAAAGGTGAACTGAATGAACTGGAGCAGCAAGGTCTGATCAAAGCCTTTGAATATACCTATGAGTTGGCATGGAAGGTGATGAAGGATTACTATGAAGCTCAGGGAGAGATAGGAATTCAGGGCAGTCGTGATGCAATTCGCTTGGCTTTTCAGCGCGGCTTAATTGAAGCGGGGGATGAGTGGATGATGATGATTAAAAGTCGGGTGAATTCGGTTCATACCTATAACCAAGTCTTAGCGGAGCAAGTCAGTCAGGACATTCAAAATGTTTATTTCTCCTTGTTTGTCACGTTTGAAGAGAAGATGCAACAGTTATGAGCCAGTTTGGACTTCCTATCAAAGCGATTGAACAGTTAAAGTCCGTGTTTGCCCAATATCCTGAAATCAGCACCATAATCCTCTATGGTTCCCGTGCCAAGGGAACCTATCAGACGGGTTCAGACATTGATCTAACGATCGTTAGCGATCGCTTAAGCTCCCACCAGTTGTTGAAGATTCAAAATCAGATTGATGATTTGTTATTGCCCTATACGGTGGATTTATCTCTGTTCAAAGCGATCGACAATCCAGATCTAATTGAGCATATTCAAAGGGTTGGGGTGAAGCTGTAGTTCAATCGAGAAAAGCCTTACAACATCAATGGTTGTGGCACTTGACTTGAACACGCGACCCACGAGACCAAGGGTTGATGAGTCCCCTGCTCAACATCTGATCCTGTCAACAGTTTCGGCAAGAAGTATCCGTCCTAAAACTGCCTAACGTCGCCAAGTCCGCCAGGAAACTGTGGCCAGGGTAATTACGGTGAGGGGAATGACAAAAAAGGCGAGGATATGACTAAAAATCCCTAAGCCTTCGTGGTGGGTGGCATCCAGAATTAAATAGGTGGTGTAGGCCCCATAGTAGGCTAAAAACATCAGCCCTTCCCAGCGTTCAATGAGGTTGCCGGTAAAGAAAATAGGCAAACAGGCGATCGCTACGGCAATCATCACGGGAATATCGAAATGTAGGGCAGCTTCTGAAACCGAGACACCATTGGGGCTAAAGGTACTGGCAATGCCCAGAACGGCCAAAATATTGAAAATGTTACTACCAATCACATTACCCACGGCAATGTCCCGTTTGCCCCGCACACTGGCGATAACGGAGGTGGCAAGTTCCGGTAAAGAAGTCCCCGTAGCAACGATCGTTAAGCCGATAATAAGCCGACTCAAGCCAAAATGCTCCGCAATACTAATCGCACTGTGAATTAAGAACCGGGATCCCGTCACTAAGAGGGCAACCCCTAGGGCAATGCACAACCAGTTCACCACCATGGAGGGCAGGGGAATCTTGTTTAACCACTGATGCTCTTCTTCAGCGTATTCATCATGTACCGCTTCCTCCTCTGCATTCCCTTGCTTCAAGAGAAAGAGGGTGTAGGCCACACCGCCCAAGGTGAGAAAAATCCCCTCAAGACGATCGATGTTGCCATTCCAGCTCATCATCAAGACGAGAATAGACAACAACACCATCAAGGGTACGTCTAAGCGAATTAACTGCTGGGCCACCACCAGGGGCGTAATGACGGAAGAAATGCCCAAAATACACAGTACATTGAAAATATTGCTCCCAATCACATTCCCGATCGCTAAGCCCGCCTCTCCGGCCCATGTTGCCTGCAAACTCACCGCCAACTCTGGGGCACTGGTACCATAGGCAACGATCGTTAAACCAATAATTAAAGGGGACAATCCCCACGCATTTGCTAGCCGTGAAGCACCCTGAACTAAGACCTCTGCCCCAAAGACGAGCAGCACCAAGCCAATACCGAGACTGAGGACAACAACTAAATTCATAGGTATCTATAAGTTCAAACTGCGAGGGGTAGAAATACTTAAGCTAAGACCGGAAAGCCGCGATCGGAATCCGCAAACACCGAGAAATCCAGTGTAACTGACATCATCCTATATCTAAGGGTGGAACCACAAACCGCTGCCCTTCTAAGATCACCTCATCTCCAGGGTGTACTTTGCGACCCCGTCGTGTTTCCAGTTCTCCATTGACCTGAACCAAGCCACTCTGAATCAGCAGCTTCGCCTGTCCTCCCGTATTCGTCGCCCCCACAAATTTTAGAAATTGATCTAACTTCATTCTGTCCCTCAAGTGTCGTAAGACAACCGTCAGACAAGAGTGTAGCGCTTTCCTGCCTCAATCCTATTTCCCCCCAATGCGATCGTTCTTGGGGATGGGGGTGGTGAATTTCTCTAGGGAAGAAAGGGAGCCGTTCCTATGGGCTGCTGGCCTGGCAAGGGAGGATTTACCTTTACACTAGGGGCTGTCACATTTAGTGCTGAAGTGTTCATACGGCAATCGTTTCAGCCCCTAGTTATGTTTGCTGGAGCGGGCGCGGTAACCTTTATACCGCAAGGCTTCTAGAATTAATTGATGACGCGCCCTCAATTGCTAACCCGCATTCTTTTTCGATCGCCAAGATGTCCACAACGCCCTGGGTAACCTACAGTCCCGCCTATACCCTGGTTCCCACCTACGAATGTTTTAATCATTGCAGCTATTGCAACTTTCGGGTGCCCCCAGGGGAAGATGCCTGGATGAGTGAGGCGGAGGCTATTCGTCATCTCGATCGTTTAAAAGGATCGGGGGTGATTGAAATTCTCGTTCTCAGTGGGGAGGTTCATCCCCAAAGTCCTAGACGATCGCTCTGGTTCCAGCGGATTTATCGGCTCTGTGAATTGGCCTTAGAGCGTGGTTTTCTGCCCCACACCAATGCTGGGCCGTTGTTACGGGCTGAAATGGAGCAATTACGGCAGGTCAATGTGTCTATGGGCTTAATGCTCGAAGATCTCTCTGAGCAGATCCAGCAAACGGTACATCGCCATGCCCCCAGTAAGGATCCCAAGCTCCGCCTGCAACAACTGGATTGGGCCGGTGAGTTACAAATTCCCTTTACCACCGGGCTGCTGTTGGGACTGGGGGAAACCCCCGCCGATCGCCTTTACACCTTAGAAACGATCGCTCGGCTTCACGATCGCTGGGGACATATTCAAGAAGTGATTCTGCAACCCTATCGCCCCGGCTCCAGTCAAAGCGGATCGGCTCCAGGGCTGGAATTGGATGAGTTACCGGCGATCGTGGCCCAGGCTCGGCAAATTTTACCAGCGGAAATCACCCTGCAAATTCCCCCCAACTTAGTAGGGCTAAACGATCGTCTCTTACGGTGTTTAGAGGCTGGAGCCCGAGATCTGGGGGGCCTAGTGCCGGTGGATGAAGTCAATCCCGATTATGAGCACGCTTCCCTCGGGGATCTCCAGGACTTTTTGGCCCAGGCGGGTTGGCAATTACGCCCTCGTTTACCGGTGTATCCCCCCTTTTACCCGCTCCTGGCCAGGCTTTCAGCGCAAAAATAGCCAGAAATCTCAGCCCAAAGCGATCGGGGATTCAGGGACAGAAAAATTTTTTCGGGGTTGCAAAGTTTCCATTCGATCCCCTTATAATGAACAAAGGTAAAGAATCGTAAATATTTTTCTCATCTTGTGTCGAGGTTCGTCCTTTTGTGATTAAGCAGAGGTTCGCCTGAGGCAGATGAGCTAAGCCCTTTTACCGAATATATACTTTCTCATTTTGGGAACTCGTTTGGAGATCTGTTTATGACTATTGCACTTGGACGTGTGCAAGAACGAGGCTGGTTTGATGTCCTAGACGACTGGCTCAAGCGCGATCGTTTCGTGTTTGTAGGCTGGTCTGGGATCCTGCTGTTTC
>JBMTZC010000070.1:0-14525 GCA_049455215.1 Prochlorotrichaceae cyanobacterium
TTTAATTGGTCACTGCGGTGGCTTTCTCCCACCCTGGTGACCCTAGTGATCTTAGCGGAACCGATCGGGTCTAGTCTCTTCGGGTGGTGGGTCTTTGCCGAAATCCCTAGTTCCACTGTGTTGTGGGGAGCACTGGTCTTGCTCTCTGGCGTTGTAATCACTGCGATCGCCCATCCGGCGGAAGCCCCCCACAGCCGGAATCGTAAAGAAACTTCCCCATAAGCATCGACCCGAAGACGGGATAGGGTGCCCTATCCCGTCCCATGCAGCGAACAGCTTAAAACCTTACCAACCTTGAGCCGATTGGTCTAAAACATAGGCTGCCACATCTTCAATTTGGTCAGCGGTCAAACGAGTTTTGAAGGACGGCATGGGGGGCTTACCATTGGTAACCTGAGCAATGATTTTGTCTAAGGAGTTCATGCCATACTTCGTTAAATCTGCTTCGGATAAAGTTTTTGCCCGGTTGATAATATTGCCACCCCCGACATGACAACTGGCGCAGTTGGCAGTAAATACCTTCGCGCCATTGTCCAAGTCCGCTGCCAAGACAGCACTATTCACGCTAAAAACTATGGTCAGGGCCAATACTACTGCCAAGACACAACGACGGATCAAGCTCATTACGGTCATTAAAATACCCCTCTATATTGCTAGAAGCTTAAACACTACAAGCAATCCCAAATCGGATGTCTACTCTGCGCCCGAAGGGTCAGAGGTTTAGTCTTCACAACTGACTGGGGACTGCTGTAGCTAGAACAGAGGCATTGTCAGGGCAGGGATCAAATTCCGTCAAAAGACGATTGGTCGAATGTTTCAAAATATTTCAGAATGTTACAAGTTCGGTGCAAAATCCTGCCTTGCTCAGGAATGTTATGTCCCATGGGACTCCTCCTCAGCCCACTGTCGCCACAAACAAAAAGTCCCCGTCGCAATGGGGGAAGACCCCAGCGACCTCAAACTGATAAAGTGATGACGAACAAATTTTGGACTTATCTTGAAATTGGTGTGGCCCTGCCCCGCCGTCATTCTCTGGAGCACGTATGTCTACACCCCGTATTCTCATTGTGGATGATGAGCCCAGCAACATACAGGTTTTAATTGCTATTCTGCAACGAGATTATACGCTCACCGTCGCCAATTCCGGTGCAAAAGCGCTACAGATGGCGTTTAAAACACCTCAACCCAATTTAATTCTGCTTGATATTATGATGCCCGATATTACAGGGTATGAAGTTTGTCAGAAGCTGAAGGAAAATCCAGAAACTCGATCGATTCCTATTATTTTTGTTACGGCCCTCGCAGAAATTGGCAATGAGACCAAAGGCTTTGATTTAGGAGCTGTGGACTATATTGCCAAACCCATTAGTCCAGCGATCGTGCGGGCTCGAGTTAAGAGTCATATTCGCATTGAACGGTTAACCCATCAACTTCAGCAACAAAATGAAAGTTTGAAGGCAGCCCTACAGATGCGGCAAGATTTAGCGCACATGATTGTTCATGATCTCCGCAATCCCCTGGCTTCTATTTTATTGGGATGTAGTTTATTAAAACTCAAAGGGCATAATTTAGACGAGTATGAAACTCAAAAAGTAGAACAAATTAGTTCAGAAGCTAAAACGATCGATGGGTTAATTGATAGTATTTTGGTGACGGCTAAACTCGAAACCGATAAGTTGTTATTGCATTATGAAAAGGTTTCCCTCAACACATTGGGATCATCCGTAATGGATCGCTTTCAAGATATGGCAAATCATCGTCAGATTTCCCTGTTTGGCGAGTGGGGAGACCCCGATCCTATTGTTTCGGTCGATCAAAGTTTAATGCGCCGAGTCTTTGAAAACCTCATTTCCAATGCCCTGAAATTTTCCCCTACGGGGAGCAATATTTACCTGAAAACCGGCTATAACCCAGAAAATGACTTCATCTTTGAGATCACCGATGAGGGGAGTGGTGTTCCTGCAGATAAACGAGATGCCATTTTTGAAAAATATGAAACAGCCAAAGTTTTAGAGCAGGCTCCTCAACTGGGTCTGGGTTTAGCGTTTTGTAAAATGGTGGTGCAAAGTCATGGCGGCCGCATTGAAGTGGCGGATCATCTTCCCCAAGGGGCAATCTTCACGATCGTTTTGCCCCGCTGCCCCAGTACAGCCCCGGCCGAATCCTAAAAATTTTTGCGCTTTGAATAGCTTGAACGGAAGAACGAGGCGATCTAAGCCCAAAGTCTGCCCTTGTCCAGTGCAAATGTATTGAATCTTTTCAACCTTCTGCATTAAGAACTTCTGGTGATTGTGAACGAGTGTTTCAGTTCCAGAATAGAGTTCCCAGGCACTCCGTCAGGCATGATACGATCCATGCCCATAAGTAAAGTTACACAAATGTGAGGGATCAGGATAAAACCGCCTTCACCGCAAAACTTGTTCGTTTATTTAAGAAAAACTGGAGAACTGTTTTGGGTTTACGGGTTGCAGTTGTTGGATCAGGACCAGCGGGTTCCTCTGCGGCAGAAACGCTGGCAAAGGCAGGGATTGAGACCTACCTCCTAGAGCGTAAGCTGGATAATGCTAAGCCGTGCGGTGGTGCTATTCCACTCTGCATGGTCGATGAATTTGATCTGCCTCAGAATATTATCGATCGTCGTGTTCGCAAGATGAAGATGATTTCCCCTTCAAACCGAGAAGTGGATATTAATCTCATTAATCAGCACGAATATATCGGGATGTGTCGCCGGGAGGTACTGGATGGGTTTATGCGCGATCGCGCTGCCAGCCTAGGGGCAAAACTCATTCACGGCAAAATGATTCATCTGGAATTGCCTGAAACTGAAAAAGGCGATTATACCCTGCACTACATCGATCACTCCGAAGGGAACCTAACCGGCAGTGCTAAGACCTTAAATGTGGATTTAGTCATTGGTGCTGATGGGGCAAACTCGCGAGTAGCCAAAGCGATCGATGCGGGGGATTATAACTATGCGATCGCCTTCCAGGAGCGAATTAAGCTGCCGCAAGACAAGATGGATTATTACCAAGATCTCGCTGAGATGTATGTCGGTAATGATGTTTCTCCCGATTTCTACGCTTGGGTGTTCCCCAAATATGACCACGTTGCGGTGGGAACGGGTACCATGCACGCGAACCAAGCGATGATTAAGCAACTGCAAGCGGGGATTCGGGCGCGGGCAGCGCACCGCTTAGAAGGGGGCAAAATTATCAAAATTGAAGCCCATCCCATTCCTGAACATCCCCGTCCTCGTCGAGTTGTGGGCCGAGCTGCCCTCGTGGGAGATGCGGCTGGATATGTTACGAAGTCTTCCGGTGAAGGCATTTACTTTGCGGCGAAGTCGGGTCGGATGTGTGCAGAAACGATCGTCGAGATGTCTCGCAATGGCCAACGCATTCCTACCGAGAAAGACTTAAAGGTTTATCTCGATCGCTGGGATCGTAAGTATGGGCTAACCTATAAGGTGTTAGACATCTTGCAAAGCGTCTTTTATCGTTCCGATGCAACACGGGAAGCCTTCGTGGAAATGTGTGCAGACTTAGATGTGCAAAAGTTGACCTTTGACAGCTACCTGTACAAAACCGTTGTTCCTGCCAATCCCTTGGTGCAACTTAAAATTACCGCCAAAACGATCGGTAGTTTGCTCCGGGGTAATGCTTTAGCCCCCTAGAACAGTTTGAGGCGACTTTCCTCACCCCCCTTAAAAAGCTACGGTGTACACATAAGTCTCGTTGCAAGAGTCTGACACTTCTAGAACCCCCTCTAACTCCCCCTTAGCAAGGGGGAGGATCGGATTGTCTCTGAGTTTCCACCCTTTCCAAGGGGGGATTTAGGGGGATCCAGCTAAATCGATCGGTTCCATCAAGATGTGTGTACACGGTAGCCTTAAAAAGGGGGTGGGGGTATCCACGAGAGGGTTTTGATCTCTGTATCTCTCTATTCCCTTTTTGGGTAAAGTAGTGTAGGATATTATTCCGGTTAACAAACACGGGCGATTAGCTCAGTTGGTTAGAGCGCCTGCCTTACAAGCAGGATGTCACTGGTTCGAGTCCAGTATCGCCCATTTTATGCTGCAAAAAAACTCCGAAACGCCCTGTCCAGAGCAGTTTTGGGGGTTTTTAGGTATTTTTGCTAATCAAGACGATTACGCTAATCACGGCTAATCCCTGCTCATCAAAGTGCCAAAATTGACCCCCAAATTGCCCCCCAGGATTTTGCGGGTCAATTTGACAACCCAGCGGTGGAATTGTTCATCCAATGTGCTGCACTGAATCGGATGATTCCGATCCCTAAGCCTGAGCGCTACTAGGACTATCTCAAGACAGATCTGGCTCTGTTCCAATCATGCAACACAGCCTTTCTCGACTGCGATTGGTTTGCAATTCCCTGATGAGCGTCTCTAACTGTTTAAGACGAACCGGTTTGCTGAGATAGCGATTTGCCCCCGCTTGGAGACAGCGCTCCTCATCCCCTTCCATTGCGAGGGCCGTCAGGGCAATCATGGGGGTATTCCGCAGGCTGTCCTGCTCCCGGATTTGCTGCATGGCTTGCAAGCCGTCTATGCCGGGCATTTGTATATCCATCAGGATTACGTCGGGCTGGTGGGCAAGGGCCTGGTCAATGGCGGCCTGTCCATCCTGGGCATAGACCAACTGATAACCTTTCGCTTCCAAATAGCTGGAGAGTGTAGCAATATTGGCAGCATTGTCTTCTGCGAGCAAAATGAGGGGGGTATGGGCGATCGGGGATGTCCTTTCCGACGGGACAGCAGCGGCAACAGCGATCGTTTCCTCGGGGGCTGTTGTCTCAGCGTGAGCTTCAGGGGTCACTACTTGATAGGGAAAATCGATGGTGAAACAACTTCCTTGTCCCAGGCTGCTAGTTACTCCCACCTCTCCGCCGTGGAGTTCCACAATTTGTTTCACGAGGGCCAATCCTAGCCCGGTGCCCGTCTGTTGGCGGTTGAGCGCACTATCAATTTGCACGAAGGGTTGGAATAACTTGGGCAAGTTTTCTGGATCGATGCCAATGCCCGTATCAATAATTTCAATCCGTAATACTGAGCGATCGCTAGTGGGATTTGTTGGCGGTAGACAGGTCACCTGCAGGGTGACGGTACCGCCTTCGGGGGTAAACTTGACCGCATTCGTGAGTAAATTAATCAAAACCTGTCGAACGCGGATTTCGTCAACATAGAGGGCAGGGAGCAGAGAGGGAATCTGTTGCTGGAGTTGGATACGTTTTTTATACGCTTGCTGCTCCACAAAGGTCATGCTAGACAGACAGATTTGTCCAACATTGACATCACTCCGATCGAGTTCAACGTTTCCCGATTCGATTTTGGCCAGGTCAAGAATTTCATTGATCAGGGCGAGGAGATGAAAGGCACTTCGTTCCACTGTTCGGAGCGCTTTGGTTTGCTGATCCTGAACCGGGCCAAATGTAGAGTCCTGGAGAGCTTCGGTCATCCCCAAAATGGCATTTAAGGGGGTACGAAGTTCGTGGCTCATGTTGGCCAGAAATTCATCTTTGAGACGAGTCACCCGGGCCAATTGTTCATTTTTCTGCCACAGTTCCCGGTTCAACTGTTGGATTGCCAGATGACTTTTGAGCCGAGCTTTAATCACGGTGGGACTGAAGGGTTTGGTGATGTAATCAATGCAACCCAATTCAAACCCCTGGGCTTCATTACCCGCTTCACTGAGGGCCGTAATAAAGACGATCGGAATGGCTTGGGTCTGGGGATTGCTCTTGAGTTGAGTGCAGACTTCGTATCCGTCCATGCCGGGCATCATGACATCCAGCAGAATCAGATCGGGTTGGGGAAATTTAGCGGCCAGTTGTAAGGCTTTTTCCCCGGAGGTGGCGGTGACGACGGCATAATCTTCCTTCAAAATCTCCATTAACATCTGAAGATTGGTAGGAATATCATCGACGATTAAAACTTTGGGCTTGAACTCTGGTTTGGACACAGTAGACCTGGATGATGAAAAGTTAAAAAATTTTATTGTTATTCAGTAATTTAGGTATTAAAAATTAGACTATTTCTAGGGATTAAATACAGTGCATAAGTATAAAAATATAAATACTTTAACTGGAAAGCCTATGGCAGAATAGGACTTAAACTGTATTAAGTATATCACTTACTGACCCATGTTTCTGGGAGTTCAGTCAATCCGCTAGAAGTCCCCGAGACCATCAATGAATTAGAAACTCACCTCTGGACAGTTAAACACCTCAATTCACTGAGTCAGGTGGCGCAGCATCTCGACAGAAGCCTTCTGTTTTTGTGGACAACTTAGATCGAATCTAAGCTGCTCAGGAGAGAGGCGACCCGCGTAACAGCTGTATCCGTATCAAATTCCAGCACCGATTCAATGATCGGGGCAAGACGATCTGCTAAGGGCGTTCCCTGAAGCTGCTGTTTGAGGGTATCCAGGCCAGCGATCGCTTGGGGCAGGTCGGTCTCCAGAAAATCTACAACCTGGGTTAAGCGGGATCGGAGTTCGGGGGTAGACAGAAGCGGGGTGTGGAGTGGCGGCTTAGGGCTGGGCTCCGGTTCCAGGGTGAGGGCCTCGATGGCCGTCAGCAGGGTTTGCAGGTTGAGCGTCATGTCCCGGATCTCCGGAGCCAGGGAGGAAAGGGGAACCTGATCACTCCTGACGCTGGTTTCTAGGGCACTGATTTGCTGGAACAGCGCCTCCGCGCCAAGATTGCCGGTGGAACCTTTGAGGGTATGCAACAGATAAAACAGTTGCTCCCGATCGCTAGCCTCCAGCGCCCCTTGTACCGCTTCCGCCGCACTGTGATGACTGCGGTAAAATCCCTTTAAGAGGCGTTCGTAGCTCTGCCGATTCCCTGCAACCCGCTCTAGTCCCTGGGCCAGGTTGACCCCCGGTAGGCTCAAGTGCCAGTCCTCTATTTCCTTCTCCAGTATTAACCCCTCATCCGTCGGAACCCGATCCCCCCAAGACGTTTCGGGGGCAATCCACTTCACCAATACCCGAAATAACTCCTGGGGATTAATGGGCTTAGAGACATGATCATTCATCCCTGCCGCCAGGCTTTTTTCCCGATCGC
Source organism: Prochlorotrichaceae cyanobacterium (assembly GCA_049455215.1). Classification (GTDB taxonomy): domain Bacteria; phylum Cyanobacteriota; class Cyanobacteriia; order Prochlorotrichales; family Prochlorotrichaceae; genus JBEAPM01. Next base: position 7,084 of record JBMTZC010000070.1, read on the forward strand.
TGCTCATGGCATGGGCCGTCATCGCAATAATGGGAACCGTCGCAAAACGTTCCTGGCGAGTATTCCCCAGGTCAATGGCTAAATTGCGAATCAGACGAGTCACCATGAAACCATCCATGCAGGGCATTTGAATATCCATGAGAATGGCATCGTAGGGCTGGGTCTGAACTTGATTCAGTCCCATTTGTCCAGAGCCGGCCAGATCCACCTGAATGCCTACACTCTCCAGCAATTCCTGGGCAATCTGCTGATTCACCTCGTTGTCTTCCACCACGAGCACCCTCGCGCCCTGGAGCACCTCTCGGTACTGATCAACACTAAAGCTCATAGAAAGGTTGCGCCTGGGGGCCTGGACATGGCCAAAGCTTTCTAGAATGGCGTTGTAGAGCAAAGAGCGGCTGAAGGGTTTGGGTAACAGGGTCTGAATGCCCAGTTCAGTGGCCTGCTGTCGTAGGCTCTCCCGGTGGTAAGCCGTCACCATCAAGATGTGAGGAACCTGGTCTAGATGGGGGTCAGCTTTGATCCGACGCACGGTTTCAATGCCATTGAGTTCAGGCATACACCAATCAATCAACAAGAGTTTATATTGCTCGTCTGTCTGATGCAGATGCTCCAGGGCTTCCACTCCAGAATTGAGGGTCGTCACGGAGAAACCGAAGGACGCTAAAATTTCCATCAGAGTTTCCCGAGTTAAGGGGTTGTCATCCACCACTAACGCTTTGAATCCCTGCAAATCGGGGACGGTCTCCCCGGCAAATTCTGAATCGGGGGAAGGGCAATGTCCCAATTCCACTTCAAAATAAAAGGTGCTGCCCTTGCCGATCTGGCTGTCTACCCCAATCGTTCCCCCCATCAAGGTAACGAGGCGTTTGCAGATGGAGAGCCCCAGACCCGTTCCACTGTATTTGCGGCTAATGGAGGCATCAGCCTGGGTGAACGCTTCAAAGAGTTTACCGATTTGCTCTGCAGTGAGGCCAATCCCCGTGTCTTGAACCTGGAACTGGAGCCTGACGGTATCCGGGGTGCGAGAGAGGAGGGTGATGGAAACCCGCACTCCCCCCTGATCCGTAAATTTGATCCCGTTGCTGACCAGATTCAGTAACACCTGACGCAGCCGTAGCGAATCCCCAACGACATAGCGAGGAACCTGAGCTTCGACATGAAAAACCAATTCAATCCCTTTTTCACTGGCTTTGAGGGCCAGGATGTTGGTCAATTGGCTTAAGATGTCGTCGAGGCCAAAGGGGGCCATTTCCAGTTCCAATTTGCCCGACTCGATTTTGGAGAAGTCCAAAATATCGTTGAGAATTTGCAGCAACGATTCAGCGGCCACCTGAATTTTATTGAGGTATGGCTGTTGCGGGGAATGGGGATCAATCTGGAGGGCCAGGTATGACAGACCGAGGATCGCATTCATGGGGGTGCGAATTTCGTGGCTCATCAAGGCCAAAAACTCACTTTTTGCCCGATTCGCAGATTCCGCTGCATCCTTGGCGGCCTGTAACTGTTGTTCGGCCTCTTTGCGCCGGGTTAAATCCTGCACCGTGCCCACCATCTGCATCCCCTGGACGGAATCATCACTATAGAGGGGTTCGCCCCGAGCCAGAATATAGGCCAGAGCACCATCTGGTCGGCAAATTCTTAATTCAATTTCGTAGGATTGCTCAGCCTTGATGGCGGATTGCAAAACCTGGAGATGATGATCGCGATCGTCGGGATGGATGAGAGCCTGCACCATCTCAAAGGCAGGGGCTGACTCAGTGAGCGGTAAGCCAAAGATCTCAAAGATTTCTGCGGACCAAGTGACCTGCTCGGTGTAGGGGTTAAATTCCCAACTGCCAATTTGCCCAACCCGTTGAGCGGTGCGCAGGTGGGTTTCACTTTTACGCAGGGCAGCCTCCGCGAGGGTTTGCTCGGTAATGTCATAGTTAATCCCCGTCATGCGTAGGGGGTCGCCCTGGGCGTTGCGATTCACGAGACCATAGGCTTTGATATAGCGGAGGTCGCCATCGGGATGCACAACCCGAAAGGTCTGATTGTAGTCCTCCTCTCCAGACAAGGCGCGTTGAATTGCGGTGTTGATGCGGCTACGATCGTCTGGGTGTACTCGGCTAAACCAGGCATCATAGATATGTTCAAACTGGTTCGGATCAATGCCGTACAGTTCATACATGCGATCGTCCCAACTCAGCATATTGGCGGGAATCTCCCAGTCCCAAATGCCGATGGCTCCGGATTTGAGGGCCAAATCTAAACGATCGGATAGATTCCGCAGGGTTTCCTCCTGGTTCTGGAGGTTTGCGGTGCGTTCGGCAACCTTCTCTTCCAGCGTTTGATTGAGTTCCAGGATGGCGGCTTCGGCTTTTTGTCGTTGCGTCAGTTCAACCTGGAGATTGTGGTAGGCGGTGGCTTGTTGGATGGCAATGGAGACCTGGATGGAGAGTTGCTGCGCCAGATTGATTTCATCGTCTTGCCACTGCCATGGTTTTTCTTGATGGCTCATCATCAGTAAGCCCCACAATTTGGCATCGGAAAGAAGCGACACCATGAGATTGGCCCGACTGCCAAAGCTAATCCGCCTTTCTTGAGGCCAGAAGGTTTCGCTGGCTTCCGAGACATCGTTGATCACCCGTATATATCCCTGGCAGTAGGGGGCTAGCCAGTCTAGTGTGTCGCTCGAATTGTTGATTTCGTTATGGAGGACGGAGATCGCCCCCTCCAGGGTGGCTTCTGCTACGACGATGCCGCTATAGTCGGGACGAAACTGATAGATGATGACGCGATCGCACTGCAAGAGCTCCCGAATTTCTTGAACGGCGGTATCTAAGATGGTTTGTAAATCCAGGGAGGCGCGAATCTGTGAGGCAATGTGATTCAGGGATTGTTGCTGCTGGGCCGCAAGCTGGAGAGCCTGGGTGCGCTTTTGTACGGTCTGCTCCAGGGAAGCATTGATGGTTTGTACCCTCCGATATAACTCCGCCTGCTGCAGAGCGATCGCGAGATGGACCGAAAGCTGCTGCAAGAAATCTACATCGGTGGCTTGCCATCGACGGGGAGCCGCGCATTGATGAACGACCAGCAGTCCCCACAGCTTTTGGCTGGACTCCTGAGAGATGAGAATGGGGACAACGAGATTGGCCTTGACCTGAAACTGAGCCAGCAAATTATGGTGACACTCTGAGAGGTCAGTGTTTTCAATATCGTTAGCGATAAAGACACGCCCCTGTCGATAAGCTTCCCCCGCCTCCTGATTCTTCTGGAAGCAGGTATCTTCCACCTGCATTCCCAGACAAGCCAGCCACGGTGACCGGACGGCTTCCGCCAGGATTACACCACTCATATCGGGCTGAAAGCGATAAATCATCACCCGATCGACCCCTAGAAACTCGTGGACTTCCTGCACGATGGCATTGAGAATTTCCTCCAGGTTGAGGGATTGTCGAACCCGCAGCGCCATTTCCGCAATGACCGCCGCCTGCTGTTGCGATCGTGCCAGTTGCCGGGTGAGAACCATGCGATCGAGCACCTGGGCGATCGTGGTGCGCAGAGAAACCGCCGTAATCGCATTTTTGTTGAGGTAGTCCGCAGCGCCAAGCTTCATCGCCTGCACCGCTGTTTGTTCATCCCCCTGACCCGTCAGTACAATCACCGGGAGCCGATCTAAGTTGAGATCCGCAGCGATCGTCTCCAACAGTTCCAAGCCATTGCCATCGGGTAGGTTAATATCCAGCAGTACCAAGGGAGGCTGGTGAGACAGCCACAGTTCCACCCCCTCCTCCAGGGTTTCGGCTTCTATCAGACCATAGGTATGCTCTAGGTCGGCGGTGAGATAGCGGCGATAGGTAGCTCGATCGCTCTCCGAATCATCGACAATCAGTACTTTAATTTCTAACGGGACGGGCTGAACGGGGGGCACTTTGGAAAATGATGACTTCGGATCAGGAGAAAAATTTGGCATAGCGTGGGGCATAGCTACCGCTAGCCACAATTTTTGAACATGATTAGAGCATAAATAGTTTGCCAGACCGTTCGAGAAAAGAAAACACCTTGACGATCTTCACTCAACAAGGGCGATCCTCAGTTCTACTTGAAATGCGGCTTCTCCCTGAACGCGAAAACTTGAATGGAAGAGCGCCGCACTTTTCAGCTACAGCCTTTAATAAATATTAATAATAAACAATAATAAATAGTATTGGGTACCTCGAGAACTCCGCACTATGGATCCTCTGGCTACGCAATCATCAGAATTGTGGCGAACGGTAAAGCCCCCGTCACAATTCATCGAAGTGCCCTCTTGCTATCTGACGTAACGTTCTATGAGTGCTGCCTCCCATCCCCAGCCTGTTTTTTTAGGTGATCTCTCCCTCGAAGGCGTTGATCTCACCAATTGCGATCGTGAACCCATCCACATGCCTGGCTCCATTCAGCCCCATGGCGTTTTGATCGTGGTAGAAGGGGAAGACCTCGTGATACGCCAAGTGAGCCAAAATGCTGAAGCGCTCACGGGTATCCCCCCCGCAGAATGGTTTGATCAGCCCTTAGCACACTTCTTTACCCCAGAAAGTGTAGATACCATTCGGGCCTGTCTGGTTCGGGACTTTGAGGCGGTCAATCCCTTACCCGTCACCCTAAAGCCGGAATTATCCACCGCCTCCTTTAGTGCCGTGGTGCATCGAACCCCAAGCGCAGAAATTGTGGTGGAGTTAGAGCTAGGCGAGGATGCCGACGCGCCAGGGAAAGACCTGCAGTCCCTCGGACAGGGAGGCAATTTTTTTCAGTTTTACCATCGGGTCAAACAGACCCTCACGAAAATTCAACAGGCCGCTTCGTTGCAGGCCCTGTGTGGGGTAGTGGTGCAGGAGGTTAAACAACTCACCGGGTTTGACCGGGTCATGGTTTATCGGTTTGATAAATCGGGGGCGGGCGAAGTCATCGCTGAGGCCAAAGCGTCCCATCAAGAGGCGTTTTTGGGTCTCCGGTATCCCGATTCTGATATTCCCAAACAGGCCAAATTTCTCTATACCCTGAGCTGGCTAAGGCTCATTCCCGATGTCAATTACGCTGCGGCCCCGCTGCTGGCCAGTCCCCATCAGCCTGCCCCCGATCCCCTGGATATGCGCTACAGCATCCTGCGATCGGTCTCTCCAATGCATATCGAATATCTCAAAAATATGGGGGTGGGGGCCTCCATGTCAGTCTCGTTAATCCAAAATGGTCAACTCTGGGGGCTGATTGCGTGCCACCACGATCGTCCTCGATTTGTGCCCTACCCGATACGCACCGTCTGTGAATTTATTGGGCAACTGATGTCCACGGAACTGGCCAACAAAGAAGCCAACGAAAATCTGGACTACCAATTCCGGCTCAAGGATCTCCAGGGTCATGTTCTCGAACGGCTCAGCCGCAGTGCGGACTTCTTTGAAACCCTGACCACCGATCCCGATCAACTGCTGGCCCTCGCGGGAGCCCAGGGAGCCGTGGTCACCCAGGCTGATGACATCCGCATCATCGGCCAAACCCCGGACGAAGGAGCGTTACAGCTTCTTTTGAAGTGGCTGGAACCGCAGTTTGTGCGGGATCTCTTTATGACCGATTCGCTGCCGCGCCTTTATCCCGAGGCCGAATCCTATGCTCCGGTGGCCAGTGGTCTGCTGGCCATCGCCATTTCTAAGATTCAAAAACGATACATTCTCTGGTTTCGGCCCGAATGCCTGCAAACCGTCACCTGGGCCGGAAATCCCGAGAAGCCCAACCAGGTCGAGGCGGATGGCACGATCACCATTACCCCCCGGACATCCTTTGCCGCCTGGCAAGACATTGTGCGCCACACCTCCAGACCCTGGTTACCCTGCGAAGTGCAGGGGGCAGTGGAAGTGCGCCAAACCATTGTGGATATTGTCCTGCGCCAAGCAGACGAATTAGCCTCCATTAACCTGGAACTACAACAGAGCAATAGTGAACTGGATGCCTTTGCCTATATTGCCTCCCATGATTTGAAAGAGCCTCTGCGGGGCATTCATAACTATGCCACCTTCCTCCTAGAGGACTATGCCAATGTCTTAGATGAAGATGGCGTTGATCGGCTGAACACCTTAACCCGTCTCACCAAACGCATGGAGTCGTTAATCGAATCCCTGCTCAAATTTTCTCGCCTGGGTCGTCAAGAAATCCAGATGCAGCAGATCAATCTCAACCATCTAGTCCATGATATTCAGGAAATCTTTGCGATGAACCCCGAGTGGCAGGGGTGTAGTATTCGCATCCCCCAAGATTTACCCGTGGTTTGGGGCGATCGTATTTTAATCGAGGAGATTTTTACTAACCTGATCTCCAATGCCTTTAAGTACAACGACAACCCAGAAAAGTGGGTCGAAATCAACTGGCAAGAACCCCAACCGGAACAGCCCCATTTACTAACGCTAACCCTACAGGACAATGGCATTGGCATTCGGGAGAAACACCTGGACACTATTTTTCGGATTTTTAAGCGTTTACATCCCCCTAAGAAATATAGCGGCGGCACCGGGGCCGGGTTAACCATCGTCAAAAAGATTGTGGAACGCCACGGCGGTACGATCGTGGTCAAGTCCGTGTATCGAGAGGGATCGACCTTTTCCTTTACCTTGCCCAGTCAAAAGCCCCTCACTGCCGAGAGCAGAGCGGACTCGCCCGATTAATCCTGTCGCAGAACACGCCGAAATAGGCCAGAAACATTCAGAAACATAATGGAAACAACGGAGGCACCGGCTGAATGCTCAAACTGCTCGAATCCCCCTGGGATGATGTCATTCATCCGCTCCTAGTGATGATTGAAGACAGCAACGAAGACTTCTACACCTTTTGGCGATTGGTGCAGAAACTTGCCATTTTTGAAAACACCTTCTACAACCTGCTGCGCTTTGAAGATGGAGATGAAGCCCTGGATTACCTCCTCCGAGAGGGAGACTTTGAAACCCTGGAAGGAGCACGGCCCAAACTGGTCTTGCTGGATCTCAACTTACCGGGCACCGATGGCCGGGACATCATCAAACAGGTGCGCCAGGTGCCTCACCTGAAATCCCTTCCCCTCATTGTTTTGAGCACGTCCCACAACCAGCAGGATATTGAAAGTTGCTATGCCAATGGAGCCAATGGCTATGTCTTGAAACAGGTGGGTGTTCAAGCGATGCAAGAGACGTTGCAAGTCCTGATCAGTTATTGGTTTACGATCTCCGCTTTGCCTGACCCTATTTAGTGGCGGGGAAATTCCCCTTCTGTGAAGGGGTGGCAGGCGTAGCCTGACGGGGTAGTTAAATGTTGCCCAGAAGTGACCACCCCGCCCTACGGGCACCCCTCCAGTGGAGGGGAATTTATTCCCTTCTGTGAAGGGGTGGCAGGCGTAGCCTGGCGGGGTAGTTAAGTGTTTGCTTTACTGGCGATCGCGCCGATGTTGCGTAGCACTT
>JBMTZC010000071.1:0-14498 GCA_049455215.1 Prochlorotrichaceae cyanobacterium
GCACTCTGCCATTAAAATTTTTCGCTTTCAGTGGAAAGCCCTAAAACATAAAGGAGGGTTGATGGCGAATTAAGCTAAGAAATTCATCGCGGGTACGTTGATCTTCCTGAAAAACCCCCAGCATGGCACTGGTGACCGTCCAAGACCCTGGTTTTTGCACCCCTCGCATCACCATACACATGTGCGTGGCTTCCATCACCACCGCAACCCCTTGGGGATCCAAAATTTCCTGCACCGCTTCTGCGATTTGACGGGTTAACCGTTCCTGAACTTGGAGGCGGCGAGCATACATTTCAACAATGCGGGCTAGTTTACTGAGACCCACGACTTTTTGGGTGGGAATATAGGCCACATGGACCTTGCCCATAAAGGGCAACATGTGGTGTTCGCAAAGGCTGAACACGGTAATGTCCCGCACCAGAACCATTTCATTGTGTCCTTCGTCAAAAATGGCTCCGTTGACCAATTCTTCCAGCGATTGCTGATAGCCACTGGTCAAAAATTGCATCGCTTCGGCTACCCGTTTGGGCGTTTTCAGTAAGCCTTCACGATCGGGATCTTCCCCGACCGCGAGAAGCATAGTCCGCACCGAATCCATCATTTCTTCCTGGCTGACTTCCACCTTTGCAGTTCCTTTGGAGAAGGTACGATCGGGCAGCACCGTTACGCTTTTACCTTTCTCTGGCAGTCCATTCGCTAAAGTAGTGATGCCATTTAGCGTTTGCGTTTGAGTCGTATCCATAAATCCGAAAGTCCTTTCCAAATAAAACAATAATGGCTAAAAGCCTGAGCAGAATGGCCAAAAGCCTGAACTCAAAATTGAAGATAGAATCCAACAAAACCTGACCGTGCAAGACTCTAACGGGGCATACCCCTATCCCTACAATGCTCCAGCACTGGGCATCAGAGTCAATTCCTCAACGATCGCTTCCGGGGGGAGTAATGCCACTTGAAGAATGGACTGGGCCACAACTTCAGGGGTTAACATTTGACTACGATCGAAGGTAGAACTCACCGTATCGGTATCCCAGATCGGCGTATTGACGGCTCCAGGATAAATTGTTGTGACTCGTATGCCATGGGCCCGCTCTTCCACCGCGATCGCTTTCGATAACGTTGCGAGGGCCGCTTTACTGACACAATAAGCCCCCCAATCCGGAAACACTTGCTGAGCAGCGATCGAGGCAACATTAATAATGTGGCCGGATTTTTGCTGGCGCATCCCGGGGAGTACGGCTTGTACACATTGAAGCGCACTGGTTAAGTTCAGCGTCAGTAGAGTTTGCCAATCCTGAAGCGTAATGCTAGCAATGGATCCGGTATACCCCATACCCGCACAATTCACGAGAATATCAATGGATCCCACTTCCTGCTCAATCGTTTGAAGTTTAGGCAGAATCTGATCCACTGCTAAGAAATCCAAGGAATAGGCGGTAACGCCACACCCTAAAGCACTAACTTCCGCTAGCACTTTTTCCATTTTAAGGGGAGAGCGACCCAATAAAATCAAGTCAAAGGAAGCCTGTTGGGCAAAAGCCAGCGCAATGGCTCGACCAATACCACTCGTGGCTCCCGTCACGAGGGCACGTTTTCGTGCTGAAGATAAATTACTCATGGAGGAGGAGATAAACGATAGCCTTTGATGTTTCTGTGCGGGGGAGTCCGCCAAGGCGGCACAAGATCAATGGCAATCTGGGACTATAGCCCCGGATCACCTGAAGTTGCTTCCCCGCTGAGAACCTTTGAGGTGACCTTGCCTGTCATTACACCTCAAAAGTAAAACGTAAAGAATTGTTACTGATTTATTATAAGGGTTGACGGACGCTTGAGGAACCGGATTTTCCGCTCTTCCAGGAAGTTCATAACCTATTCTTAAGGAATCAAGATAGGGGTTAAGGTTGAATGGTAAGATTACCTCAAAGTAAAGCGAGGGGTTGGCTGTGATTCGCTCTGCGACCTTACCATTTCCATCTACATTTTCCTCCGTTTCTGATCACCATCGGCTTCGCCTGTTTGCGGGCTCAGCGAATCTATCCCTATCGGAAGAGGTTGCTCGCTATCTAGGCATCGACTTAGGGCCGATGGTGCGCAAACGATTTGCAGATGGTGAGTTGTATATTCAGATTCAAGAGTCTATTCGGGGCTGTGATGTTTATTTGCTGCAGCCCACCTGTCATCCCGTGAATGACAACTTGATGGAATTGTTAATCATGATCGATGCCTGCCGTCGTGCCTCTGCTCGACAGATTACCGCAGTGCTTCCCTATTATGGTTATGCTCGGGCCGATCGTAAAACTGCCGGTCGAGAATCCATTACGGCCAAGTTGGTGGCCAACTTGATCACCCAAGCCGGGGCAAATCGAGTGTTGGCCATGGACTTACATTCCGCCCAAATTCAAGGTTACTTTGATATTCCGTTTGACCACGTTTACGGTTCCCCCGTTATCCTCGATTACCTGTTTACTAAACCCCTCTCGGACTTGGTGGTGGTCTCCCCGGATGTGGGGGGGGTGGCCCGGGCTCGGGCCTTTGCGAAAAAACTCAATGATGCTCCCCTGGCGATTATTGATAAACGTCGTCAGGCCCACAATGTTGCGGAAGTTCTCAATATTATTGGTGATGTTAAAGGGAAAACCGCTGTTCTGGTGGATGACATGATTGACACAGCCGGCACGATCTGTGAAGGGGGCCGCCTTCTACGCAAGGAAGGGGCCAAGGAAGTTTACGCCTGTGCAACCCATGCGGTCTTTTCACCCCCTGCCATTGAGCGCCTTTCTCAAGGGGTTTTTGAGGAAGTGATTATCACCAACACCATTCCCCTGCCGCCGGATAAATGGTTCCCCCAAATGCGGGCCCTCTCCGTAGCGAACCTGATTGGCGAAGCGATCTGGCGGATTCACGAAGAAAGTTCCGTGAGCATCATGTTTCGCTAGGGCGCGTCATCAAGCCCCTCGTTACTCCAACTTGTAATTACTCCAGCTTGGCCATCCAGCAGGGGTTGACTTCAGCCTCTGCCGCTTTTTGGCTAGGGGGAGGCACTAGACCCACCACATGGGGAACGGGACGGGGAATATATTCCATTAAGGATTCCCCTCGGTAAGCCAGGGAGGCACTGGCACCGGAATCTAGCATAATCGCATCCCGAAAACCGGCTTGGGCTAACAGTTCTCCCAGCAGAACGGAATCCACCATGTCACGGGATACTCCCACCACCGGTTGACCGGCTCGATTGATGCCCCAAAAGGCTCGATCGCGGGCGGCATCAAAGTCAAAGAGGTTGCCGAAGGCTTCCGGGGGTTGGGGTTGTCCCTCTCGCACCAACCAAGCGGCCCCAACAAAAGCATCTGTGACATCAGCCATTTCTTGGCGAATCCCGGCCAGGCTATTGTGGCGGCTTGCATCGAAGGGGACGAACTTGACGGAAGAGGAATTCAGCAAGACCAAGGGACGACCATTTAAGAGGGGATTTTCCCCTGGATTGCCGGGGATAAACTTGCGGGTTGATTGACTGGCAACAGGACCAATGATGGTATTGGAATCTAAAAATTCTAGGGAGAAAAAGGCACCATCCACCCCAGCGATCGCCTCTGAGGAGGCTAAAATTTCCTGCACTTGATAACGGCTATCGGCATGAATGGTAATGGGACGACCGCCGGTAATTAAAATCAAAGGAACTTCCTCAATCTCGACATATTGAGGGGACTGCACTGGACTTTCAAAATCGAAGCCAAAGCGCACGGGGGGCAGTTGGACTCCCCCTGAAGCGGTGGGGGCAATTTCCCAGAGGCGGGACTGGCCAAAGCGATCGATCGCCAATAGACTTTCCGAATCCCCCGCATAGCCTTCGTTCCAATCATCCATGGTCAACGCTGCCCGATACCCTGCTTGGGCCACGGCGGCGGCCACAGTTTCATTGTAGTGACCCTCGGGATAGGTAAAGTATTCGATGGAAATGCCTAACTTTTCCTCCAACCGTTGTTTAGAGTTCTCCACCTCTTGCATGATCTGAGAAAGCTCCAACAGGGTCAAATTGGCCGGATGGGTCACACTATGGGCAGCGATCGTCACGAGGGGATCGAGGGCCATTTCCTGAAGTTGTTCCCAGGTTACGGTGGATCGTCCGACAATTTTGCCATCAACTTTATCGGTAAAAATCGAAAACGTTGCCGGATAACCGTATTCTTTCAGTAAGGGATAGACAGAACTGTAATGCCCTACATAGCCATCATCAAAGGTTAAAACGATCGGTTTCGGGGGAAGGGCTGTACCCAAGTGTAAATGATCCACCAATTGCCCGAGAGAAATAGGATTTAAATCCAGTTCTTTAATCAGTTCAAAATGTTCCCTGAGTTCATCGATCGTGACATCAAAAAAGACTTCTTTCTCCGGCAAAATATCGTGGTACATCATCACCGGCACCTTCGCCGTCTGAGCGCGATCGTTGAGGGCGGGCCACTCACTGGCTTGGGTGTAGGCTAAAACCTTCGTGCCATAGGTTTGTACCGATGCCAAAAGCTGGGTTTGACTGCGATCGATCCAGTTTGCCCCCTGTTGCAGGGAATCCCGCCAAGTCGGTTGTCTGGGGGCAGGGGATGCAAGTTGAGCCGTAGGAGAGAGGGATGCCGTTGAAGCCACGGATTCCCGCTTTGGATCTTCTAAATCGGCTTTGGGTAAACAGACCGGCTCTGTGGGCGTAGCTGAAACTTGAGCAAAGGGGGGAGCCAGATTCAGGGGGGGCAGGGGAATAGATAAGGACTGGGCTAAAACTGGAGTCGGCACAATACCGAAAATTCCCACAACAGCAGCCAAGAAGCGGACACGAGATACAGTACTCATAACATCAGCATGGGAGGAATCGGTCAGGTGCTAGCGGTAAACCAGGGACGGGCGCAACTCCTGTCAATACCGTAACGGTTCTAGACTGAATGGATGACCCGCCCTAGACAGCACGGCTGAATCCTAACACTTTCCAGGACTATTCCACCGCACTCCAGTGATTTTGCCCGGGTAGCCTTTAATTTCCCCGAGCGGGTTCCTATCGATAGGGCACATGCTCGCTTTATCTTGGTATTGACCTATGGAGTTGAGGATACAGGGAGCCGAGATGATGAGTTCAGAACGGGCATATTGGTTGGCATGGTCACGCATTCCCCGGGTGGGGCCAGTCCTATTGCAGCGGTTTCAGCAACACTTTGGCAGTTTAGAACGAGCCTGGCAGGCATTACCCCTGGAATTGGCCCAGGTGGAGGGAGTTGGCCCCAATAGCTTAGCCATTATTGATCGGGAACGATCGCGTTTTCACCCGGAACAACTGCTGGCAGAGCACGAACGAGACAACCCCCACTTCTGGACTCCTGCAGATCCCGATTATCCTCGACTCCTCCTAGAAATCCCGAACTTTCCTCCACTCTTGTACTATCGAGGCGAAGTACAGTCCTGGGAAAATCAGGGGATTGCTCCGGCCATCGGCATTGTGGGGACACGGGATCCCTCAGACTATGGACGACGCTGGACTCGTCGCATCACTACAGCTCTGGTGGATCGGGGCTTTACGATCGTTTCTGGTTTAGCTGATGGCATTGATACCGAAGCCCACCGCGCTTGCTTAGAACGGGGAGGACGGACGATCGCCGTCATGGGGACTGGGGTCGATGTGGTGTATCCCCATCGCAACCGAGGTCTCTATCAACAAATCCTCGAAACCGGTCTAATCTTAAGCGAATACCCTAAGGGAACCCAACCCGATCGGGTTCATTTTCCCCAACGCAACCGGATTATCGCTGGATTATGTCGCGCTGTTCTGGTGATGGAAGCCCCCAGAAAATCCGGTGCCTTAATTACCGCTCAATTGGCCAATGAGTTCAATCGGGATGTCTACATTTTGCCGGGCTCCCTGGATAATCCGCGATCGAGAGGGTGTTTAGAACTGCTCAGTCAAGGAGCCCATGCCATTCTCGACGAAGAGCATTTACTCGAACTCCTCGGAGCCCTTCCTGCCCTCGATTATCCCACCACCCCCAGCGTCATCGCCCCTCCGCCTGATCTCGATCCCCAGCTTGCCCAAGTCTTAGGGCTTTTGAGCCTTGAGGCACTGCCCTTAGATTTAATTGTTGAACAGAGCCACCTACCCGCCCCGATCGTTTCTGGAGCTTTGTTACAACTGGAACTCATGGCCCTGGTCACACAACTTCCTGGAATGCGATATCAACGTTGCTAGCAGCAGGGCACTGGTTTTGTAACGGATGAGGGAGTTTCCTGGTCAGGGCTTCAAGTATCGAATGATCTATAAAATGGTTGTATCGAGTCGAGGAAAGCCGACGCAATACCCAGAATGTAAGACTTTGAAAAAATTCCTGAAAACCCTATCAAATATAGCGTCTAGCGATCGTTATGCCCACAAAAAATGAGTGTTCAAATTCATCAACCTAACCATAAAAATAATATGATATCTAAAACCATTATTGGAAAATTTTTTGACGAATTGCTGCTATTTTCGGGGCAATATGCTCTTTTTTATATATTAATGAATTTTACTTATGATAAGTTCAAATATTTTACGAATTTTGGACATACCTTACTACTGTTAATATTGATCATACAAACGGTTATTCTGGTCAAATTAGGGAAGAAACCTTTATATCGATTCTTGGGCTCTTTGGTTGCCCCCCTCTGCTATACGATGATCGAGATGACTGAAGGATCTGGTTCTTTATTAAATACTGGACATATCTTCTTTTGGTTTTTCTCTTTTGCTACTGGTTTTTTGCAGGCTTTACAACTTAAAAAATTGACCAAAAAACTGAATTTAACCTTGGAATTTTTGGTTACGACTCTCAATGTAACAACATTTATCTTTATCTACTTTTATTTTGATTTGAAGTTGTCCTTAAGTAAACTCCTTGAGAGTGGAATTATTACCCCAAGTCAATATCTAGAACGACTTGAAATTTTTTATCTACAAGATGGTTTATCAGAGTTTCTCAAAGATCCAGCCCATATATACATCATCATAGGAGGGTTAATCTTAAGTACTTCTCTTTCCATTGGCAGGATGAGAATTATTCAACTGAAAGATAAAATTAATGAACTATTCGGAAAATACGTCGATAAGGATATTAGGGACAAAATTATAACCGTAAATGGCAGTGACTCAGAAAGAAAAACGATCGCTATTCTTTTTTCCGATATCAGAAGTTTTACTACTATCAGCGAGGGACATCAACCTGATGAAATCACCAAAATGCTCAACTATTATTTCAGCCAATGGGATGAATCAGTCATTAAATACAACGGAGTCATTGATAAATACATCGGCGATGCCATTATGGTGTTATTTGGTATCAAAGATAAACCAAACGCTTGCGTAAATGCCGTTGCTTGCGGTATCGATATGCTGAACAAGATAGATCAGATGAAGAAGGAACTGAGACGGATGAATCTACCGGTCATAGAAGAGATTGGGATCGGCATAAATTTTGGAGATATTATCATCGGAGATATTGGTAGCCAGTCCAGAAAAAACTATACGGTCATTGGAGATAATGTAAATATTGCATCCAGACTGGAATCCTTGTGCAAGAGTCAACAGGTTCCTTTAATCATTAGTGAAAGTAGCTATACTCGGTTAAATCTCAACTTTCAAAAATATTTTGAATATCTTGGTGAAACCCAGTTAAAAGGTAAATCAGATAAGGTGAAAATATTTGGGCTGAATAACGTTGTCTTGAAAAAGATATTTAAAGTCAACTGATCAATCATTTTCCTGTATTGCCATTTATGAAGTCCTCAGCGAAGGTTACAGCACCTTTCAGAAATACAGCACTCCTAGATCAGTTGTAAGGACTAGACTGCTGAAATCGTTGTGGGGGGGGGGGGGGGGGGGGGGGTGTGGTAGGCGCCCTTTGGGCGCACACCACACAACCCATTTAGGATTGCTGTATAAGGATCATGAAACAATCGATCGATAAATTTATTAACATTCAGGATTATTTGTCTGAAGGTCATGCAAGATGTTATTTAGCAGAAACATTGCCCGAATCCCTAGGGGCACTTCTTTGAGCATCAACCGTTCTTAATCAGGAAATGCTGTCATGATCCAGAAAAATCCAGGAGACTATAACCCGGATGAAACTCCTGATAGTGTGTATTTTTACGGCTCTCGGGAAAAGACGATTCAAGGTCACCTGAAGTGGGGACTGGGTTCACTCCTGCTCACCATTATCTTGCTCGTCTCCTTTGGCCAGACCCGTGAGCTACGCTGTCAGAGAGCCCCCACTCACTCCTGCACCGTCTCACGTTATATTTTGTTCCATCAACAAGTTGTCAGGCAATTCCCGGTCACTTCGCTGCAGGGAGCCTACATCGAGATCACTCAGGGAAAACGGAACCGATCGAGCGGTAAGACTCGAACCGTTTATCTGAGATTGCAGCAGGAGAGTCTGTGGTTTACCTCTAGTGGCTCAATGACCCAAATTGAAAGGAAAATTGACGAGTTTGTGCAGCATCCGACTGCTGAATCGGTACGGGTGATCAGTCGTCCCTGGTCAGTATTTTTTTTCTCAACGTTGCTTGGCTTACTCTCTGCGGCTTGGTTACTGTCTGCCCTCATTTTCCATCTCAGGCTAGAGCGCTATCTTGGCTACTCCCCGATCGATGGGGATGTTCAAGACTAATGGGTACCCCTAGAGCCGGATGCTCAATTTACAGGACTGCAAAAAACCAACGACTTGACAAGAACTACTGCAAATTCTTCAATAACTTTGAACTACAGCCATACACTCGTTACGAACAAGGATAGTCATCATGCCTGCGGGGCGCATTCACGATCGTATCACCCTCTGGGGACTCCCGCTCTGTGGTGGTTTAACCTTAATGACCAGTGGCAGTAGTCGCACAACCTTAATTATTTGCAGTGGCTATTTACTGGGGGGATTACTCCTCGGCCCAGACTTAGATATTCATTCCCGCCCCTATAAGCGGTGGGGCTGGTTGCGCTGGCTTTGGCTGCCGTACCAAAAAAGTGTGCGCCATCGTTCCTTCTGGTCTCACGGCTTTTTGGTGGGTACAACCCTGCGCCTCCTCTATCTCGGACTGTGCATTCTAGCGATCGGAGCGGTGTTGCTGTTGCTCTGGTCAGGGGCGATCGCTGGAGGGCAGTGGTGGCAGGTCTTTCAGGATGCTAGTCAGGTCTTACTCTCCCACAGTATTGGCTTTTTGCAGCAACACTCCAGGGAAGGACTCTTTCTCTTTCTGGGACTAGAAATTGGAGCCATGAGCCATAGTGTGGCGGATCGTTTACTCTCAGCGTGGAAACGATCGCGCCGTCGCCGCAAGTCATCCCGTAAATCCTAGCCACCCCTCCTGGAAGGGGAATAGAGAGGCTGAAAATCCCCTAACGGGAGACTGTCACGCCTTTCCAAAAAGCAACATGGTTCTTAATCTGAGCGGCAGCAGGTTTCGGATCCGCATAATACCAAGCAGCATTGGCATTGCTTTGATCCCCCACAACGATCGTGTAATAACTCGCCGTTCCTTTCCAGCCACAAACACTTTGGTGGCTACTGGGTTGAAAATAGTCCATATTGAGACTATCGGCGGGGAAATAAAGGTTCCCATCCACCACTTCACAGCGATCGCTTTCTGCTAAAACTACACCATTCCACACTGCTTGAGCCATTACAAAAATCTCCTCTGGGATCAATCTCTTCTTATCTTAGACGATCCCCGGTAACCGGGTTTAGTCCTCTACCTTTCTGGCAATATAAACACCGTAACTATAGTAATTTTTATAGGTTTGATAAAGTTCAATCTCTTGCTGTTCCGCTGCCACAATGGCTTGGGCTTCCGCACTATTGCCCTGGCGATCGAGAAAATCTTGAAAACTATGCTGTAGGGGATAGTAATAGTAATCCAGCCAACAGGCTTCAGGTAAAACAAAATAACCGCAGGGAGTATAGCCATTCTGCTCCAGCACCGCCATCTTAGCGGAAGCCAGATCGATCTCAGGATATTCCTGCTGCCAATGGGACTCAATCTCTGCGGGGCGGGAAGAGGTCGTCCAGGTAATCTCCGAGACCACTAACACGCCCCCCTTTTTCAGGTAGCGCTTCCAAGCGGCTACCCCTTGGGCAAACCCCATATTGTAGATAGCCCCTTCAGACCAGATCAGATCATAGGTTCCATCCTCAAAGGGCAACTGTTCCATGGAACAGCAGAGGGGTTTTATTTTTGCCGAGAGTCCTAACTTTTCGGCTCGACCTTTCAGTACCTCAAGAAACTCTGGCAGAAAATCCACCGCAGTAATCTCTGCGTTTAAGCCCTGAGCCAGAAATAAAGTGGAAGCCCCAGTTCCACAACCAATATCAGCCACTTTTAAGGGGACTTCCCGGCTTACCCCGGCCAAGTTCAGGGCTTGTGCTGATGCAGTCTCTCCGCCGGGCCCCTGCCGGTTAGCCCGTTTATGCAGATCAATCAACAGTTGATAATCGTCCATTCGGCTCTCCTTTTTGGCATTCCGTGACATGATTCCATCGAACTACAAGAGAGCCACACAAGCAAACTCTCTGTAACGTCCTTAATGAAAAGCCCTTGACCTCTTCTCATCTCAGGTTCATTCCCCGATTTACGGCAGGAAACCACAAGGAATTGTGCCCAGCCTCAACAGGATGGAACGGCAGAGCCTCCCTGACTCATTTTTCAGTGGGATGTCCCCGTCAGAGGGATCAGTGCGGCTCAGAACAGGGTACAATGCAGACCTTACACCTATCGGAAGAATCACTTTTGAGGTCATCATGGCAGAAACCTTCATGTTCAATGCCCTGCGCGAAGCCACAGACGAGGAAATGGCTCGTGATCCCAGCGTATGTGTCATGGGGGAAGATGTGGGCCATTATGGTGGATCCTATAAGGTCACCAAGGATCTATATAAAAAGTATGGCGATTTGCGGGTTTTAGATACGCCGATCGCGGAGAATAGGCTGATGCAGTCTCTCCGCCGGGCCCCTGCCGGTTAGCCCGTTTATGCAGATCAATCAACAGTTGATAATCGTCCATTCGGCTCTCCTTTTTGGCATTCCGTGACATGATTCCATCGAACTACAAGAGAGCCACACAAGCAAACTCTCTGTAACGTCCTTAATGAAAAGCCCTTGACCTCTTCTCATCTCAGGTTCATTCCCCGATTTACGGCAGGAAACCACAAGGAATTGTGCCCAGCCTCAACAGGATGGAACGGCAGAGCCTCCCTGACTCATTTTTCAGTGGGATGTCCCCGTCAGAGGGATCAGTGCGGCTCAGAACAGGGTACAATGCAGACCTTACACCTATCGGAAGAATCACTTTTGAGGTCATCATGGCAGAAACCTTCATGTTCAATGCCCTGCGCGAAGCCACAGACGAGGAAATGGCTCGTGATCCCAGCGTATGTGTCATGGGGGAAGATGTGGGCCATTATGGTGGATCCTATAAGGTCACCAAGGATCTATATAAAAAGTATGGCGATTTGCGGGTTTTAGATACGCCGATCGCGGAGAATAGTTTTAGTGGTATGGCGGTGGGTGCGGCCATGACGGGGTTACGCCCCATCATCGAAGGGATGAACATGGGGTTTTTGCTCCTGGCTTTAACCAAATTGCCAACAATGCGGGAATGTTGCGCTACACCTCCGGCGGGAACTTTAAAATTCCCATGGTGATTCGGGGTCCTGGGGGCGTTGGGCGACAACTGGGGGCAGAACACTCCCAGCGTTTGGAGGCTTACTTTCATGCGGTGCCGGGCTTAAAAATTGTCGCTTGCTCCACTTCCTACAATGCCAAAGGACTGCTCAAAGCGGCGATTCGGGACGATAATCCGGTGCTCTTTTTTGAGCATGTGTTGCTCTACAACCTCAAGGAAAATTTGCCTGAGGAAGAATACATTTTGCCCTTAGATAAAGCAGAAATGGTTCGCCCTGGCTCCGAGGTGACGGTGTTGACCTATTCCCGGATGCGCCATCATGTCATGCAGGCCGTCAAAACCCTGGAAAAAGAAGGCTTTGATCCAGAGGTAATTGATCTGATTTCCTTAAAACCCTTTGACTTTGAAACGATCGGTGAATCTATTCGTAAAACCCATCGGGTCGTGATTGTTGAAGAATGTATGAAAACCGGGGGAATTGGGGCTGAACTGATTGCCTCCATTAGCGAGCGCTTTTTTGACGAATTAGATGGCCCGCCGATTCGGTTGTCTTCCCAGGATGTGCCCACTCCCTATAACGGAACCCTGGAAAACTTAACGATCGTTCAACCGGCCCAAATTGTCGAAACCATCAAGGGCGTAGTTCAGGGCAAGCTCTAGTGCTACAGTAAAGCACGAAGATTTGTTTGTAGAACTTACGATTCTGCACATTTCACTGTAACGATGGCTAGAGGGGAGATTTTGAGCGGGCTGACCTAGCATTAGGTTCCATGCCGCTCGACCCGATCGCTCACCATCGTCAACCCATCATCCCGTTAACCTTAACAGAACTTATCACTATGGCAGGCAAAGGCTTTGGATTTAACCTGGGCAAAATGAAAGAGTTGACAGACGCTTTCAAAAAGGCTCAGCAGGTACAGGAAGGTGCCAAGCAACTTCAGGAAGAACTAGAAGAAATGGAAGTCGAGGGTCAAGCTGGGGGCGGTTTAGTCAAGGTTTACATGAATGGTAACCAGCGTCCACTCCGCTCAGAAATTTCCCCCGATGTGCTTAGTGAAGGGGTGGATGTGGTTTCTGATTTGATTACCACCGCCATGAAGGACGCTTACGAAAAGTCCACCAGCACAATGCGATCGAAGATGGAAGAACTCACCAGTGGTCTCAGCATTCCCGGATTATAAGTCTCTTCAGGGCGTTACCCGATAATCCCTATCTCATTCCGGTTCTCCCCCTTAGCCGGGGGAGTTAGCGGGGGTTCGGGGCTTCTAGTAAATTTACGATTGGGAGAATCATGCTGGATTGTATCGTAGTCGGAGCTGGCCCTGGTGGCGGATCAGCAGCCTATCACCTCAGTAAACGGGGGCGATCGGTGTTGGTTCTCGAAAAGGACGCTTTTCCCCGCTCTAAATCCTGTGGCGGTGGGGTCTCGCCCCAAATTGCCCAGTGGTTTGACTTCGACTTTAGCCCGATCGTCTCCCAAAAAGTAGATCAAATTCGCTTTACCTGGAAATTTGAAGATCCGGTGGAAGCGGTTATTGATACGCCGGAACCGATGTGGATGGTCGATCGGGCCGCATTTGATCAGTATGTAATGGAACAGGCGGTGCAGCAGGGGGCAACCTTTCAGACCGAAACCCCCGTCACCGGAATTGAATTTCAAAAATCTGCAGGCTGTTGGACGGTGAAAACCGCTCAGGAAACCTTTCAAGCTAAATATCTGGTGGCAGCAGATGGCGGACAAGGCCCCATGAGCCGCTGGTTAGGATTTAAGCCTTTAAAGGCCCATGCAACCCTCTCTCTGGATCTTCCTCAGGAGCAGACCCCAGAGCAGGCTCACCTCAGCCATTTTGAGTTTGGTTTGATGAAGGGAGTCTGTTTGTGGAATTTTCCCAAGGCCGCAGGGCGCACCCTCTGTGGCGTGGCCATGGTGGGGGGAGAACCCCGGCAGTTTGCGGAAAAAATCAAGGAGTATAGTCGTTTCTTTGATCTCGATCCGGAGCAGGGACAACTACAAAGTGGAACGGTGTGCCTGTGGGAGAGTAATCGTCCTCTGCATACCCAACAAGCGGTCTTAGTGGGGGAAACGGCGGGGGTTGTGGATCCCTTTAGTGGTGAAGGGATTCGCCCGTCCATGTTGTCAGGACTGCGGGCCGCCGAAGCGATCGATGCAGCCCTAGGGGGAGAGGACAATGCCCTGGCTCAGTATAGTCAGCAGATGCAGGACGAATGGGGCAGTGATATGGTGTGGGCCCAACGCATTGCGGGCTTATTTTACCGGGTGCCTGGTTTCGGGTACCAAATTGGGGTGAAGCGCCCCAGCGCTCGGGCCCGCATGGGTAAAATTCTCTGTGGTGAAATTCGCTACTCCGATGTGGCAACCCGAGCGATTAAACTGTTAAGCAGTAAGTTCATTCCTGGGCTTGGTTCATGAACACTCCTACCCACTTTCTGACGGTTGCGGCGCTAGACAAGGTACTGAAAAAGAAGTTAGAAATTTTTCACCAGCCCTTACTGATTGGCTCGTTTGCGCCGGATGTTCCCCTCTATTTGCTCTGTTTAGGGGCGGGTATTTATTACCATTACTTCAAAGGGTGGGAATTTGAACGCATTTTTAACTATGTTTTTGATGATCTCTTTTTCAATAATCCCTTTTGGATTACGCTCCACAATTTTCCCCATTCTCCCCTAGTCTTAATCATCACGATCGCTTTGACCTGGACATTCCGGGATCAGATTGGCACCTGGCAACGCTGGATCTTCTGGTTTGCCTGGGGATGCTTACTCCATACGTCCCTGGACATTCCCACCCATGCAAATGATGGGCC
>JBMTZC010000072.1:0-14391 GCA_049455215.1 Prochlorotrichaceae cyanobacterium
CGCGGAGCGCCGCACTCTTCCATTAATTTTTTTCGCTTTCAGTGGAAAGCCAAATTTTTAATGTACAAAAGCCCGATCAACCGGCGGCGGTTAAAGGGTTTCACATTATGTTCTTCAAGGTGTTCTCAAGGTGTTCTTCAGGGCTTGATCCAGATCCATGACAATATCGTCAATGTGCTCAATCCCAATGGACAGACGAACCAGTTCAGGACTAATGCCGCCCGCCTGCTGGTCTGTGGCTGAGAGTTGGGAGTGGGTGGTGGTGGCAGGGTGAATGGCTAGACTTTTGGCATCTCCCACATTGGCCAGGTGAGAGAAGAGGGTGAGTTTTTCAATAAATTGTTGTCCAGCCGCTTCGCCGCCTTTGATGCCGAAGACCACCATCGCGCCAAATCCCTGTTTCAGATAGCGTTGAGCCACGGGGAACGCTGGATCCGTTTCTAGACCGGGATAGCGTACCCAGGCCACCGCTGGATGCTGAGAGAGAAAACGAGCCACCGCCAGGGCATTTTCAGCGTGACGTTGCATCCGCAAATGCAGGGTTTCAATGCCTTGTAAAAAGAGCCAGGCGTTATCGGGCGAAATGCAGGCTCCCAAATTCCGCAACGGCACCAGACGCATCCGCATTAAATAAGCGATCGCGGATAAATCGCCGAGATCGTAAGCAAATCTTAATCCGTGGTAACTGGCATCCGGCTCCGTCATCAGGGGGAATTTATCCGATTGCCAGTTGAAGCGCCCGGCATCCACAACAATCCCTCCAATGCCAGCCCCATGGCCCCCTAACCACTTGGTCAGGGAATGGATCACAATATCTGCACCGTGTTCAATGGGTCGTAACAGATAGGGGGTGGTAAAGGTGCTATCCACAATAAGGGGAAGACCGTGATCGTGGGCAATTTGGGCGATCGCTTCTAAATCGGTGACTTCTAAAGCAGGATTACCGATCGTTTCACAAAACACGAGTTTGGTCTGCGCTGTAATCGCTGCTGCAAAGTTGTCCGGTTGCCGGGGATCCACGAAGCGAGTGCGGATGCCAAACTGAGGCAGGATGTCCTTAAACATCGTGTAGGTGCCGCCATACAGGTTATTCGCAGAGACGATTTCGTCCCCCGTCTGACAGAGATTAATCACACTATAGAAAATGGCGCTGGTGCCAGAGGCTAAGGCCAGGGCTGCTGCCCCACCTTCCATAGCCGCAACCCGTTGCTCCAGAACATCTTGGGTGGGATTGCCCAAGCGGGTGTAGATATTGCCTAACTCCTTTAAGCCAAACAAATTGGCAGCATGTTCCGTATCCCGAAAAACATAGGAACTCGTGCGATAAAGGGGGACGGCACGCGCCAGGGTCGTGGGGTCAGGGGTTTGACCTGCATGTAGGCAGCGAGTTTCCAGATGCTGAGGAGTGTTCATTTCTATCTTGATGTGATCACGTTAAGGAACGATTCTAAACCAGATAGCACAATGGTCAAGGTTTGAAGCTCGGGTGAACCGGCGCTGATCTTGAATTTAGTCCCAATCGGCTAGGGCATCGGCCCAGTTATAGAGCAAGCTACGAATCTGATCCCGGCGGGTTTCAAAGGTGGCGGCAATCCAGATCATCACAATACCCAGCCCTAAGCCGATCGCCCACTTGAGCAGGGATTGTTGGGTCACTAAAATGATCAGTTGGTAAAAGCTATACCCCAGGAATGTGGCGGTTCCGATGTATAAAAATGCGCGGACGCGCAGCAGTAATCCTGCAAAAATGCTCAGTAAGCTCAAGCCCACAATGAGGAGGGGATTGCCTTGATCCGGTAACAGGGGGACAGCGCAAATCAGAGTGGTGGCGAGGAGCCTCAGGTTGTGGCGGGTTTCCCGGTTATCGGGTTCTTGGAGTTGAGGATCGATCGTTGTGACCCAGAGGAGAGATAGAGCCAGGGGAATGCTATACCACAACCAGCCCGATCGATCGTTTTCAATACACCAGCGCCAGATCGTGGCATCTAAAAAGAGCAGGGCTAAATAGGATAACCGTCCTTGTTGGGTGCGGTAGCTGAGCACGCCATAGCCGATGGCCACAATGAACCAACTGCCAGAGGTCGCCGTTCCCACCGTGACGATCGCTAAGAGCAGCGGTAGGCCAATCCCCACCTGTTGCCAGGGAGCGGCAACCCAGCCCCAGCGCTGCCAGGGGGCCAGATAGAAGACCAAACACAAGGGCGTGACGATCGCTAATCCCCATTCCCGAAAGCCCTGCTGCCAAACCTCGGGAGCGATCGTCCAGGCATAGAGGCAGAGCCCACTGAGGTGTAAGTAACCGCCGTAAGTCCACATTACCGCCGCCTCTTGCTGGGAGTTGTACCGAGCTTGAGCCAAGGCATAGCCCAGGAGCAAAATGCCAACACTAAAGGGGATTACTGCGGCAATCGTGGGGGTAGGACTATAGAGCGCTTTTAGCCACACAAGCATTAATAAACTGCTACTGCTGCCCCAGTGAAAGTGAGCAATCTGCCGTAAGTGCCTCCCCGAAAGTCTCAGGTAACGGCCCAAGACGGGCACGGCCCCGTAGCGATAGAGTAGGGCTAGTCCACCGCCCAAACCAGCCCACGCTAACCATAAAGTCTGGAGATCTTGGCGCAGGGGAAACGCAATCAATTCAGCCAACCCTAAGGTCAATCCCCCCAGCCCTAGGGGTGTCCAGACCTGCCAGGTTAACTCAGTGGCGTGCTCCTGCGGCTCCGCAGACCGACCGACTTGAAGGGCAATCCAACTCATGCCGAGGGTAATGACCCCAGTCCAAGGGGTAAACAGTCCCAAACGGCTGATGCCCGCTAAACCCGCCCAGAGGAGGGGAATCACTTTTAAGCTCGTGAGAGAGCGGTGAGGGGAATGCTGGCGGGCCAGGTGATACCCCAGGAGTTGAGTACCCAGTCCAAGACCCAAGTGCGCCCATAGTAAAGCATGGTTGAGGTAGGGAGTAGCCCACCTCCCGTGAGCGTAGCTGAGCCCATGCACGAGTAGGAGTTCCACTCCCCAGGCGAGGGTGTAAAGGTCACTGTTCGTGCGCCAGGGATAACTCCGCTGGAGTAAGGCTATGCCAAAAAAGCCGACTGCCCAGAGTAAGACCACGGGAACCGTTGCTCCGGAACTGAAGCTCCAGCCTGCGATCAGGGCAGTGAGGGTGAAGATCGCTCCCAGGACAATCCCGATCGTTCTGCCCCAGCCCTGCAAGGCCCGATGATAGGCTTGGGTAAAGGGTTTGAATGAGGGGGGTAAGGGCGTGGGTAAGGAATTGGCAAGGTCTGTTCCCGCTATGCCTTGCCTGCCCACAGTAGCTTGAAACGATCGCCTCGAAAACCAGAGGACAACCCGATCGATGCCCCAGAGACCATTCAACACCACGGCCCAGTAAATGAGCCATTCCCCTTCTTGGACAGAGGTGGAAAGGGCGACGGTACTACTGAGGAACGCAAAGCCTAAGGTCAGTGCAGCTAAACCGGTACGGGGAACTAACCAACTGTTAATCAGTAGATTGACCAGGGCAAACAGCAACCCTAACTGTCGAGTGGGTAAAAAACCGATCGTCAGACCCTGCAGTAGACACAGGGACAAGACACTCAGGGATACCGCAAGATGGCGATCGTACTTTCCACCTTTTGAACGGTGCCAGCCCTCTAATCCCGTCAGGGTCAGGGGAATACTGCCCCAAAGTAAGGAGTGATAGGGAGAAATTTGTTGCGTGAGGGTGGGCAGTAAAAAGAGCCCATAACTGCCTAAGGAAAAGAGACTCGCCCACCCTAAACTACTGCGTTGCCCGTGCCAGAAGCGACTGCCCCGCCGAGGGGTCAATAGTCCCATACTCCAGTGCAGGAGGGCTAACCCCAAAGTGAACCGTGCCCAACCCAGCAGGCTCCAGTCTGGATTAAGCCAAGCCATGCCAAACAGTAAGGTTACGAGGGCTAAGGCATGGGTGAGATAAACCCCAAAAGGATGACCGGCAGACTCTTGACTGGAGCGGCTAGGACGCAACAGGGTCAAACCGGAAGCGATCGTGGCGAGGCCAAAACAGAGGGTACTCAGCGGTCGGGTCACTAAGCTCAGGGTCAGTAAGATGGATGTCAAGCCGATCGTTAATCCATCCGTAAGGCGCACCAGGTCATCCTTGCGACGCACTAGAAACCACTGAGCCGCAATAATCAGCCCAAACACGTAGAAAAATCCGGCCAAGCTTAGTAAGCTGAGGGGGTAGTCCTGGGCTTGGGTGATCCGGGTTCCCCAGGCAACGATCGCCGTTTGAACGGCGACGGGAACGATGCGCCAGAGTTGATACCCCAGTTGCAAAGCGATCGTCACGAGGGTGAGCCAATCCTGTCGTCGCCACTGCCGTTGTAAGCGCTGCCCCCAAAAGACTAGTGCAATAATACTAATCGCGATCGTTTGTAACGGTAGCGTTGCCAAGGTTACACCCCAGCCCGCTAAGATCAGTGCAATGCCTAAAAGCTCTGCTAGTCGGGGTAAGGGAACCGTCGGACGAGGACGAGTGACAAACCACCCCGCCAGGGCGATCGCCAAGCCCAGTTGGGGCAGATCCACCCCGGCTACAAAAATGGCCCGTAACACTAAAATGGCCAGACCATACCAGATCGTCCAATGCCCTAACCCCTGTAGGGGATACAGTGTTGCTTCTGGGGGATCTTCTGGCGCTAAGATCGCTGTTGTGTTTTGAGGCAAGCTGTTAGTTGCTGTCGGATCTGCCGTAGACTCTGACGAAGTGTTTCTTGACGGAGGATTTCGCCTTGCAGCCAGTTGACTGGGCAGCCAGTGACTGAGGGGAGTGGCAAACACTCCACCATAGACGGCAATAAAGGGCCAGCCTGGAACTCCCCAGCCCCATTGCAACACACTTAAAACCGCAAAGCCCCAGAAAGACTGGGTCTGCTCCCCTGGCTCTACAGGGCGATAGGTTGTGCTGAAGGCTTTTGGTGGAGAAGCATGGGTGAGCCGTTGCGTTACGCCAAAGAGTAGGGGCACTGAAAACAGCAAGGTTAGCCAGCCCATGCCACTGTGCCAGAGGCTTAAACCGTCCATCGCCCAGAAATTGACGGGAACCAGCAGTAAACTGACACATTGCAGGGTTTGGGTTGTGAGCCGTAACGGCGATCGTTTTTGACAAACTTGACTAACCCCAAAAAAGGCGAGGGTATAGGCCAGCAGCACCAGATATTGCGCCCAAGGGCTAAAGCGGTTCCATTGACTGGCCGCCAGCACTCCGGATGACACAATGACCAGAAACACCCCGAGGAACAACAACCAGCGCAGGCTAATTTCCTCTGCGAGTCCTTGAATGAGACGGCTGATGCCCTTTGCTGGACGGGGAACGGGTGATGAGATGGGGGGATTAACGTATTCTGTCCCCCATTCCGGCCTCGACCCCGGCAGTGGTTCCGGTAGAAAATCATCCTCTGGATCGTATTGACGCACTGAGGGAACGGTATCAGAGCCGATCGCCCCTTCCCCTTGGGCGGGCAGCGCCACGGGTTGCCGATTCGGTAAGCGACTACTGAGATTAATTTCACACCATTGCTGCACCTGGGATTCACTAATGAGCCCCCGTTGCAGCCAATCCTCTAACCCCGCGAGTAATTGGGGATGGTTGCCCCGAACCCGGAGTGTAAAATGAAGCAAGCGATCGTCTGGTAAACTCATAGGAGGAGAAGCGATCCGGCATGGCCGAGGCTACCGAAGGAAAGAACTCAGACCATCATGGCATTTGCCACGCTCCTTCTCACAACACTTGTGACACTCTTAAGGACGGCAATATGCAAGCCTTTAGCCCTACCCCTCCCTCCTGGACTGATCAAGCAGTTCATGCCTTTGAGTTTTGTTGCCCAAGCTGTCATCAGAGTTCTTTAGAGGCGAATGCGGCCTGGATCAATCGCCGTGCTCCGGTGTATCACGAGGATTACCATCGGAAGTGGCAAGAATTCTATCAATGTTCCTGTGGCACGGTTTGGTGGGCCTGGAGTAGCGATCGCCCTCCTTCTCCTTTGCAGATTTCGGAATCGTTATAGTGTAGGATGCTGAAAAAAAGGTCTTACGAAGTTGAAAAGAATTTGAAACGATCGTTCTCCCCAATTTCCTCTATCCAAACGATCGTTTTTTATCATTTCTTCATCACCGAATCTGTTTTAAAGAGTGGAGAATTAAATTCATCAACCGTAGGGTGTGTTAGCGTTAGCGTAACGCACGGATTCATTAAAAATTCATTTAATGAAGGAACGGGTGCGTACAGATAGAGGTTGAAAAAAAACGTCATTCGTCTAATATTAGTTGTCGCAGTAAAGCCAATACTTGACTTGTTTCTATACGTAAAGCTTGAATATCCTTCTCAATTATATCAAGACGATCTATGACAGATACTTTAGGCGTTTCAGAAGGTATAATCTCCTTATGAGGTGATGTATTGAGCTTCTTGACAAGGGATACCCAGCTACTAGCTTTCAATCCAAAATATTTTTTAGCTTTTTCCAATGTTTTAAACTCTTTTTTAAGAGTCTCAACAGTGTAAACATCAGTTGTATAGATATCTGTTTCTTGATTTAAATCTTCTTCAACCATATCAACCACTTCATCAATCAAACGCTCATAATTTTCAGAAATTTTTGCAGATGCTCCTAATATGCGAGAAGTTACTTTAATTTGTAGATTAGTCTCTTCTCTAAGCTCATCGGCAATCTTGCGAATTCTTTCTCCTAATGTTGCTGGATGTTGTGTAGAACTTATTGATGTTGATCCTTGTTTCATAGGTATTCTCCATTACTCAGCCAGAATAGTTTTGATACTACTCCAGATACGTTTGAGCTTTTGCAGTAACCCTATTGGATTACTAGATGATTCCTCCTCAACTGAATCAACTAATTGCTGAATTCTATCCATACGCTCAGCCAAAAGATAAAGATTGCCGACAGCTTCATCTTTTCTTTCTAAAGATTCACGCAGCAAGAAAGTCATTTCAGCAATTTCTTGCTTCAACCTTTGGTTTTCAGATTTGCGACGAGTTTCCCAGCCTTTAATGCTAGCTTTTGAACGCCTTTCATATTTGAGTTGTGTTTGAGTTTCATTATATAAGGTTAAATACTTCATTCGTTGAGCATCTGCTTCCTCATATTTTGAGAGTAGCTCTGTTACTCTTGACTTTTCTTGGTGATAAAGACAAAGAGATTCTTGGTGTTTTTGCTGTTCTTCAAGATAGAGTTTATGAGTTTCTGTTGCACAATCTTTCCATTTAGAAATTTCCAATTGTGAAGTTTGAAAACTATGTTGAATGTGAACAAGTTGAGTGCTAGTTTCTTGCAACTTCTGTTGTTCTTCAAGATAGAGTTTATGAGTTTCTGTTGCACAATCTTTCCATTTAGAAATTTCCAATTGTGAAGTTTGAAAACTATTTTGAGTATGAACAAGCTGAGTGCTAGTTGCTTGTAGCTTAGATTGAAACTCATCTCGTTGAGAGCGAGCAGTCCTCAATAATTGTTTTAGCTCATTGGGAGATGCTGGTTCTTCTGATCGGGAAACAGGATACTTACGAGCATTATCATCATTTGAGTTTCTGCGATCGGCTCTTCGCATTCCGGGCATAACTTAACCTCTGGTAAAAAATATGCTTATAACATGATAATAATACTAAGATTGCCTAGCCATCGCCCGATCGATCGCCCCCTCAAAACGATTGCTCATTTCTTCTAAGGTCGTGATTATAAGGGATTGCCCTGTTGCTGTATTCAAGGTCAGTCCACTTTTAGCCGCGACTACTTTCCCCACACAACTCCAGAATCCCGCTAATTCACTTTGTAAAAAGGTTTCCCAGGTTTGCTGATCTTGACGGGAAACAGACACTACAATGCGAGCGCCTCCTTCCGCAAATAAGACCCAATCCCAGCGAAGGTCTGCGGGAATTGCTGGCAGGGTGAGGAGTGCGCCTCTGTCCCCCGCTAAACAGGCTTCCGCTAGGGCAACGGCAAATCCCCCTTCGGCGCAATCATGGGCCGATCGTACCCAACCTTGACGAATGCCCTGACGACAGGCGGACTGTACCTGTTTTTCTAAGCGATAATCCACGATCGGCGGTTGTCCCGCTACGGTTTTATGGAGTTGAGCGAGGTATTCTGACCCGCCAAAACTGATGCTGGGAGCCGGGGAAGTTAGGGGTTCTCCCAAAAGATAAATGAGATCCCCGATCGCTTGCCAGCCTTGACCACAAACACGACGAATATCCGGGATCAGCCCCACCATTCCGATTACGGGAGTGGGATAAATGGGCTGGGGATTACCGGCACTATCCAAGGTTTCGTTATAGAGGGACACATTTCCGCCGGTGACGGGGGTTGCAAATTCCTGACAGGCTTCGGAAATCCCCCGACAGGCTTCTGCCAGTTGCCAATATCCTGTCGGTTTTTCCGGACTGCCAAAATTGAGGTTATCCGTAACCGCCAAAGGCTCTGCTCCGACGCAACTCAGGTTGCGGGCTGCTTCTGCCACTGCCATCTTTGCCCCTTCGTAGGGGTTGAGGTACACATAGCGGGGGTTACAGTCTGTGGTGGCGGCAATCCCTTTCCAGAGGGAGTCCGGCTTGGGTAACTGGATTTGATCCCGTAGCCGAATTACCGCTGCATCACTGCCCCCTGGCATCAATACGGTATTGTTTTGCACTTGATGGTCGTATTGGCGATAAATCCATTGCTTAGAGGCGATCGAGGGGGTGTCTAACAAGGCGATTAAAACATCCTTCCAGGTGGCCGCATCCTTATGAGAATCATTGGCGGTCTTCCCAGCCAACCGGTCGATCCCCTGCACCGTACAGGGGGCTAAAGCCTCCTGCGTCCATTGCCATGCGGTCTGAGCATAGGCCGGGGGTTCATCCGGGAGTTGGCGATGATAGAGGGGAGTATTATCCGCTAACGCGCTGGCGGGAATTTCTGCGGCAATGTTGCCCTGCCAACGAATCCGCACGATCGGCTCGGCAATGACTTCCCCTGCGACTACGGCATGAAGTCCCCAGCGTTCAAAGATTTCAATTAACTCCTGCTCCCGTCCTGTTTGGGCCACAAACAACATCCGCTCCTGAGACTCTGAGAGCAAATATTCGTAGGGAACCATCCCCGTCTCCCGCACGGGAATCCGATCGAGATCGAGATCAATCCCCACTCCACCCTTCGCCGCCATTTCCGATGTGGAACAGGTTAACCCCGCCGCCCCCATATCCTGGGCCGCCACCACTGCACCGGTTTGAAAGGCTTCTAAACACGCTTCAATCAGGGATTTTTCTAAGAAGGGATCCCCCACCTGTACCGCCGGCCGATCGTCTAGGGACTCATCACTTAACTCCGCACTGGCAAAACTAGCGCCCCCCATCCCATCGCGGCCCGTCGTGGAGCCCACATAGAGCACCGGATTGCCAATCCCCGCTGCCCCCGATTTGACAATTTCCGGGGTTTCCATCAAGCCGATCGCCATGGCATTGACGAGGGGATTTTCCGCATAGGCAGGATCAAAGTAGACTTCGCCCCCCACCGTGGGCACCCCAACGCAGTTATGGGTAATGAACCCAGATGTGGTGACAAACAAATGGGTATTTTCCACTTCTATATCGTAAACAAAGGTCGGTTCAACCGTCTGAACCTCAATTGCTTTGACAGCGATCGAGGCAATATTCTGGTCAACTTTATAACGCGGGAAAGAATGAGTGTTGCCCTCATATTTAGCTAGCGCTTCATCCAGTAGGGCGTTGCGCTCCTCACTGAAAATGCCGCGTAGAATCGTTAAATCATGTACATTACAAATTTCTAATTGCCAAAGGGGTAAACCTTGATAATTTCGACCTTGAATTTCTCCGCTCCGAGCCGGGCGCAAATAGGTATAGGGGACGATGCCGAGATCTTGCAGCAGTAAAATCACTTGACGGAAAAGACGATCGCTCGTCGTGGCATAGGTAATTTTGGCGTGATTCCCTTTACTTTGATTGGAGAAGGAACCATCACCGCGAATTAGACCCTTAAGAACTTCTCTTTGGAGAATTTTGTACCATTGAAAAACAAAGTCCGGCATTTTTTTGTTAGCGGCTCCTTGACCACATTGCCACACCTCACTGAAGAGCCACCCTAGCAGCCAAGAAGTTGCATAAACAACTGTGGTGGATACCCGTTCTTCAATGCAGGGTTTTAGACCCAGATCCCTGAGGGCTTGTTCAACATCAGACAAATATTCTCTTTCGTGGGGCGCAAAGGTAAAAATAATTTTGGAGGTATTCCCATTTTGGCTTACGCATCCCTCAGAGAGATAATAGCCAATGAGCCGCGCAAAAGTTTCATCGCAACGGATTACCGCTTTCATGTAGTTGGCTTTACCACTACGTTTATAGAGGTGTAAGTCCTCCCGTTTTAAATTCAGCAGAGATTCCACTTGCAAAAACTGCCCTAAGGGGAAATAACATTGGCTTAAATAACGATGACGCTTACAGGCGGATGGTTCAAGGTTCAGGAGTGCTTTTCTAAGGGCTTCCGTGGGTTGCCAGGTCTTCGGTAATTGCACAAAAACATCCTGCTGATGCTGGTTTGGCTGGGTTTGTAGAATATGTATGCAATCAATGGTTTCAACCGGATTGTCTGTATAGGGAAAATCTAAGAGAATCGGTAGACGATCGCCTTTTTGCACGTCCTGTGCAGCTTTGGTTTCCCAACCGTAGTCAGTCACAACAGAAGTGGGATGATCAGGGGTAATCGTAATTTTCCGTCCCATTGGTGTTTTCAAGGTGACCAAGGTTTCAGTGGCACGTTTAAACAGACGCTTAATCGGTTGCCAACAGGCTTTCCCCGTCTTAGGGTTGAAAGATAAGGCTTCAAGACGATCGCCTTGGTCTAACTCATGGGTATCGTGACCCTCTGGCAAATGCTGATTCGCAAAATTGCCAATCGTATCGACATGAACCCCCTGTTTATCCCTCCAAATCAAGGTTTCACTTTCAATTAAACAGTTTCCGTAGTGGGAGATCCCTTCCACTACCCCCGCAACCAGTCGTCGTGTTTTCGCATTCTCCAGATTGCCAAAACGCAGAGAATTGAGAATGGCAATGGGCCGCGCCCCCATCGTAAAAATATCCCGGAGGATGCCCCCTACCCCAGTGGCCGCCCCCTGAAACGGTTCGATCGCAGAGGGATGGTTATGGGACTCAATCTTAAAGGCCACCCGCAGACCATCCCCCGCATCAATTACCCCAGCATTTTCCCCCGGCCCCACCAAAATCCGATCGCCTGTGGTGGGAAACTGCTTCAAGAGCGGGCGGGAATTTTTATAACAACAATGCTCTGACCACATCACCCCAAACATTCCCAGTTCTGCCCGGTTGGGATGTCGCCCTAAGCGATCGACAATCATCTGATATTCATCGGGCTTAATGCCTTCTGCAGCAATTTCCGCTAGAGAAAAGGGAGCGTCCTGAAGACTGGGAGGGGTAGACATGGGTAGGAGGAGATAGGGATTAGAGATTAGGGGATAGTTTTGAAGTTTGAGTTGACTGGGTTCCCTCCAGGGAGGGGTTAGGGGTGGGTTGGCTCGAAAATCCCCCTTACTACGGGAGATTTAGGGGATATATCTTAGCTATTATCTTACGGAAAGGGGATTCCGTTGAGGTCTGGGGCAAATTTAGCGAAAATGTGCTATGACCCGGTTGGCTGGGAATCCAGACCTCGATCGTCCTGTGTTGGGTGGGATCCTACCCAGGGTGTGCAGGCAAACGGGGTCATTCAAAGCGGCAAATATTTATTGAGAGCGTATTTCTGAGATTTGCGTTAATATAAATTAACAATTCGTAATCGCAAGAACGTGGAGGACAAGCTCCGGTGAAAAAACGATGGAGAAATGCAGGGCTTTATATCCTGCTAGCGATCGTGGTGGTCGCCTTAGGCACAGCTTTTTTTGATCGCCAAGCGCCTACGCTACAAACTTGGCGCTACAGTGAATTTATTCAACAAGTCGATCAGGGGCAGGTCGCAAAAGTGAGCATTAGTCCCGATCGCACTCAAGCCTTAGTCACGGCTAATGATGGCAGTAAGGTGGAAGTCAATCTTCCCAATGACCCGGAACTGCTGAATATTCTCACCGATCATAGTGTTGATATTTCTGTACGTCCCCAAGGAAACGATAACGTCCTATTGCGGGCCCTCAGCAGCTTTTTAATTCCCTTTTTACTCTTAGTCGGTTTATTTTTCTTGCTACGCCGCGCCCAAGGGGGGCCCGGTAACCAAGCCATGAACTTTGGCAAGTCCAAAGCCCGCGTGCAAATGGAACCTCAAACCCAGGTGACCTTTGGGGATGTAGCAGGGATTGATCAAGCCAAGTTAGAACTGACGGAAGTTGTAGACTTCCTCAAGAATGCCGATCGCTTTACGGCGGTAGGAGCCAAAATTCCCAAGGGTGTCCTCTTAGTGGGCCCGCCGGGGACGGGTAAAACCCTCCTGGCCCGTGCGGTGGCAGGGGAAGCGGGTGTGCCCTTCTTTTCCATCTCCGGTTCCGAATTTGTAGAAATGTTTGTGGGGGTCGGTGCCTCTCGGGTGCGGGACTTGTTTGAACAAGCCAAAGGGAACGCCCCCTGTATTGTTTTCATCGATGAGATTGATGCCGTTGGCCGTCAGCGGGGCGCGGGCTTAGGCGGGGGTAACGATGAGCGGGAACAAACCCTCAACCAGTTACTCACGGAAATGGATGGCTTTGAAGGGAATACCGGCATTATTATTATTGCCGCCACCAACCGTCCTGATGTCTTGGATGCTGCCCTCCTCCGTCCCGGTCGCTTCGATCGCCAAGTAGTGGTCGATCGTCCTGACTACGCCGGTCGTCTAGAAATCCTCAATGTTCATGCCCGTGGCAAAACCCTGGCTCCTGACGTAGACCTGGAAAAAATTGCCCGTCGGACTCCTGGCTTTACCGGTGCGGATCTTTCCAACTTACTGAACGAGGCCGCCATTTTAGCTGCTCGTCGGAACCTCACGGAAATTTCCATGGATGAGGTGAATGATGCCATCGATCGCGTCTTGGCTGGCCCCGAGAAGAAAGACCGGGTCATGAGCGAAAAACGTAAGCAACTGGTGGCTTACCATGAAGCGGGTCACGCCCTAGTGGGTGCCTTGATGCCCGATTACGATCCCGTCCAGAAAATCAGCATTATTCCTCGGGGTCGAGCCGGGGGGTTAACCTGGTTTACCCCCAGTGAAGAGCGGATGGAGTCGGGGCTTTATTCCCGTGCCTATTTGCATAACCAAATGGCCGTCGCCTTGGGAGGCCGCTTAGCAGAGGAAATCGTCTTTGGTGAGGAAGAAGTCACCACCGGAGCCTCGAATGACCTGCAACAAGTCGCTCGGGTTGCCCGCCAGATGATTACTCGTTTTGGCATGAGCGAAAAACTGGGGCCCGTTGCCCTGGGTCGTCAGCAGGGCAATATGTTCCTCGGTCGAGAAATTTCCGCAGAGCGGGACTTCTCGGAAGAAACCGCCGCTACGATCGATGATGAAGTGCGTCAACTTGTAGACGTGGCCTATCGTCGTGCCAAAGATGTGCTGGTGACGAACCGATCGGTGCTGGATAAACTTGCTCAAATGTTAGTCGAGCGGGAAACCGTAGATGCAGAGGAACTGCAAGACTTACTGAACAATAGCGAAGTTAAAATGGCAGCGATCGCTTAAGACGCTCTTAAGACACTAATTTGACAGGGCGATCGAGCCTTAAATTTTAGTGAAGGCAGTGGCATAGAGTCACTGCCTTTTTTGATCTGGGCACACCTCATAGAGAGACTGTCCACAGCTTGGGGGATAATGGAGTGCCTGCCTAGATGGATCCTTTACGGTGGCTGAGTGAGATGCCTAAGGGCAGTTTACGGTGATCTCCTCTGAATACCCCCTCGATCGGGATTATCTTAATCGGGATAAGAATCCTTCCCCTTGCCCTGAAATGAAACGGCCTATGACTTTTCTTGCTCTCGGTACGATCGCTGTCCTCTTGGGGAGTGAGTTTTTGCTTCAACAGGTCTTTGGGCTGGGTCGCCCCCTCCTGTATCGTGCGGATCCCCATACGGGGTATCGGGTTGCACCCAATCAAAAGCTGCGTCGCTTTGGCAATCGGATTCAGATTAATCAGTTTTCCATGCGCAATGCTCCCCTCTCGCCAACCCGATCGGCGGAGACGCTGCGGATTCTGATGCTGGGGGATTCCCTGGTCAATGGTATGGTTTGGACGGATCAAGCCCAGACTTTGACGGCCTTAGTGCAGTCCAATCTAGAGCAGAAGGTTGCGACAGCCTCTCCAGAAGCGATCGAGGTTTTAAATGTGGCAGCGGGTTCCTGGGGACCTCGCAATGAGTTAGCC
>JBMTZC010000073.1:0-14137 GCA_049455215.1 Prochlorotrichaceae cyanobacterium
AAAACTCAAAACTGCCCTATCCCCTGTACCCTAAAACCTGTACCCTATTACCTGTAACCTGTACCTAAGTAGAACGTTCTGTGCGAAAAATCGTTATTGCTGGCAACTGGAAAATGTTCAAAACCCAGGCAGAAGCCCTGGAATTTCTGAAGGACTTCTTACCCTGCTTAGTGGAAACTTCGGAAGAACGTGAAGTTGTATTGTGTGTTCCCTTTACCGCACTGTCTGCCCTGTCCCGAAATTTACATGGGAATCGGGTTCGGATAGGAGCCCAAAATGTCCACTGGGAACCCAGCGGTGCCTACACCGGAGAAATTGCAACGGAGATGTTGCTCGAGTTAGGCGTTCGCTATGTCATCATTGGCCACAGTGAACGTCGCCAGTTCTTTGGGGAAACGGATGAAACCGTTAATCTTCGCTTAAAAGCCGCTCAGCAAGCAGGACTCAAGCCCATCCTCTGTGTTGGTGAAACCAAGCAACAGCGCGATTTAGGCAAAACCGAGTCTGTCATTATTAAGCAGCTTGAACTCGATTTACTCGATGTGGATCAGCAAAACTTAGTCATTGCCTACGAACCCATTTGGGCGATCGGTACAGGAGATACCTGTGAAGCAGGGGAAGCCAATCGGGTGATTGGGCTGATTCGCAGCAAGCTGACAAACCCTAACGTTACGATTCAGTATGGGGGGTCAGTCAAACCGAATAACATTGACGAAATTATGGCCCAGCCAGAAATTGATGGGGCGTTAGTGGGTGGCGCAAGTCTTGACCCGGAAGGATTTGCCCGCATTGTAAATTACCAGTAAAGAGAAGGAATCCGCCGAGTGTGTCATTGCTCGCCCCCAGCTAAACGATCGCGCTTTGCCCACTCCCGTAAGCGTCCCCTGTGGTACTCAGTCCTTGCTTGCGGCGGTGTGCGGAGCGCAATGATTAGTTTGGGCATCCTTGCGACGCAATTTTGGACTGTTCCCAGTGCCGCTCAAACGACTCTGGGTGAGGGGGCTTCCGTCGGAGTGGATGGCATTAATGCCTTACCCCTACAACAAGCACCCTACAATTTATCCGGTTACAAGATTGGCATTGGACAAGTTGAAATTGGTCGGCCAGGGCTGGTGGGCTTCGATAAAATTGCCCCCCGAAATCGGGTGATGATGCCAACCCGTGTGTTCAATCAAGATCAACTGGCTACCCCGAACGATCAAGTGGAAGAGCATTCCCATAATGTGGCGGGAATCATGATTAGCCGTGACAAAGCATTGCCCGGCGTTGCCCCTAGAGCCAAACTATATGCCAGTGCGGTCAATCCCCTCGGTCGCAGTGGCCAGCCCGAAGAATGTCGATCCACAAATTTTATTGCTCTGCAAAATGGCGAAGCGGTGCGGGCCATCAATTTCAGCTTTGGGGAGTCTCTACAACAGGATCCCCGGCCCAATGCCCGTCTGGATGGTCAAGCACTGCTGACGCTCTGTGTGGATTGGTCGGCGCGGGTGCATGATGTCACCTATGTGATTGCGGGCAATCAAGGGGAAGGGGGCATTCCCATCCCCACGGATAACTTTAATGGCTTAAATGTTGCCTTTAGTCGTCGGGAGGATGGGCTCTTTCGTAAGGTAGATTTTGCCAACCTGGGTAATGAACTCGCCGGTATTGCTAAAAGCCGGGTGGGGCGGGAACGGAACCTGGCCGATCGTCGATCGATTTCTTTAGTGGCCCCCGGCAGTCAGCTTGAACTCCTGAATCCCGACGGCACCACCACGATCGCCAGTGGAACCAGTTTTGCGGCTCCCCATGTGACGGGGCTGGTTGCCCTGCTGCAGGAATACGCTGAACGACGCTTACAGCAAGCGCGGGAAACGATCGATCCCCTCTGGAGTTTTGCCAGTCGCCGCCACGAAGTGATGAAGGTCATCCTGATTAATGCGGCGGATAAAATCGCCGATCCGGGGGATGGACGGGCCCTCGGCATGAGCCGCAATATCATCAACCAGCGGGGAGAGACCTGGCTAGAATCCGAAGCGTACCGCAATCCCCTCATGCCTCTGGATTTGCAAATGGGTGCAGGACAAGTGAACGCCCTACGCAGTTATCAACTCTTTAGTGCGGGGCAATATCCCCTAGGACAAGCCATTCCCCCCCTGGGCTGGAACTACACCAGCATTGAGGCGACGGAGAAGTTTCAGGACTATGTTTTTGCCGATCCAGTGCTAGCGGACACCTTTCTCTCCGTGAGCCTCAGTTGGGATCGCTGGGTGGATCTCAACGATGGCAATGGCAATGGCGAATATGACATCGGAGAATCCTTTAGCGATCGGGGACTGAATAACTTAGATCTGTACCTGATGCCCGCAGAAGCCACTCAGCTTAAAGACAGTATCGGCTCCTCCGTCAGTACGGTGGACAGCATCGAACATCTGTTCTATAAAATCCCCAGGACAGGTCGCTATAAACTACGGGTGGTGTATCAGCAGCAGGTACATAGCCCAGAGCAAGCCTATGGCATTGCCTGGTGGGGCGTAACCTCGGGAGCTTCCCCAAAATCCCAAGAGACTCACCCTTGACTCAGTAACGCCAGTAATTCCTCTGTGGAGATCTTGCCACTCATATCCGCCCCTTCCAGTAAACTATCCGCCAAGTCCCGTTTGGTTTGGTGAAGGGCCACAATTTTCTCTTCGATCGTCCCCTGGGCGACTAAGCGGTAAATGGTCACGGGCCGTTGCTGCCCAATCCGGTGAGCCCGATCGCTGGCTTGATCTTCCACCGCCGGATTCCACCAGGGATCCATGTGAATCACATAATCCGCAGCGGTGAGATTCAGCCCCGTTCCTCCCGCCTTGAGACTGATTAAAAAGACATCCCCTTCCCCATTTTGGAAGGCATCAACTCGTTGTTTGCGCTGTTTACTGGGGGTACTCCCATCCAAATACTGGTAGGCAATCTGCTGCGCTTCTAAATACTCCCGCAGAATCGTGAGGTGATCGACAAACTGACTAAAGACTAATGCTTTATGGCCACTCTCCAGGAGTTCCTGCAGCACTTCACTAAACTGCTCTAACTTGGCACTGGGGAGGGACAGTTCAGGACGGACTAGACGGGGGTTACAGCAGGCGCGGCGCAACCGCATAATTTCGGCTAAGACCTGGAGGTGTTTCGCTCCAGCATGAGCATCACTGTTGGCTAACTTCTCCAGAGACTCCCGCCGCAGGGCTTCATAAAAGATCTTCTCCTCAGCACTGAGTTCTACCTGGAGGGTAATTTCAGTGCGGGAGGGCAGTTCCTTCAGGACTTGATCCTTCGTGCGGCGCAAAATGAAGGGCTGAATTAAGCGCCGCAGGGCATCCCGAGCCACGGCATCCTGATCCCGCTCAATGGCGTAGGCAAAGCGTTGGTTAAAGCTTTCTAAGGAGCCCAGCAGTCCAGGATTAATAAAGCGGAAGAGGTTCCAGAGTTCCCCTAGGTGATTTTCAATGGGGGTGCCGGTGGTAAGGATTTTAAAGTTACCCATTAGGGCCATGGCCGCCTGCGATCGTTTCGTGGCCGCATTTTTAATCGCCTGGGCTTCATCTAAAACGATCGTGTTCCACTGCACTTTAGCCAGTTTTTCCGCCACATCATCCTGTTGCAGCAGCCCATAACTACAGACCACGAGATCCCGGGGGCCCGTTTCATCGAGCATTTTTTGACGATCGCCACTGCCAAAGGGTTTAACGTTTAAGTGAGGGGCAAAGCGTTCACTTTCACTGATCCAGTTCATACCCACAGAGGTAGGGGCAATCACTAAGGTAGGACCATCCTCAGCCCGACTGAGAATCACCGTCAACACCTGAATCGTTTTACCCAAGCCCATATCATCCGCCAGACAGGCCCCCACCCCCCATTGGGCTAAACGGGACAACCAGTGATACCCCTCAACTTGATAATCCCGCAGGGTGGCCTGTAAGGTATCGGGAACCTGTGGTGTAATCTGCTGGGCGGTTTTAATGCGCTTGAGGTTGTTCCGCCAAGCCTGATCCACCTTGAGTTGATCCACATCCGCCAGAACATCCTCCAAACTGAGGGCCGCTAAGCGACTGACCCGCAGCCCTTTCCGGGTGGATTCCGAGAGCCGACCTAAGGTTTGTAACCGCTTGCGGAACTCATCCGTCAGGGCTAAAAATTGTCCATCGGAGAGTTGGATAAAGCGACCGGGGGAGGTGTCGAGTAGGCTCAGGAGTTGCTGCAGTTCTAACACTTCACTGTCACTCACCTGCACTTCACCACTGGCGGTGAACCAGTCCTGCTGACTCTTAATTTGTAACTTAAAGTCCGCAAAGCTCAAGGTGCGGGAAACCCGGAATTTTTCCCCTTGGGGCCATTCAATTTGCACCGCATCACCCAGATTTTGCAATTGGAGCAACAATTCCAAACAGTCGGCGGGATCTTCAATGTGCCATTCGCCCTTGGTGGGTGGATGCTGTTGGAGCACTTCACAGGCCGCTTCGATCGCCTTGGCTCGGTTTTTTTCCTCCTTGAGATTGCGTTGGGTCTGGAGTCGTTTACCCTCCACCTCTGCAATCACCGTAGCGCCCCCCTTGCCCGGTGGATAATAAGACCCTCCTTCAGCAAAGGGATGCACCAGGATAGAAACCTTCAGCCCCTCTCCCGCCGGCAGCAGGTGCAGTCGAGGTGTGGCATCCGAGGGCACTTCCTCCGCCGCTACTCCGCCCCCAATATCGGACTGAACGGTCACCAGGGAAGATAAGGCAGCGATCGCCGTTAAGACACTTTCCTTGGCTTCGAGAGGAACAATCAAGCGGTTATTACTCCCTAACAGTTCCGCAATGCGCTTGTGGTCACTGAGCACTTGGATGACCTTGAGACGAGTGGGGGTTTCCTTGACCACCATGAGGTTTTGATCCGCCTCCAAACGAGACACATTGGGGACTAATTCCAGGTGCAGTTTGGTGTTCTGAACCTGTTTCACCAAGAGTTCTGGGGCTCCTTTGACCACCTCAACGCGAACATTGGGACTATCCTCCCAGTAGACATGGGGATGATCCACGAGGGCCAGAATCGCGTTCGGGTTGAAGGTGTAGGAGGTTTTCCCCCCGTAATAACGATAGTTGTGCTCATACTCCATCTCAATACACTGAGCAACCTGACGATCGTGATTTGTCATATAGGGAAACTTCTGGAACGCATCCCCACTGCTGAGGCGTTTCAGGGCAATGGGTTTTCCTTTCGTCCAGCTTCCCTTACTGGTGAACTTCTGCTCCAGGGGAGCGATCGTCCAGGACTTTGGGGAAGCGAGATCAATCCGCCAGATCATCCGATAAGTGGAACTATTAGCGGTTTCGGTTGGGGTCGGCTTAGCGGTCAGTTGACTTAAGGCGGTCAGAGACACTTCCCAGGCTTCTTTATGGCGAATGGTTTGGCTGAGGGGGGTAGTATTGGGGATACGCAGAACCTCCGCGATTTCAGCAAAGGTTTCTTCCTCCCCTAAACGACAGAGTAAGGCGGCAATTTCGCCCGCCAGCCAACCATAGCCGGCCTGAGACGCCGTCTTAAAGTGCTCGGCAAACTGGTACATTAACCTGGGGTCTTGCTGGGGAATATTCAGCCAGTAGAGGCAACACATTTGCAGTAAGGCGGGAACCCCCTGGCCGCTGAGCCGATAAGGGTAGAAGCGATCCGCGCCCCCAGGCGGTTTCGTGGGATTACCTTGCTGCTGATAGATCACCCCCAAAAGCAGGGGCATGGCACTCGCGCATATATTCGAGTTTACACACAGTAATTCGGCATACTTTTGAGCTTCTTTGAGGGTTTTCGGTTGCCCTTCTTTGAGTGCTGCGAAAAAGTAGAGGAGGTTGCCGGGGTAACGGGCAAACCAATGGATGATCTCATGTTGATCCTTACCAACAGTGGCGAGACTTTCGCGGTAATGCCCCAAGGCTTCTTCTGCCCGTCCCCGGAGGAAAGCCGCGGTTCCTAAAAAGGCAGAGCGTCGTTTGGTTTGGGCACCTGCAGGTACTAAATCCAATTTAGCGATCGCTTCTTCAAAGTATCCCTGAAGCCAGAGTTGTTCTAGGTACACTAAACCCAACCGTTCCGAGACACTGCCCTGTTCAAACCGTTCCTCCAACAGCTCAAACGCCTGACCCGGTGCGAGGCAATGTTCCACCGAGTGCTCTAGCATCGCCTCCAGTCCCCGCTCTTGAAACTCGGGGGATAACCCCTGAAACCACTCTAGGTCAAAGGGATTGGTGAGAATTTGACAGAGTTGGGTGTAGAAATACTTTGTAGCAGAGACCAATCGGGGACCGCCCGGTCTATG
Organism: Prochlorotrichaceae cyanobacterium; assembly: GCA_049455215.1. Taxonomy (GTDB): domain Bacteria; phylum Cyanobacteriota; class Cyanobacteriia; order Prochlorotrichales; family Prochlorotrichaceae; genus JBEAPM01. Next base: position 6,311 of record JBMTZC010000073.1, read on the forward strand.
GGCCAAAAGACGATCGATAGACTCTTGATCCTGTTGATAGATAGCAATGCGTAAGTCTCGGATGAGGTTAACTTCAGGATAAAGATTCCCCGGTCTTCCCCGGGTTTCTAACGGGAGCAGGGTCGTTTGAATCCCCTCCACAATGGCAGGAAAGTTGCCGGTTTTGATCGCATCTCGGATAACCACCTCCCTTAAGGTGTCCTCACAGCCCAGCTTTCCCCCTGATTCTATGACCAAGAGCCCTAGATTGAGTAACTTTCTAATCCGATCCTCAATCTGAGTTTGAGTGCAGGGGTGTAGTTTTCCCAGTTGCCTGGCCGCATTGAAACATTTGTAGATCACTAAGCGCTGGGTTGGGTTATACAAGGCACTCAGGATCTGCACAATGAAACGATCGACTGAATTGAGTTCCTGATACTTTTGAGGGAGGGATTGGCTCATGGTAGAAAACCAAAGGGGTATTCACTTAAAAGGGTACCGAATTCTTTTGCTCCCAGGGAAGCCCGTTTCGGATTTTCGAGGGGGGCAGGAGGAAGGGTGAGAGTATTGTATAATCTCACTTCCGGCAATCTCGAGTCGAGCTTGATGAGCAACAACGGCTAAATTTCTGAGTTGAGTAGGCTTCTATCCTAAGGTTTTATTATGTTTTGGGCGGATCAAATTGCAGCAGAGTCTAGCGATCGTGAACATGTAGTCAATGATTCTAAGACTCCCTCCGGCAGAGTCCATGTCGGCTCTTTGCGGGGCGTGGTGATTCATGATGTCATTTATCGCGCCCTCAAACAGGCAGGGAAGCCCGTCCGTTTTCTCTATGGGGTGGATGATTACGATGCCCTGGATACGGTGCCCCATTACCTCGATGCAGCCCAATTTAGCCCTTACCTTGGCTATCCCCTCTGTAATGTGCCCTCCCCCCAGGAAGCAGGACGATCGGCAGCGAGTGATTATGCCAAGTATTTTATGGGGGAATTCCTAGAGGTTTTTGAAGCGTTAGGGGTTCAACCGCAGATTTATTATTTACGGGATTTATATCGATCGGGACAGTTAAATGAGTCCATCGATCTCTTTCTCCAAAATGCCCATTTAGTGCGAGAAGTTTATCTCAAAGTTAGCAAGTCTCAACGATCGGAAAATTGGTATCCCTTCCAGGTGATTTGTGAAAACTGTGGCAAAATTGCCACCACGACGGTCTCTGACTATAACGGCAAAGAAGTCTTTTATACCTGTCAACCGGATGGGGTGGATTGGGTCAAAGGGTGCGGTCATTCGGGTTGGATTTCGCCCTTTGATGGTCGTGGGAAGTTGCCCTGGAAGGTGGAGTGGGTAGCGAAATGGAAACTATTAGGAATTAGCATTGAGTTGGCGGGGAAAGACCATTCCCAAAAGGGCGGATCGCGGGATGTGGCCAATGGGCTTTGTCGTCGAATTTTACACCAAGAACCTCCTTTCCATTCTCCCTACGAATTCATTTTAGTGAATGGCACTAAGATGAGTTCGTCTAAAGGGGTGGGTTCCAGTGCACAGGAAATTTCCTCTCTATTGCCACCGGAGTTATTACGCTTTTTGATGTTGCGGACTCGTCCCAAGTCCGTCATTAATTTCTCCCCCAATTATGAAACGATTACGCGGCTGTTCCGGGATTACGATACCCTGATTCAAAAGTTTCAGGAGGGCAATACGAATGCGTTATCGGAAGAACTCATGCCCCTATTCTATGCCCAACTCGGGGAACAGATTCAGCCCTATCAACCCTTTGACTTTGCCACCCTCATTTCTTTGTTGCAAATTCCCCACTTAGACATTCGCTCAGAAGTGGTGAATCGTACTGCTAGTCCTTTAAGCGATCGGGATTGGCAAGTCATTGATCAGCGCTTGCAAACCGCTCAACAATGGCTGGATACCTATGCAGACGAAGAAGAGAAGTTAGTGCTTTACCTAGATGAAATTCCGTCCCAGGTAGAGCGCTTAACGCCAGAGCAATTGGAGTACTTAGCGATCGTTTCGGAGCGTTTAAATACCCTAGAGGGTTGGGATGCAGAAACCTTACAAACCACTTTGTTTGCCATTACTAAGGAAATCAATCTCAAACAACCCATTGCCTTCCAGGCCATTTACCTTGCCTTCTTAGGAAAAGATCGGGGACCTAAAGCGGGCTCTCTCTTCTCCTATCTCGATCGAGAGTTTGTCTGCGATCGTTTACGGTCTGTCTGTCAAAATGCTAGCCACCCATAACCTCTCTCTGGGGTACCCTCAAGCCGTTATTATTGAAGCCCTCAACCTAGCTATTCCCCCCGGCAAAATTACAGCGATCGTGGGGGCAAATGGCTGTGGCAAATCTACCTTATTACGGGGACTCGCACGGTTATTGCATCCAGATCAGGGCGCAATTTATCTAGAGGGTAAATCCTTAGCGGAACACTCCACCAAAACGATCGCGAAATCCCTAGGAATTCTCTTACAAAATACCAGTGCCCCCGAAGGCTTAACCGTTAAAGAATTGGTCAAACAAGGGCGTTATCCTCACCAAAGTTGGTTGCAGTCCTGGGGCACAACAGACGAAGATTGGGTACAACAAGCCTTACAAATGACCAATCTTAAGGATCTCAGCGATCGAACCTTAGAAACCTTATCCGGAGGACAACGCCAGCGGGCTTGGATTGCACTCCTGTTAGCTCAAAATCCTAAACTGTTACTCTTGGATGAACCGACAACTTTTCTCGATATTGCCCATCAAGTTGAAATTCTCGATTTGCTCTATGCCTTAAATCGGCAACAGGAGAGAACGATCGTGATGGTCCTGCACGACCTCAACCAAGCCTGTCGCTATGCCGATTGTTTAATTGCCCTCAAAGATGGACAGGTTGTAGCCATGGGAGAACCGAAAGCGATCGTCAATGCGGCGTTAGTGCAACAAGTCTTTAACTTAACCTGTCAGATTTATCCTGACCCGCTGACGGGAGCCCCCCTTTGTCTGCCCGTTTCGCAATATTTGCCCGGTGAACCCGCTCGACGGTGATGCGGTGGTGGTGAACAAATTGATGGAAAAATTGGAAAAATTACAAACCCCGATCGGTTTTCAGTGCGAACAAATCAGCCCCGTCCGAATTTAAGGCAAGAGAGTAGAGCATTTTCCCCTAATTTTATCCCCTTTCCAGAAAGCCCTTTTTTGAAACTAGAAATCCTCTGAATGGACTATGAACAAAACAATTTTAATTGTGGAAGATGAGCTAGACATTGCCCATCTGCTTATCCAACTGCTAGAAAAAGAAGGGTTTACTTGTCTGCACTATCGAGATGGAGTCCAGGCACTCCAGGGGGTCTCTGCCCATCAACCCGATTTAATCATTCTCGATTTGGGATTACCGGGTCTCGATGGCTTAGAGGTGTGTACCCGAGTGCGCCAACAAGCCTTGGCGAAGGATCCCTATATCCTGATGTTAACCGCCAAAGGGGAGGAGATCGATCGGGTCGTGGGGTTATCTACCGGCGCGGACGATTATCTGGTCAAACCCTTTAGCCCTTTGGAACTGGTGGCGCGGGTGCGGGCATTATTGCGGCGAAGTCTCCGCCAACAAAGTCCTCTCCAGATCTATCAAACGCCCCATTTTACCGTCAATCTCGATCAGCATACCGCCCAGCGCACTCTAGGGGGTCAAGAGCCGGAGGAACTGAATTTAACCACCCTGGAATTTGATCTCTTGTCTACCTTTGTGCGGTATCCCGGTCGGGCCTGGAGTCGTAGCCAACTGATTGACCGGGTTTGGGGCAACGATTTCTATGGCGATGAACGGGTTGTGGATACCCATGTTGCCCGGCTGCGCAAGAAAATCGAACCGGATTCGGCACAACCGATCTTTATTAAGACCGTAACTGGGGTAGGCTACAAGTTTGAGGATCAAGGAGTTTAGGCGGTGAAAATCGGATTACAGGCTCATCTGTTGATGTCTCATCTGCTGGTCATGACGGTGGGGTTGGTGAGCTTTGTGGTCATCAGTAATGCGGCTTCCCAACATTTTTTTGTCGGACATTTACAGGAGTTGGAATACGCGGGTCTGATTTTACGATCGACCCGTTTAGTAGTATTTCAAGGGTTTGCGACCGCTTGGCGCAGCAGTAGTCTTCTCGCTCTGGCGGTGGGAACCCTAACGGCGGCAGGACTCAGCTACTGGCTGACTCGACGCATCACTCGCCCCCTCACCCAGATGGAGCGGATCGCCCACCAATTTACGATCGGCAATTTTGATACCCCGGTACCCAACAGTGAAATTCCCGAACTCGCGCGGCTGGGTCGAAGCTTTAACCGCATGGCCAGCAGCCTGGAAAATGTGGAACTGCGACGGCGGGCGTTAATTGGTGAATTGACCCACGAACTGCGCACCCCCTTAACGGTGATTCGGGGGTATTTAGAAGCGCTAGCCACACAACAGATGGAACTGGATGTGGAGATTTACGAGTTACTCCTGCGGGAAACGAAGCGTTTAGAACGGCTGGTGAATGACTTGCAGGAACTGTCCAAGGCAGAAGCGGGACACCTCACCCTTAATTTAACCGCCGTGGAGATCCAACCCCTCTTCCAGACCCTGATTCAACGTTTCGCCCAGCAGATTATGGAAGACGAAGTGGAACTAGTCCTGGACTGTGCCACCTCACTGCCAACGGTACTCGCAGATCCCGATCGCTTAGAACAGATCCTGGTAAACCTAATGGGCAATGCCATTCAGCATACTCCCCAGGGCGCGATTACCTTAAAAGCCTGGAGTGAGAAAGCTCAGGTGTGGATTGCCGTGATCGATACGGGAACCGGCATTGCAACGGAGGACTTACCCCATGTGTTTGAACGGTTTTGGCGCTCCGCAGAGGATCGGCAGAGCCAGCGGAAAGGAACGGGCATTGGACTGGCCATTACCAAGCGGCTAGTGGAACTGCAAGGGGGGAAAATTGGGGTAGAAAGCCACTGGGGTCAGGGGAGTACCTTTTTCTTTTTTCTACCCAGTACGTAGGGATGTTGGCTGGATCCCCCTAAATCTCCCTTGGTAAGGGGGACTTTCGAGCCGTTTCTTCCGTTTATCCCCTTTTTCAAGGCTACCGTGTACACACATCTTGATCAAACCGATCGATTAAGGGGGGATCCGGGGGATCCACTCAAGTTTTGCGATTGCAACGAGGCTTATGTGTACACGGTAGGGCCTTACAGGGGTAGGGGATGGATAAGCCTGCTGCGATAGGGTTGTCATCTCCTTGTCACAGGACTGTTATATCCGTTGGTTAGAGTCATTAGCGTCAGTACACAGTCAATCCTGTCCTGTCAGGCTTTTCTTTATGAATACTCAACGGTCTAACTCGATGTCTAACCTTCACCCCGAAGTCATGGAACTGGATCCGTCTTCCTTCCCTGAACAGACGACCAAAAAATCCCGGAAATGGCAGCAGCTTCGAGGCACCCTAGCGGTGATGCTGTTGGGGGCAGGTTTGGGAATTGGAGGCAGTTATTTGGCTTGGAATCCTCAGTCTCCCCTCGCAGCCTTGGATTTGCCGGGATCTGGCTCTAATCTGGCCATTGCGAGTCCACCTTCTCCCCCGACAGCGATCGCTCCTCACAGCAGTGCGGCCCTAACCGCTGCGAACCCCAATTTCATTACTAGTGTGGTTCAGCAAGTCGGGCCCGCCGTTGTCCGCATTGACGCAACCCGTACCGTAGAATCCGCTCCTGTACCCGATCTCTTTAATGATCCCTTCTTTCAACACTTTTTCGGCAATGCGATGCCCCAACCTTCGGAGCAGATTCAGCATGGCATCGGCTCCGGCTTTATCACCGATGCCAATGGGCAAATTATCACCAATGCCCACGTTATTGATGGCGCAGATACGGTGAAAGTCACCCTCAAAGATGGCCGTAGCTTTGAAGGCAAGGTGATGGGTTCAGATCCCGTCACGGATATTGCCGTGGTTAAAGTGGAAGCCCAGAACCTTCCCACCGTGAGTCTGGCGGATTCTGATCAGTTACAACCGGGAGAGTGGGCGATCGCGATCGGGAACCCCCTAGGACTGGATAACACCGTCACCGTAGGCATTATTAGCCAAACCGGACGGAGTAGCGGGCAGGTTGGCTCCCCCAACCAACGGGTTCAGTTCATTCAAACCGATGCCGCCATTAACCCTGGTAATTCCGGTGGGCCGTTGCTCAATCAAGCCGGTGAAGTGATTGGCATGAACACCGCCATTATTCAGGATGCCCAAAGCGTCGGTTTTGCCATTCCCAGTAACACCATTCAACACATTGCCCAACAATTAGTCACCCAAGGAAAAGTCGTCCATCCTTACCTGGGCATTCAAATGGTTACCCTCACCCCTGAGTTAAGGGCAGAAATTAATAATGATCCCAATAGTGGGCTGAGTGTCAATGAAGATCAGGGCATTCTGATTGTCAGAGTGGTTCCCAACTCCCCGGCCGCTGAAGCGGGGCTGCGGGCAGGGGATGTGATTCACAAAGTAGACGGCGAAACCCTGAATGAAGCGGAGAAATTACAGCAACGGGTTGAAGACAGCCGAGTGGGTGGAACCCTAAGAATCGAAGTCCAGCGCCAGGGTATCTCCCAAACGATCGAGGTACACCCCGGTAAACTTGCGGATGATTCTGACCAAAACCCGTCCCAGTAGTGACCACGTTAGGAGCCGATCGGCCTGCCGCTAAGCTTCAAGCATTGGGGAGTGCGTCCCAAAATCCCAAGGCATTACAGTAGTGCTAAAAACCGATCCCGCCAAGCGGGATTGGCTAAGACTAAACAGGGATAGGATGCGGCGTGATATTCCACGCCGGCCTGCAAGGGAAAGGGAGTCTCCTGCAAAGAATGCCAGGTGGCTCCAGCGGCTTGGCAGATCACCCAGGTGGCGGCAATGTCCCAGACTTTAGGGGTGGCTTCGATGCCACCAATACAGAGCCCACTGGCGATCGTGAGGAGATTATAGGTGGCGACCCCCAACATCCGAATTTTGCAGGGGAAGGGCGGGGCTTGGGGGGGAAGCCGCAACTGGTGAATGCTGCGGGTACAAAAGCTAAATAAATGATTTTTCGTGAATTCGCCCTGAAAAACCTGGAGCGGAGCTTTCTCCTTTTGCGTTTTCTTGTTAAAGGTGTGAAAGGCTCCGCTGGGCATTTCTAAGCCTGTTTCGCCAGGGTAAAAGCCGTAGAAGTTTTCTCCGAGGGGGGGAATGGCGACGTAGCCAAAGACGGGGTAACCCCGGTAGAGCAGGCCAAGGGAAATCCCCCAGATGGGAATTTTGCGGGCAAAGTTGGTGGTGCCATCCAGGGGATCAACGACCCAGCACCAGTCCCGATCGGGGAAGGCTCCAGGAGTTTCCTCTGTGAGAAGGCCGTGGTCGGGAAATTGAGCGGCTAGACCATCCCGCAGAGCCCGATCGGCCCAACGATCGGCCTGGGTGATCAGACTGCCATCGTCTTTCTCCTGGGGCGTAACCTGACCAAAATAGTTGAGGAGTTCCTGCCCCACCCGATCGCAGAGGAGGGTTACGGTGTCTAAAACCTCCGTCCAAAAGGCAGAGTGATCAGGGGAGTTCATAGGGGTACAGAAAAATATAAAGAAGCCACTTAAGGCGGGTAACAAAGACCTCTAACCTGAGGGCACGTCATCAATACGGATAACAGCCCCAAGTTGAATGTATCCCAGGTCTTCTCACCAGGCAGGAGAACTAACGTGTACACACATCTTGATCAAACCGATCGATTTAGCTGGATCCCCCTAAATCCCCCTTACTAAGGGGGACTTTCGAGCCGTTTCTTCCGGTTCCCCCCTTTTTCAAGGGGGGCTA
>JBMTZC010000074.1:0-14104 GCA_049455215.1 Prochlorotrichaceae cyanobacterium
AGCCCATTGCGCTTACCGTTGGGCATAACTGTATTCCAAGACACCTTCGCCAAAGCCAGTTGATCCTCGTTCACCTTCGCTCCGGTCAAGTTTGCCCCGGAGAGATTTGCCCCCCGTAAATTCGCATTACTCATGTGAGCATAGCTGAGGTCGGCTCCCCGCAAATCTGCTCCAATTAAGTCCGTATAGTTCATATAGGCCCGCACCAACTTTGCATCCCGCAGGGCGGCCTTGCATAAATTAGTCCGTCCTAAATTGGCTTCAGATAAATCTGCATTGCAGAGATTAGCGCCTTCTAAACGAGTGCTATGTAAATTTGCCCCCGCCAGGTTAAAGCGTTGGAAATCTTGGTTACTTAAATCGTGGGACGTAAAATCCAAGTTGCCCTTGGCATAGGTTTGCTGCACTTGGGCGGGCGTTAAGCGTTTAGGCGGTATCACACGCTCTCCCGCTGTTTTGCGGCCTTTATCCTTGGAAATCTGGGTATTGCCACTGTTCGCAGCAGATGGGGCTCGGCGGGGTTTGGCGGTGTTCCCCGTAAAAACTTGAGTGGTGTCGCCGGGGGCTCGGTTTCGACGCGATCGAATAGATTCTGCCATACGCGCTGCGGAGGCACTCCGAGACGATCGTCCTCCTCCTTCACCCAAGCTTGCACCCGGGCCTTGCCAACGGGTTGCCCCCTTCGTTTGTCCTGTGGTTTTGTCTGGCATATTGGCGGCAGGCTTAATCATGCTCTGGGCCAAGCTTTCCAGGTAAGGCTCCATATCCAAAGCCTTCAAGACTTCGTTTGCGGTTTGATAGCGATGCTTAACGGAGACCTCTAACATTTTGATCATCACACTGGCAAAGGAGTCGGAAATATCCACCATACTCAGCCAGTTCATTTCCCCCGTTGCGGGGTTATAGTTCAAATCTTTGGGAGACTTGCTCGTGAGGAGATAAAGACAAGTGACCCCCAGAGCATAAATATCACTACTGTAAACCGGACGCATAGCCATTTGCTCCGGCGGCGCATAACCTGGGGTTCCAATGGCGTAGGAGGTGAGGGCGGTTTGTTCCGACAAACTGGCCACATTGGGATTCACTTGATCCTTCACTGCGCCAAAGTCAATGAGCACTAACTTGCGATCTTGATTGCGGCGAATAATATTGGCGGGTTTAATATCCCGGTGAATCACCTGCTGGCTATGGATATATTGGATCAGCGGTAAGATTTCACTCAAAAACTGACGTACCCCTGCTTCGGTAAAGGGACCGTTATCTTTAACTTCTTGCTGCAGTGTTAAACCGCTGATAAATTCTTGAACCAGATAAAACTCATTGCCTTGCTCAAAGTAATCGAGCAAGGTGGGGATCTGGGGGTGGCTGCCAATTTTGCCCAGGGTCTTAGCTTCACGGCGAAACAGATCCCTGGCCATATCCATAACTGATGCGGCGGTTGAATTGGGTCTTAATTGCTTGATGACACACTGAGGAGCCCCGGGCAAACCAACATTCTTGGCAATAAAAGTCGCACCAAAACCACCTTGCCCGAGGGTATGAATCACCTCGTATTTGTCTTGAAGAAGCAACTTGCTGCCGCAGGCTTGACAAAGGTTCGTGTTGACTAAATTTTCGGGATTCGGACAAGCCGGGTTGACACAATAAGCCATGCCACTATTCACTCGGCAAAGGAAGAACAGTCATCCTAGGCACAAACTCCTTTCAGAGTCCTAATAAGAGGTTAGTCTTCAAGGTTTTTGGTACTTAGGAGACAACCTGGACGTGGGAACCATTTCCATAGGATACACGAATAATTGACTCTCGTGGGAGGACGATTATCCAGATCCCTTTCATTATTTTATTATGGATATTACGGATCAGACCTAGGAGTCGCCAAAGTGACGGTGATCAATCAAATTCTTTAGCAAATTCCTGTGTGATCCATTCTATCGGCTTTCCATAACGTTGAGCAATCACGCCCAAATAATAGCGGTAGGCTCCCCGCTCTGTGTCGGTTGGGGCTGTGCCAAAAATGGCATGGGCATACCAGCCTTCTGGGGGATAACAGTCGAAACAGTCAAAGTATTCTTGCTTCACAAAGTCTGGGGCATATCCTCGCTGATAACAGCGTTGGCGTAGGGCTTGAAAAATACGGTAGCGGGTGGGTTCGTCTTCGATTTGTCGCAACTGTTCCCGACTCATGAGTTGGATTAAATCGTGGGTGTAGAGGGGGCGATCGGCGGCCCAGTCATACCCACAGCCTGGACATTGCATCTGGACGGTGGCAACGGTGCGTTGACACTGGGGGCATTGTTTGCCGGGTGTACTTTCTACCACGGGGGATCGGCTCTGGCGATCGCCTCCGATCGGTAAGGAATACTCCTGTACGTCCTCAGGAAAACCGAGTCGTTGTAAATTTCCAGCCTGATCCAAAATAATGCCGTGGGTTTTGCCTGTATCGGGGCTAATGCGCATGACGCGACCAATTTGCTGATAATGCAGGGCTAGGGACAAGGTGGGACGCAGCAACAACCCCACCTCGACTGCGGGTACATCAAAGCCAATGCTGATGACATTACAGGAGGTCAGCATTAACAATGTGCCATCCGCTAAACCCTGATAAAGTTTCTGGCGTTGCTTGGGCGGTGTGCCCCCGGCCACCATGGCCGCTGGAACCCCCGCCTCAGTGAAGGCATTGGCAACGTGTTGGGCGTGTTCAATATCCACACAGAAAGCGATCGATCGTTTGCCGGGCACCAGACGCTGCCACTCTTCAACAATTCGCTTAATTAATTCAGGACGATCGCAGGCATTTTTAAGTTGTTTTTCGTCGTAGTCTCCTCCCACGATCTGCAACTTGCCGAGATCCAGTTGTTCATCTTGGGGGAGCCCGTAGTACTGCATGGGAGCCAAAAAGCCCATTTGCTGCAGAACGGTGGGCGGGGGGGCTGCCACAAAGGTTTCAAAATAATCCCCCAACTGCTCTGTTCCCAGACGATAGGGGGTGGCGGTCATGGCAATATGCACCGCCTCGGGATGGGTTTCCTGAAGAACCTGCTGACCCACTTGGCTAAAAACCGTGGTATGACCTTCGTCATAAAAGACTAAATCCGCTGGCCAAGTTTTCCACCACTCTCGTTTCGCCATGGTCTGGATACTGGCAATTTGGATGGGTGCAGTTTCATCTTCTGGCCAACCCGCTTTAATAAAACCGCAGTGCAAACCAAAATCCTGCATTTTGGCGTAGGTTTGCCCCACTAATACATCCAAGTGAACTAAAAACAAGAGACGACTGCCTGTTCGCTCGGCATGGGCACAAATTTGGCCACTGATCACGGTTTTACCAGAACCCGTACCCGCCATAATGGCAATACGCCGAAACCCTTGTCTAACTTTGGCATATAAATCATTAATAACTTGAGCCTGGTAGGGACGAAGCTGAGGTGGATTCAAGGTTGCAGCGGAGGATTCCATGGCGCTAGCGACTGGCTCTCGGTGGACTCCGCCTTACTATAACCTTGAGACCCTACTTTGACACTCTGCACTCTCAAGAAACCCCGACGCTTTCAGGCTGGCTGAACAGGGAGAGTCAAATACCTTCCTAGACGATTTCTACTTCTGGATCCTCTGAATCACTCCCCGGAATCGATCTCATCTTTTTGACTAGAGTCTTCTGACCATTCGGGAATTTCCGGTAGCCCAGGTAAGATCTGCTCTAACTCCACGGGCTCAAACAGACCAATTTCAATACTTCCATCCCCATCTCGGGGGGCAGTATGGACAATGCGAATCAGTTCTAGACGCGGCCCATCACTTTTTTCGACACTGAGTTCGGCAAGCTGATACACCAGTTTTTCACCGGGCTTAGGGATTTTTTGCAGTTGGTAAATGAGGAAGCCGCCTAAACTGTTATATTCCTCAGACAGAGGAAAGTTAAAGTCTAGAATATGATTGACTTCTTCTAAATCCATCTGGGCGGGAACGAGGAAAGTCTGATCATCTAAGATCTCAATCTTTAGAGCCTCATCCGATCGGTTATCGACCCCTTCGCCAATAATTTCGGCCACCACGTCTTCTAAGGTCACCAGTCCAGCGGTGCCGCCATACTCGTCCACCACAATCACCATCGATTGACGCGATCGTTGCATGAGGGGGAGTAACTCACTGAGGAGGGAATATTCAGGGACAAACCGAGCCGGTCGAGCCCAATTTTGCAGGGGGATAGTCCAGCTTTCCCCGGCTTCTGCCCAAGCAGAGGCTAGTTCCTTAAAACAAAGAATGCCCCGAATATCATCTAAGGATTCTCCCAGTAAGGGGTAGCGAGAATGTTGCGATCGGGCAACTTCCTGGAGCAACTCTTTGAAGGACATTTCGAGGCTAACCCCAACAATTTGGGTGCGGGGAATCATAATGTCTCCAGCCGTGACATCCCCAAAGGCAAAGACGTTATTTAATAAGGTGCGTTCTTCGTCTTCTAAACCAATGGATTCACTATTGGTGCTAATAATCAGTTGGAGTTCTTCCGGGGTGAGTCGGCTATAGCCGTTGGGACGATCGTATTCTAAGCCGCCTAATTTTAATAAAAACCGCGTAGACTCATTCAGCACACAAATGAACGGATGAAAGATCCGAGCGATCGCAGTACTGGGGGTAGCCAAGACTCGGGCCAAATCCTCGGGATAGAGTAGGGCAATGGCCTTGGGGCAGAGTTCACCAAAAATAATCTGGAGGTACACCAGACTTAAGAACGCGATCGGCACTGCGATCGCATGGGCCAGACGTTCGCCCCACCCCCCAGGCAACGGTAACCCTAAAAACAATTGCTTAAAGAGGAGAGAAACCCCGCTTTCCCCCATCCAGCCTAGGGCTAAACTAGAAAGGGTAATCCCCAGTTGAGTGGTGGACAGTAAGCGATCGAGGCTGTGTTGAAGGCGTTCCACTGTACGGGCTTGCAGATCCCCTTCCAAGGCCAATTGGCGAATCCGCGATCGTCGTACCGAGAGAATTGAAAACTCCGCCGCTACAAAAAAAGCATTCAAAGCCAAAAGGAAAACAATGGCAAACAACTGGGGGACAACTCCCTGCATGGAATCGAGACTCCAATGAATAGGCTGAACCGAAACAGATCTGCCGCTATCGGCGGAACCAGATCAACGGAGGAGAGACCAGAAATCTTGGGGGTTCTGCGGGCTTAAGGTTGCATAAACCGTTAATTTTGTGCCGAAACAGGAATCTCTTCAAGCTTAAGTTTAATTTGCTGATCAGGATAATCCGTTAACTCTAAATTAATGGAGTCCAGCTCCGCTACATTGACTCGAGGGATACGAATTTGACCATTAAATGTGTCACTAACCGCCGGCAACTCACTAGGCAATCCTTCAATACTGCTACCCAGAGACTGGCCGCGATTATCCGTCACCGTGAGAAAACTATATAAAAAGCGAACCGACTGGGTGCCCTCATTCCGTAACGCTACCTCCAGACTAACCGTGTCATCTTGCACTTGCAACGACAACACCTCTAGGTATACCCCTTGATTTTGGGTGGAATAGGGAAAGCCATCAGCAGAGGGGGGGACTGGAGTGGCTTGAGGCGAAGCATTGGGGGCTGGGGTGGGAGTCGCCGCCAGGGGTGCGCTGGTTTTTTCTTTAACCCGCTTGATCACATCCGCCTCCGCCACAAAGGGAACGGGGCTAGCGGTGGGATCCCCTGGCTTCGTTGTATTCTCCCGCCAAATCGTGGAGCTGCTCGAGTCCGGTTGCCTTACCCCCACAAGGGCTTCCTCTCCTAGCCGAGCCCCCCAGAGAAATCCATAAATCCCGGCACTGAGGGAAACGGCAAAGAGAATTCCCGTTAGGAAGGTTAAAACTTGTAAGATCGGAGACATGTAGGTTAACGTAAAGGAAAAGACCGGGGTTGGCCGAGCGGTTTAGGCAGCGAACTCATAATTCGCGTTAGGCGGGTTCAACTCCTGCACCCCGGATTTTATTTTTTCCAGGTTTGAGGTGAGGGATTCCCCAAAGATTGTAGGGATGAATCACGGACGCATTGATCACCTAGGGGACAAGGCGGAAGACCTTCCCTAACTTTTCTCCGCAAGGCTGAACAGCGGGGAAGTCAAGGACCCTGAAGCTGAATTGAGGAGGGACCCCATAGCACGCGGCAAAGATCCTCTCCTTGGATTGCGCTCTCTTAGCTCTAAGATCTAAAGTCCGAATGACTAGGGCATGGGGCGACGATCGTAAACCAGTTCCGTACCAATCACCCGGCCCGTTTGGAGAGAAGGCAGAGTCATCAAGGACGTATTATAAGGACTCGGTAAATCAGGAACGCGGATAAAGGGATCGTTCATCGTTTGCTGCATCAGGACATCTTGGTACACCGCATTGACAATGCGATTGTCCCGTTCGATCGAAATTTCAGGGTAACTGCCTCGGGGAAAGGCAGATGCACCGGAAATGCCCAGCCACTGCCCCAGCAAGCTCATGGAATCATAGGAGTTCTTGCCATTTTGAAAGTACCCCATTTCCAACGCTTCCGCTGGATTAGCATAGACTTTGATGGTCTCTTCTGCTTGGGCGGCGGTAGAACCTCCCAACACGGATAGACTAGACACTAACGCGATCGTACCTAAACTAGCACCACTTAACACTGACTTGAGGTTCATACCAACTCCTCCAAAGGACACCAGATCACCAGCACTTTAGCAGCAAAAGTCTAGGGATGCCACTGCACATCCGAATTAATTATGAAGAGCGGCGCAGCCGCCGGTGATCATCCCGATCGAAGTGTCGGAACAGTCCCAAAATTTTCAAGTTTTCGAGGTCCTTTAGGGGCATCAGCGTCATGTCTTCAAACGGGAGGGACACAGAGTCTAAAATCCTGATGCGCTCGTAGTTTCAACCCACGATTTGATCTCAGCAAACCTCCAAAATTCAGGTTCTCCTCGCCTTCACGTTTTTGAAGATCATCCCGAACCTGCTGTCTTCCTCAAAAAATTTTCGCTACGCTAGACAGATTGTCCACCACCATTGATAATTGAGCAATGTTTAAGGGTGTCCTTAAGGGAAGACCTTTCTAATGTTGGTAATTAGAGATTATTGAGCAACCTATGAGAGTTTTAGTTATTGGCGGCGACGGGTATTGTGGTTGGGCAACAGCACTTTACTTATCAAATCAAGGGTATGAGGTCGCAATTTTAGATAACTTGGTGCGTCGTCACTGGGACATGGAACTTTGTGTAGAGACCCTCACACCGATCGCTCCCATTCAGACTCGTCTGCAACGTTGGAAGGATCTCACGGGCAAAACGATCGATCTCTTCATTGGCGACATTAATAATTATTCCTTTCTGGTGGATGCTCTGAAGAAGTTTGCACCAGACTCCATCGTCCACTTTGGTGAGCAGCGTTCCGCTCCCTTCTCCATGATTGATCGGGAACACGCAGTGTTGACCCAAACCAATAATGTCATTGGTAACCTCAATCTGCTCTACGCCATTCACGAACATTGCCCCGACTCTCACCTTGTCAAGTTGGGTACCATGGGTGAATACGGTACCCCCAACATTGATATTGAAGAGGGCTACATTACCATTGAGCATAACGGTCGCAAAGATACGCTTCCTTATCCCAAGCAACCCGGATCCTTCTATCACCTTAGCAAGGTTCACGATTCCCACAATATTCACTTTGCCTGCAAAATTTGGGGCTTACGGGCCACCGACCTCAACCAAGGGGTTGTCTACGGGGTTCTCACGGAAGAGACCGGCATGGATGAATTGCTGATCAACCGTTTAGACTACGACGGTGTCTTTGGTACGGCCTTAAACCGCTTTTGTATCCAAGCCGCCATTGGTCACCCCCTCACCGTTTATGGCAAAGGTGGGCAAACCCGAGGCTTCCTCGATATTCGGGATACGGTGCGCTGTATCGAAATCGCGGTGAATAATCCTGCCAATAAGGGAGAATTCCGCGTCTTCAACCAATTTACTGAATTGTTTGATGTGCAAGGTTTAGCGGAAAAAGTTCAGCAGGCCGGTGCCGCCCTAGGCTTAAAGGTTCAAATTGATCACCTGGAAAATCCTCGGGTTGAGCTAGAAGAACACTACTTCAATGCCAAAAATACGAAACTGATTGACCTGGGATTAGAGCCGCACTATCTTTCCGACTCCCTGCTCGATTCCTTGCTCAACTTTGCCGTGAAATATCAGACTCGGGTGGATAAGGAGCAAATCTTACCGAAAGTGAAATGGAGAGCCTAATTCTCAAAATTGAGTCTTCACCATTTTGAGTGTTGAGGGCTCAGTGTAGGACCTCTCAGAATGATCAACATGGGGCAGGAAAGAGTGCAACAGAAAACGTTGCGCTCTTTCGCCTTAAGTTGATGATCTCGAGATGACTGCTCAGTCTCAGGTTTCGCCTAGACTCCGAGTCGTTGTTATATTTTTGTCCCGTCGTTATCCTGTCCTATTCTCAATGTCTTCATCCTGTCGTGTTGCTATTTTAGGTGCTACCGGTGCTGTCGGTACCGAGTTATTGAGTCTTTTAGCGGAACGAAATTTTCCGTTAAGCCACTTAAAACTCTTAGCTTCAGAGCGATCGGCGGGAAAAAGCTTAACCTTCAAGGGAGAATCCCTCCCCATCACGGCGGTGAGTGCCGAATCCTTTCAAGGGGTGGATATTGTCCTCGCCTCTGCGGGGGGCAGCACCTCACGGCAATGGGCCAAAGCGATCGTTGAGGCGGGAGCCGTCATGATTGATAACTCCAGTGCCTTCCGTATGGATCCCCAGGTTCCCCTCGTGATTCCAGAAATCAATCCTGCGGCGGCCAAGCAACATCAAGGCATTATCGCCAATCCCAACTGCTCCACCATTTTGATGAATATGGCCGTGTGGCCCTTGCACCAAGTGAGTCCAGCGCAGCGGATTGTCGTCTCTACCTATCAATCGGCGAGCGGTGCTGGTGCCCGAGCCATGGCTGAACTGGAGCAACAAAGCCGTGAAGTCTTAGACGGTCAGCCTCCTCGCCCTGAAGTATTACCCTATCCCATTGCCTTTAACCTCTTCCCCCACAACTCCCCCCTGAATGATCAGGGCTATTGTGAAGAAGAAATCAAAATGGTGAAGGAAACCCAGAAAATTTTTGCTGACCCCAATATTCGGATTACCGCAACCTGTGTACGGGTTCCCGTACTTCGGGCCCATTCAGAAGCCGTTAATATTGAATTCCAGCAGCCTTTCCCCGTCGAGAAAGCCAAGTCTCTCTTGGAGAACGCAGCGGGTGTTACCCTAGTAGAAGATTGGCAGAAAAATTATTTCCCCATGCCCCTCGAAGCCAGTGGTCAGGACAATGTTCTGGTGGGGCGGATTCGCCAGGATATTTCCAACCCCAATGCCTTAGATCTTTGGCTCAGTGGCGATCAAATTCGTAAGGGAGCTGCTCTTAACGCGGTGCAGATTGCAGAGTTGCTACAGTCTTAAGCATTCCTGGGGGGCAGAGGATCAGGTTCCCCTTTTGAGTTTGAATTTTAGGTTTTGATTTAGAGTTTGATGATGGTGAACAGGTACAAGCAGCGTTATGGGATTATGCCAATCATGAGGAGTGGTTTTTAGTGAGTAACTTTGGACGGGTTCTGACGGCAATGGTCACCCCCTTTGATGCTGAGGGGAAGGTGAATTATGACCAAGCAGCGGCCTTAGCGGTTCATTTAGCTGAACATGGTACCGATACGATCGTTGTCTGTGGTACGACAGGGGAATCTCCGGTTCTTTCCTGGGAGGAAGAATTTCAACTCTTTAAGGTCATTCACAGTGCCGTGACAGGAAAGGCTAAAGTGATGGCCGGCACGGGCTCTAATTCCACCCAAGAAGCGATCGATGCTACCCGTCATGCCGTTGAACTGGGCTTAGATGGGTCTCTCCAAGTGGTGCCCTATTACAATAAGCCCCCTCAGGATGGTCTGTATCAGCACTTCAAAACGATCGCTGAAGCCTGTCCAGACTGTCCTCTGATGCTCTATAACATTCCCGGTCGAACCGGACAAAACCTGCTGCCCGAAACCGTTGCTCAATTATCGGAAATCCCCAACATCGTTGCCATCAAGGAAGCTAGTGGGAATTTAGATCAGGTGAGCCAAGTGCGTCGCCTCACTCCCCCAACCTTTGACATTTACTCTGGAGATGATTCCCTGACCCTACCCATCCTGTCCGTTGGGGGCAAAGGGGTTGTTAGTGTGGCCAGCCATTGTGTAGGCGATCGGTTACAGGCGATGATTCGGGCCTTTGAAGCCGGTAATGTTCAGACCGCCACCCAAACCCATTTAGAACTGCTGCCCTTGTTCAAAGCGCTCTTTGTCACGACCAATCCGATTCCCCTAAAAGCAGCGCTCAACCTAATGGGCTGGGAGGTTGGCCGTCCTCGCTTACCCTTAACCGACTTATCTCCAGAGTCCGAGGCGATGCTCAAAACTATTTTAAGTGATCTCAAATTACTGCCTGGTCAGGCTTAAAATCCTACAAACCGATCCGCCTAACCTATAGGAACGTTCTCTGAAAGCAGAAAAATTTGAATGATAGAGCCTCCTATACAAGCACTTTAAATTCATAGCTAGGACTGCAACAAAAAATTACAGTTGAGATCATTGAAAACTAACAAAACTAAAATTCATGCTGAATCTTGGAGCAAGTAAAATTCAGTCATCTCTGTTATTCACCCCTAGAATAAATATCTAACCTAAAACTCATGTCATATTTGCTAAAAAACTACGGTTTACTGTTGCCTAAAAACAAAAATATCTTTACAATAAGGGAAATCAACGAACAGGAAATTTCACCTTACGTCAACCGGTGAACCAGCATAAATTCTTCAAAACTATTTACGGACAAGCAAAAGAGTTTCATAAAGCAGTATGGTGCTTCGTAGTACGCTCTTCTTCGTGAAATCAATAACCTTAAACAAGTGGTTTGATCTGTATCGTATATGTTTTGGCTTGACTTGATTAATATTGGACGCGATCGTACTGTAAGTATCCCCTCCTTAGGGGAAAAGAGGTGGATAATGCAAAATACGTTGAACTCTATTATGCGCCCACCTCAAATTGATCACTCTAGGGTATATACGTGAATTTAATCAACCAGCGGTTCTGAAGCTAAAATTTTAGACTAATTCTAATCCTAGTCCAGTTATAAACCTGATTTTAGATGTATCAGGTGATCAGTACACCGTATGCCGGAAAGCATAGGATACAGCACTATACTGAGCCTTTGCGATATCAATGAATGGTTTGCATAATACCCACCCCGATCGCATCATTCTCATTTCTAAACGGTCTGACTCTACTTGCCATCATCACCGGGCAGTTTTTCTAAAGTTTCCATAACCTTGTTTCAATCAAAAAGGATGCTATGACTCAATCTAATCCAGCCTTAAAAGTTATTCCCCTCGGTGGTCTCCATGAAATTGGTAAGAACACCTGTGTCTTTGAATACGATGATGAAATCATGCTTTTGGATGCCGGTTTGGCTTTCCCCACCGATGGTATGCATGGCGTCAATATTGTTCTGCCGAATATCGATTATCTTCGCGAAAATCAACATAAAATTAAGGGCATGATCGTGACCCATGGTCACGAAGATCATATCGGGGGGATTCCGTTTCACCTCAAGCAATTTGATATTCCCGTGATCTATGGCCCCCGCCTGGCATTGTCTTTACTCCATGGCAAATTAGAAGAAGCTGGCGTTGCCGATCGCACTCACTTAAAAACTGTATTACCCCGCGAAGTCGTGCGGGTGGGAACGAATTTCTTTGTGGAGTTTATCCGTAACACCCACTCTATTTCGGATAGCTTCAGCGTGGCGATTCGGACTCCGGTCGGGGTTGTCATTCATACGGGAGATTTTAAGATTGATCACACCCCGGTCGATGGTGAAAAGTTTGACCTACAGAAGATTGCTGAATACGGTGAGCAAGGGGTGCTCTGTTTAATTAGTGATTCTACCAACGCGGAAGTACCAGGATTTACCCCTTCCGAACGGTCGGTTTATCCCAACCTCGATCGAGTGTTTAGCCAGGCAAAAGGGCGCTTAGTGGTCACAACCTTTGCCTCTTCTGTCCATCGGGTCAATATGTTGCTAGAACTGGCGGCCCACCATGGCCGATATGTGAGTGTCTTAGGCCGATCGATGTTGAATGTGATTGCCCAAGCCCGCAATTTGGGATATATCCACTGCAAAGATGAGCTATTTTTGCCCCTCAAATCAATTCGAGATCTGCCCCCCGAAAAGATTTTAATTCTCACCACTGGCTCCCAAGGGGAACCCCTAGCCGCTCTGACCCGCATTGCCCGAGACGAGCACCCTCAAGTCAAAATTACCCCCGGAGATACGGTGGTGTTCTCGGCGAATCCCATTCCGGGGAATACGATCGCTGTGGTCAATACCATCGATCGCTTAATGATGCTAGGTGCTAAAGTTGTCTATGGCCGGGAGGCAGGTATCCATGTCTCTGGTCACGGTTGCCAAGAAGATCACAAACTGATGTTAGCCCTCACGAAGCCTAAATTCTTCTTGCCCGTTCATGGTGAGCATCGGATGTTGATTAAGCATGCGGAAACCGCTCAAAAAATGGGCATTCCCGCTGAGAATATGGTCATTATTGACAACGGCGATGTGGTAGAACTCACCCCAGATTCCATTCGGAAAACCGAGCGGGTGTCCGCCGGCATTGAACTGATGGATACGTCCCGTGTGGGAATTGTGGACAATCACGTTCTCAAAGAACGTCAACAGTTGGCAGAAGATGGCATTCTAACGGTTTCAGTGTTGGTTACCCCAGATGGTCGTTTGGCACAAATCCCCGCCCTACAGTTGCGCGGTGTGGTCTTAGCCGCCGATCGCCACCGTGTCCAAAACTGGGTCAATCGAGAAGTTGAACTGGTCTTAAACGATCGCTGGAATGAGTTTGCCCGCCCCAATGATCAGGGTGAGTTAGAAGTAGATTGGACGGGTATTCAAATCCAGATTGAGCAAGGGTTACGTCGCCGTTTCCGTCGAGAAATGCAAATTAATCCCCTCCAAGTCGTCATCGTCCAGGGAGTAAGCTCGGGGGATATGGTCATGAAGGCGGCAACGGAAAATACCGCGCCCCCCGTAAGCGATCGGCCGATCTTACCCCGTACCGTCTCAAAGCGCCCCGAACCTCGCCCTGAGAATCAGGTGGCGGCTGTGAACGGAGAAAGTAATGGGAAGTATCGCACTTCGACTAAGCCGAAATCTAGTTTTGGTGTAGGGTTGCGGCGGCGACGTTCTTCATCTTCCATCGTTTAAGCTAAACACTGTGAGGGGGGCGCAAAGCGCTCCCCTCGCTAAATGATGACAGCCCCTAGAGTGCTAGAACGGTGCGGGGGAAACGAAGACTATACTTCGTACATCCGAGCTTCTAGGGCTTCAGGGTACTCTTCACAATATTCGTCAAAAGCCGTATGGGGGAGCACATCAGCCCGCTGGTGTGCCGCTTCTGCCTGTAATTCTTCCACGATGTCCCAGGCGGCAGCACATTGGGGAGAACTGGCCCCATATTTCTCACAAGTTGCCCGAGCAGACTGGATCGCGGCGGAAATTTGTTCATCCAGCAAAGGGGCTTTGGGCTTTTCGAGAAAATCTCCTTTTTGTAAAATATCCGTCACCGAAATTACACCGAGTAGCGTCTCCCCAATCACGGGAGCCAAGCGAATATTCGTTTGTTGAAATAACCGGGCCACATATTCCACCCCTAGATCCGGTGAAACGGAAATACAGGGTTTGGTCATAATTTCATAAACCCTGACAGACTTGGGATCTAAGCCATAGGCCGCCACTTCATAGACAATATCTGCGTCGCTCAGGATCCCATAGGCATCGGTTTCTGTACGACGATCGACGATCAGGGTATGAATTTTCTTATCCCTCATCAAACGTACCGCCTGATCCACCGTGTAAAAGCCCTTGATGGTCACCACGTCACGGGTCATGATATCACTAGCCTTCAGCATAATTTTCTACCCACATTGGCTTACTGTTTCAGCCTAAATCAATGCTGAACAATCGACAATCTTCTTAAGTATTTGTTACTATTTATGCTG
>JBMTZC010000075.1:0-14069 GCA_049455215.1 Prochlorotrichaceae cyanobacterium
CGGTGGATGAAAAGGCGGAACTCTCTCGGATTGTGCGGGGGGTTGGTGCCACGGATAACGAATAAGTGGCAGGGGACTGCGTCCAGTATGGAGCGTAGGGGATACAAGAAGGATGCTCAGGCAGATCCTTTAGATACTCCCTACGCACAAGCCGTGCTGTGAACTTGCTCTCCCAAAATCTCTTCAGAACTGGAGGCCTCTTGGAGGAGTTCATCCAAGATCCCACGGATCAAGTTCACTCTGTACTAGACGACTAACTTCATGACCCAGCATTAACCGCTCAGGGTGCAGGATGGACACAGATCCGCAAGGTCACACCGATCGCAGGCGGGTTTGCGGGCAGGACAGACGGCGCGACCATGATAGATTAAGCGAATAGACCAGTTTTCCCAGTCTTCCTGGGGCAAGAGTTTCATCAGATCCCGCTCAATCTTACTGGGGTCTTCATGGCGGGTTAACCCTAGGCGCTTGCTCAGGCGTTTCACATGGGTATCTACCGTCACCCCCATATTCAGCCCAAAGGCATTGGCTAAGACCACATTAGCGGTTTTGCGGGCAACACCGGGAAGTTTCAACAACTCCGGCATACTCTGGGGCACTGCGCCATTAAAGTCTTCGACAATCATCTGACAAGCCCCTTGAATATTTTTCGCTTTATTGCGATAAAAGCCTGTGGAATGGATCAGGGTTTCCAGTTCAGCCCGATCGGCCTGGGCGAGGGCTGGGGCATCGGGAAACTGGCGAAAGAGTTCTGGGGTGACCTTATTGACGCGATCGTCCGTACACTGGGCGGAGAGAATCGTGGCTACGAGGAGTTGTACGGGGGTTTCATAGGTAAGGGAACAGGTTGCGTCGGGATACAACCCTTTGAGGCGATGTAAAATTTCTAGAGCCCGCTGTTTCGTGGCAGACGTGGTCTTTCTGGGCATGGTGGATAAATTTGGAGGAGATCAAGCCTATGAGTTCTTTTCAGTTACAGTCATCTTATCAACCCACGGGAGATCAACCCGCAGCGATCGTAGACTTAGTGAAATTTTTGCAGGAGCAGCATCAGTTTCAAACCCTGAAGGGGGCAACGGGAACGGGCAAAACCTTTACGATCGCTAATGTGATTGAAAAAATCGGTAAACCCACTTTAGTGCTGGCCCATAATAAAACCCTAGCGGCTCAATTGTGCAATGAATTACGGGGATTTTTCCCGGAAAATGCAGTGGAGTATTTTATTTCCTATTATGACTATTATCAACCGGAAGCCTATATTCCCGTTTCCGATACTTATATTGCCAAAACCGCGTCAGTGAATGATGAAATTGATATGCTTCGCCACTCCGCCACCCGATCGCTGTTTGAGCGTAAAGATGTAATTGTGGTGGCTTCCATTAGTTGTATCTATGGCTTAGGGATTCCAGCGGAATACCTGAAAGCTTCTATTCCTCTGCGGGTGGGGGAAGAGGTAAATTTACGCCAGATTCTTCGAGATTTAGTGACGATTCAATATAGTCGCAATGATTTAGAGGTGGCGCGCGGTCGTTTTCGGGTGAAGGGGGATGTCTTAGAAATTGGCCCTGCTTACGAAGATCGCATTATTCGCGTTGAATTTTTTGGGGATGAAATTGATGCAATTCGCTATATTGATCCCCTCACGGGGGAAATTTTACAAAGTCTGGCCGCCCTCAATGTCTATCCCGCCCGTCACTTTGTTACCCCCGATGATCAGTTAGAGTCTGCCTGTGCGGGAATTTTAACGGAGCTAAACGATCGCTTAGAGCAACTGAATCAAGAAGGAAAACTCTTAGAAGCCCAACGGTTAGAGCAGCGTACCCGCTATGACTTGGAAATGCTGCGGGAAGTGGGCTATTGCAATGGCGTGGAAAACTATTCCCGTCATTTAGCGGGACGAGAAGCGGGAGATCCTCCAGATTGTTTGGTGGATTATTTCCCTAAGGATTGGTTATTGGTGGTGGATGAATCCCACGTTACGGTGCCCCAGTTACGGGGGATGTACAACGGGGATCAGTCCCGCAAAAAGGTCTTGATTGATCACGGCTTTCGGTTGCCCAGTGCCGCTGATAATCGCCCATTAAAGGCTGAGGAATTTTGGCAAAAAGTGAGCCAATGTGTCTTTGTCTCCGCCACACCGGGAGACTGGGAAATGGAGGTGTCGGGGTCGCAGATTGTGGAGCAAATTATTCGACCGACGGGGGTGGTGGATCCGGAGGTGACGGTGCGACCCACGGAGGGGCAGGTGGATGATCTACTCAGTGAAATTCAGACCCGAGTCGATCGCCAGGAACGGACGTTAATTACAACCTTAACGAAGCGGATGGCGGAGGATCTCACCCAATATTTTGAAGAACGGAATGTGCGGGTGCGGTATCTTCATTCGGAGATTAATTCTATTGAACGGATTGAAATTTTAGAGGCGTTACGATCGGGGGAATTTGATGTTTTAATTGGGGTCAATTTACTGCGGGAAGGCTTAGATTTACCGGAAGTATCCCTCGTGGCTATTTTAGATGCGGATAAGGAAGGATTTTTGCGGGCAACCCGCTCCCTCATTCAAACCATTGGTCGAGCGGCTCGCCATGTGCGGGGGCAGGCGATTCTCTATGCTGATACGATGACGGATAGCATGAAAAAAGCGATCGAGGAAACGGACTATCGCCGGCAAAAACAATTAGCCTATAACCAGCAACACGGCATTACCCCACAGCCGATCGTCAAAAGAGCGAGTAATTCTATTCTCTCTTTCTTAGAAGTGTCTCGTCGGGTTCAAACCCAAGGCTTAGACCCCAGTCTGACTAAAGCCTTACTGCAAACCGAGGATCTCCCGTTGGATGATTTACCAGAACTAATCCAACAACTGGAGAGCAAAATGAAAGATTGTGCCCAAAAACTAGAGTTTGAAACGGCAGCTCAATATCGAGATCAAATTAAACAACTCCGGGAACGCTTAGTGGGCAAGTCCGTGAGTAACGCCTCCTAGGCGCACTTAGGTCGGAACTGGCTCTCCGGGACGCATGCGGGCCCACTTGCCCATCTCTTCCGCAAAACTTTCACAACCCACCACATCCCATTCCATCTCAATGATCGTTGAGGAGGTGCGGAGATTCACGTTAATACTGGGATTGATCGGGTCAAAGTCAGGACTTTCACTTAAATGTGGCTGTTCATGCTGAGTTTCGACCGCATGGTAAGTTATGCAGCGATCGACATAGGAACAGTTCACACAAATACACATCTGAAATCACCTCGGAACTTAACGCATAACCCTAAAGCGGAAGCGTGCCCTCAGCAACATTGAAGGCAGACTTCCGTTCTGTTTTCTTCTAGATGGTCATCCTTAACCATTGAAGACATAAAAATCATCTCGGTGCAACAGGACTTCTCCATGATCGGGTACCCAGGCAAGCCATCCCGCATCAGACTCACAGAGGAGCAAGGCTTCATCAAAACTATACTCATGGAGTAGATTATTTAACCTCACCCAGGAGTCTCGATTATAGGTGATTTGACAAACCGGATAACTGACGGGCTTCGGCAACAGGCTTCTTAACGTCTCCAGGGCTGGAACAGTTTCCAGCAGTTGACCGTATTGCAACAACATATATGAAACCTCTATTATTTATTCTGTATCCAATATTACAGTTTTCCTCTTAAAATGAGAGAAAGTTTTCATAAATTTACATACAGGCACTTTCATACAAGTACCTCGAAAAATTCAAAAATTTTTCCTAAAGAATAGGCACTATGGCGATCGGTACAGTCGCCCACCACAATGAATTGAGATAACCTTCAGTGAATCACTTTATCGAGGAAGAAAAACCCATGTCCACCCCATTGATTACGCTCTACGTGAATGGCGAAGTTCAAACTTGTCCGCCCCAGTTAAACTTGGTTGAACTGTTGGAGTATCTGAATCTCAATCCCCGTTTAGTTGCGGTGGAATATAACGGTGAAATTCGTCATCGCCAGTTTTGGGAAACCACCATTGTTGTAGAGAACGATCGCTTAGAAGTTGTGACGATCGTTGGGGGGGGTTGCTCTTAAAAGCGACTTCAGATCTGGAAGGTGGAAGCGCAAATAAGGCAAGACTTAAACGATAACAAACGACAAAGGGGAAGCACTTTTAATGTACTTCCCCGCTAAACAGTCAGATATAGAACAGAGTAACTTGAACTTAATGAACTTAAAGATTCCCTGTATGCTAAGGAGCAATACAGGAAAATGAACAGAGTAAAAGAAAACAATCAGTAAAAAAGAGAACCAAAAATGAGGGGTTTACAATTCACTTTACCCTTGACGATCGCTACTTGATCTTGTGAAGTTTGTCCGGAGATCTAGCAAGGTTGATTGGCTTAAATTAAAACAGACTCGATTCATTAAAGGGCTTTAAGCCGGTCTGAGGGAAGACCACTCAGCGCAACAACGTTAACTTAAATCTACCTGTGACCTATTCAAAAACGTCAGGGTCAAAAGTGACGTTCGCAAGATTGGGGATTCGGGAAAAAATCAAAACCTTGAGAACTAAGTTTTAAGCCGTTTGAAGGGTATCAATGTGATATGTTTGATATCCTTTTCCCTATGTTTTCTACATTACACGAAACGGAAGATCTTGAACTTATTTCCCGGAAAAACTTAACTTTTCTTCATACTAGGAAGAAGCTATTGTGCTAGATTGGTCGGCTATCCATGCTCGAGTGCATCAAGTTCTCCGCTCCCGTCGGTTATTGCAGCGTCAGCAATCCATTCTCGTGGCGGTATCTGGCGGGCAAGATTCTCTTTGTTTGCTGAAGTTAATGCAGGATTTGCAGTCTCGCTGGGACTGGCGTTTGGGAGTGATCCATTGTGATCATCAGTGGCGATCGGATTCGACGGCCAATGCTCAGTTTGTCCAGGAGTGGGCCGCACCAACGGGGCCGGTTCATCTCTGCCAAGCAGAAGTAGCCCCCCCCTCAGAAGCGGCGGCCAGAACTTGGCGATATGACTGTTTTAGGCAGGTGGCCCTAGAGCATGGCTATGGGGCAGTGGTGACGGGGCATACCGCTAGCGATCGGGCCGAAACCTTGCTCTATAACCTCATGCGAGGCTGTGGCAGTGACGGACTTGGCGCTTTGCAGTGGAGTCGGGTCTTGGGGGACGCGCCCCCAGGGGTTACGCTGGTTCGTCCCTTACTTGGGTTAGACCGATCGGACACGGCTCAATTTTGTCAGGACTTTCAACTCCCGATTTGGGAAGACAGCACCAATCAGGATCGGCGTTATCAACGCAATCGGATTCGGTTAGATCTGTTGCCCTACCTAGAGGCGCAATTTAACCCTCAGGTGGTGCGCCATCTCGCTCAGACCGCAGAGTTATGGCAGGGAGATGTGGAGTATTTAGAAGACCAAGCCCGTCAAAGCCGAGCCCACCTGCAGCAGGGGAATGCCCTCGATCGTCAAGGCTTAAAACAACTGCCCCTCGCCCTGCAACGTCGGGTAATTCGGCAATTCCTCCTGGAACATCTGCCCCATCCCCCTAACTTTGAGCAGGTGGAGAAAGTCTTGAGCTTGGTGGAAGCGGGGCACCGCAGTCAGAGTGATCCCTTTCCCGGTGGAACGATCGCTCTGGTGAAGGACGCTTGGATTGTTTTGCACCGAGCTTAGAGCGTTCCGATTCGACATACATTTCAACATCTGAAGTTAATCGGGTGAAGTATTGCGCTTTAAGCAGAAAGCCTATAATTGTGGGTAAATTCGTAAATTCTCAAGAGTCGGAGCCAGCCGGTGCGCATCTTTAAAAGTGTCACAGAGTTAATTGGAGGAACCCCCCTCGTCTTGCTCAACCGGATTCCCCAAGTCGAAGGCTGTGGGGCTCAGGTGGCACTCAAATTAGAAGGAATGAACCCTTCCGCCTCCGTGAAAGATCGGGTCGCCATGAACATGATTGAAACGGCGGAACGGGAAGGCTTGATTAAACCGGGAAAAACGATTCTAGTAGAACCCACGTCTGGCAACACCGGGATTGCGCTCTCTATGATTGCGGCGGCCAAAGGGTATCAACTCGTCCTCACCATGCCAGATAGTATGAGCATTGAGCGGCGAGTAATGTTACAGGCCTATGGTGCCCAATTGGAATTAGTGCCGGGTTGTGAAGGGATGGCGGGCTGTATTCAACGGGCCCAAGAATTACTGGATGAACTTCCCCATGCCTATATGTTGCAGCAGTTCCAAAATCCCGCCAACCCGGAAATGCACCGCAAAACAACGGCGGAAGAAATCTGGGCTGATACCGATGGAGCGATCGATATTTTAGTCTCTGGTGTTGGCACCGGGGGAACCATTACCGGGTTATCAGAAATTCTCAAGGTTCGGAAGCCCTCTCTACAGGCGATCGCGGTGGAGCCTGCCAATAGTCCTGTCTTATCTGGCGGTAAACCTGGGGCCCACAAAATTCAAGGTTTAGGGGCTGGATTCATTCCCGCTGTGCTACGGGTAGAGCTTATTGATGAAGTGGTTACCGTCACAGATGCCGATGCCATTGCCTATAGCCGCCGTCTAGCCAGAGAAGAAGGGTTATTATCGGGAATTTCCACCGGAGCTGCGGTGTGTGCGGCCATCCAAGTGGGACAACGATCGGAAAATAAGGGCAAATTGATTGTGGTGATTCAGCCAAGCTTTGGGGAACGTTACCTCAGCACACCTCTCTTCCGGGATGAGGTCTAACGGAATTCTCTCTCAGAGTCTCAGCGTCTGTCGAAAGCACATCGGATTAAGCCCCTCACCATGGGACGATCGTTTTGTACCTGTAGTTGTTAACAGCGATCGTCTTAGCCGATACAGACTATAGCTTTCATGTACTATTTCCTTTGCCCCCTCTTGGGAGGTCTGCAAAAAAGGGTTTTCAAACCGTACCCGCAGAAACCGGCGCAAAGTTCCATAGGTAGGGTGAGCCGCTAGAGATGGGCCGTAATCTTGTTCAATGGGAGGTGCATTCTCTGCAAAAAAGTAAACGCGATCGAACTTAAGCTGGGTTTGAAAAAAATCCCGTACAGCAATGGCATCCCGCTCCGCACAGGCGAGGGGTTGCAGGTTGTCGTAACGATTAATGCCAATGCAAATTGCCCAGTTCTTACCCATGGGTACTATTCCGGTCGGGTAAATTTGAGGGTAATGCCCCCCTGATTGCCCAATTTTGCGGCATTGCCCACCAAGCTCACCTCCCCTTCGCCGCTAATTTCTACGGAAAGCTCAACTTCCGTCAGGCGCATCCCGGTTTGTTGTTCCGCTTCTTCAAAGAGACTCCCCACCACCTTCAGCAAGCCACTCATTTGCTGCTTCAGTAGGCTAGCATCCAGGGTTTTGCGTTCCTTAAACACCTTCCCTACCATTTGGGTAATGGGATTCTTTTTTTGTCCAAAACCTCCGCCGGTATCTGTGTTGCTATCGCGGGAGCCTTTGATAATTTCCTGTACAACGGCATCCGTAATTTCCGTTTCGGTCACAATGGAAATGGTCTCAGCCATGATTCTAGAAAGATATTTACGCCGTTATTTTCACCCAAATTTGCTAGGAATAGGACATTCTGTAGAAAAATTACCTTTGCCCCCTCTTGGGAGGGGGTTGGGGGTGGGTTCAACCTCGACGGCTAACAAATCGCTTTCCACTCTCATCTAGACTGCGATCGAAAACCTATCTGCTAACCTCACGAATGGCTAAAACAGCCAACCCACCCCTAACCCCTCCTTGGAGGGGAACCGGAGATCTGATTAACTTGAAGCAGTGTGAGTGATAATCCAACGCGAGATTGCTTCTAAAACCTGTGAAGTCTGATAAAGGACATCTGCTTCCTTGAAGCGAAGAAAGTGTATCCCAAATCCCTCCAGCCTTAACTGTCGCTCACGATCGCTCTGCTGGGCAGGCTCACTATCGTGGGAACTACCATCAACCTCGATCGCTAACCGCAGTGACTTACAGTAAAAGTCAACAATGAACTGATCGATTGGACGCTGCCGATCGAAATCATATCCCAACATCTGCTTACCTTTGAGGTGTTGCCACAACCGCTGTTCTCCAAAAGTCATATTCTTCCGCAATTCACGAGCACGGGCTTTGAGCTTTGGGTTATAGGGGATAATGCGATCGGACATTGTGACATTTATATCCAAGAGCAAAACAACTCCCCCTCTTGGGATCTCTTGGGAGGGGGTTGGCGGTGGGTTCAGCCTCGACGGCTAACAAACAACTTATCAAACCTGATCCAGGTTGAAACCGACAGATTATTTTTTGAACTTAACAGATGGTTGAAACAGCCAACCCACCCCTAACCCCTCCTTGGAGGGGAACCGGAATCCGGCCAAGGGCTAGGACGCGCAGACAACCCGAAAACCGATGAAGTTGAGCCGAAGGTCCGGGTGACGCCTGAAGCGATTGGCAGAACGACAGCTCCTGGGATGGGTGCCCCACGAACCACCCCGCAGGAGGCGGGAACTGCCTTCATCACTAGATAACCATGGAGTTTCATCGGTAGGGGCTCCACTATAGTTTCCATGCCAATGATCGGCGCACCATTCATAGACATTTCCGTGCATATCGTACAAACCGTAGGCGTTGGGCGGAAATTGACCGACCTCTGTTGTTTGTTCTCGATATTCACCTTTTGGCCCTTGCCCATAGGATCCAGACCAATTCAAGGTTTTATTGTCTGTCCCACGGTAGTTAGCTAAATCCGTTGTGATCGTCTCGCCAAAATAAAAGGGCGTGGTGGTTCCGGCTCGACAGGCATATTCCCACTCTGCTTCGCTGGGCAGACGATACTCTTTCCCGGTTGCTTTGGATAACCGAGCGCAAAACTCGATCGCTTCGTACCAACTCACCTGCTCTACCGGACGGTTAGCCCCTTTAAAATTAGCGGGATCGGCTTCTAAATCAATGTTGACTTTGGGTAAGGCAGAAATCTGCTTCCATTGGGCTTGGGTAACAGCGTAGCGCCCCATCAGGAAGGGCTGGATGGTTACATCATGCTGCGGTTCTTCCCTATCCCAATATCCCTCTTCGTTTGCAGGGGATCCCATCCTGAAGGTGCCACCAGGGATAACCACCAGTTGCAACTCCACACCCTTGCCCAGATCTTCTGTGCGGTACTCCATCTCCTTGCTTTGCCGATCGGTAATGGTTTCCTGGGCGTTGACCTTCACCACTTCAATGAGAAAAGTCGGCTTTGGCGGAGGAGGCGGTGGTGCAACGATCGCACGGTTTGAATCGTTTACAGTTCTGGCAGAAGCATCAGAGGTTGCAAAGTTTGGTATGGTCACTCCGCGCTGGACTTCTTTCCGAGCAAGCCGCTGAATGGCCCGAATCGCTTGGCGATCTGCCGGGGAAGCTGCTAAAACCCGAATCCAGAGTTGTTCTGCCAGTGCCAGGTCTTCCTCTGCTTCCGCTTCTAGGGCATCGTTTTTCAGCGCCCCAACATCCTGCAAACTGGCAGCTTCCGGCAACAAGATCAGATGACTTTTACTCAATGGTTCAATCTTGGCGTAGGGGGTTTGGGTCGGTTTTTGGTATTGGGTATTTAAGGCGGGCACCTGGTAGCGCAAATGTTGATCCAGGCGTTCTACGGTGGCACAGTTACCCTGCCCCCGCAGTCGTAACCCCTCCAGTAGGGCATGGGTAAAGGATCCATGACCCAGTTGGTCGATTTCGTAGGAGGCTTCGCTGGGGCTGCAGGCATAAAAACTAACCACACCCCGCTGCAACTCGGAACCCACCCCCACACCGGCTCGACGGTCTTCGCTACGGCAGGCATCCAACAGCAAAATCACGTTATCCGCCCCCGATCGCTGCAGCCGTTCGCTCACGTAGCTAATCGGGATTGCGGTTGCACTAATATCCCCCGGATCACCATCCAGGGGCATCAGGTAATCTCGATCGTGGTAACGCACCCCATGGCCCGCAAAGAAAAACCAGAAGTTATCCCCCGGTTCCATAAAGCCTTCTTCAAAGCGAATCCGCAGGAAGCGCCGCAGATTGCCGTAGGTGGGTTCAGCGGGAATGGGTGGCCCGTCACTGCCGATAATGGGATCTGCACCGTTGCCGAAGAAATAGACCTGCTCGAAGCCTGCTTCTTCTAGAAAGTAATCCCGCATGGCAGCGGCATCTTGCCCCGCAAATGCAAGATCTTTAAGGTTGTAGTATTGATTAATCCCAACAGTGATCGCCCAGTTTCGCCCCATGGATTGAATCGGGTGTTAAAAATCTCCCCCAGTTTACTGTGAACACTACGCAACAGTATCAGGGGAATAGATGACGCGCCCTAGAGCATACGTCCCTAACTGTACTGTTTCTCTGTTTCTAGGTTAAACAAAGTCCGGAGCGTGGTCATGGCTTGTCGCCGTGCTTCGATGTCCTGTTGGGCCCGCAGTTGCACCATGGGATCGTGCAGGATCTTATTAACGATGCCTCGGGTCAGGGCTTCGATAATTTCTTGGTGCTTTTCGCCAAACTCTGAACCTAAGCGAGAGAGGGCTTTTTCCAGTTCCTGCTCCCGGATACCTTCAATTTTCGATCGCAGGGAGTTAATGGTGGGAACGGTTTCTAGCGATCGCCACCAACTATCAAAGGCATCACATTCCCCTTCCAGTAAGACCTCTGCCTCTTGGGCCATGCGACGACGGCTCTCGTGATTCTGGGCAACCACTGCCTTGAGGTCATCCACGTTAAAGGCTTGCACTTGAGGCAATTCAGTGACATCCGCTGCAACGTTGAGGGGCACGGCAATATCAATGAGCATCAACGGCAACGATCGCTCTGCCTGCAGTACTGGGGCCAGGTTATCCCGGGAGAGAATGGGTTCCGTTGCGGAAGTGCCGGTAAAGACAATATCCGACTCTGCCACGGTGGGCAGCATTTGATCCAGTAACCCCACTTGAATCTCAGCATCAGCCTTGAACTGCTGGGCAAGTTTTTCAGCCCGAGGAAGGGTGCGGTTGAGCACCGTAATTTGCTTGGCTCCTTTAGAAACGAGGTGTTGCACCAGGAGACGGGACATTTTGCCCGCCCCGAGGATGGTGATGCGATAATCTTCTAAACGATTGGATTCCGCTTGGGCTTGAATTTTTAACTGGGCCAGTTCCACGGCGGCAGAGCTAATGGAAACGGCCCCAGTGCCAATATTGGTTTCCGAGCGAACTCGCTTACCGGCGGTGACCGCTTGTTTGAGTAAGCGATTGAGCATGGAGCCTGCCCCTTTATATTGCTGGGCCAACTGGTGAGCATTTTTCACCTGGGCTAAAATTTGCCCCTCTCCCAACACTAAGCTATCGAGACCGGCAGACACCCGCATCAGGTGCATCACCGCATCTTGGTGGAGCAGGGTAAAGAGGTGAGGACGCAACTCCGACAGGGGAAGTTTGCTATGTTCAGACAGATATTGCACCACTTCTCGTACTCCT
Source organism: Prochlorotrichaceae cyanobacterium (assembly GCA_049455215.1). GTDB lineage: Bacteria > Cyanobacteriota > Cyanobacteriia > Prochlorotrichales > Prochlorotrichaceae > JBEAPM01. Next base: position 11,429 of record JBMTZC010000075.1, read on the forward strand.
GGCTCGATCGCACTGGAGACGGCATAGATTTCTAAGCGGTTGCAGGTGCTCAGAATGGCAACTTCTTCTAAATGGGGATAACTCAGCAAGTGGGCGATCGCTGCTTCAATTTGGGGTTCGGGAATACTTAGCTTTTCCCGAACATGGACAGAAGCAGTTTTGTGGCTCAGACCTACCACGGCAATGTGCATAACGGTTTTCCAAGTTGTTTTTAATAAAGAGGTACAGGGTGCCACCCCTAGTCAATTTTTTAAGAAGGCATCACCATGATAGAAGGTAGCTGGTCAGGGGTTTTACAATCTTTGCAAAATTAGACAATTTCTTAGGACGGCTCATGCTAGGACTATCTGGAGCCGGAGGACTTATGGACGATAGGCTTCTGGAGGATTAGCTGCTGGACGACGAACCTTAGTCTTCGGTATGGGCAAAACGACGATAGAGGAAGTCTAGAGCGTAGTTACGCAGTTCGTAGTAGTAGGGATCTTCCATCATGCGGGCGCGATCGCGGGGACGGGGAAAGGATACCTCTAAGACTTCGCCAATCTGAGCAGCGGGGCCGTTGGTCATCATGACCACCCGATCCGACAGGTAGATGGCTTCATCAATTTCATGGGTAATCATTAAGACTGTGGTGCGGTGGTCACGCCAAATTTTCAGCAATTCATCTTGCAGTTCTTCACGGGTAATGGCATCCAACGCGCCAAAGGGTTCATCGAGAATTAAAACTTGGGGGCGAATTGCGAGGGCCCGGGCAATGGCGACCCGTTGTTTCATCCCGCCGGAAAGTTGACCGGGACGTTTTTTCGCCGCTTCCGTCAGTCCCACTAGGCTTAGGTGTTCATGGGTAATGGCCACTTTCTCGGGGCGGGTTTTATCGGGGTACGCCGATTCCACCGCCAGATAGACGTTCTCAAAGGCGGTTTTCCAGGGCAGGAGGCAGTAATTTTGGAAAACCATCATGCGATCGGGCCCCGGTTTAACGATCGCTTTTTCCTGTAGATAAACCACACCATTAGAGGGCTGGGTAAACCCGGCCACCATATTGAGCAGGGTACTTTTGCCACAGCCCGAGTGACCAATCACACAAATAAATTCCCCTTCTTGGGCTGTAAAGTTAATGTCTTCCAGAACGGTATAGGGGCCCTTGGGGGTGTCGTAAACCTTGGAAACGTTGCTAATGGTGAGGAAGGACATCTTTTTTTAGGTTTGAATTATGAATTATGAGTTAGGGGTGGATCCGTAGAGGTCAGGTCTCCTGACCCACTGACCCACGGCTAGTCTTCAGTTAGTGGATTAGGGATTAGGAATGTTGTGAGTTTAGATGAGCCATCCAGACTTTTGTGCCATAAATTCCTTTTAACAACGAGGGGACTTGCAAATCTACATCTAGCGACTCCCAATGTAAGCCCAGACCGGAGGGAGTAACCTCTACTGCCGCTAAGTCTTCTAGTTTTGCCTGTGCCAACCCTTGACCTAGGTGGTGGGGAAACATAAATACAGCCCCATCCTTTAAGTGAATGACAATCATCTGGGTAGTGGGGTCATAGAATGCGGACTTTGCACGCGGCTCGATCGTATCAGCGAGATGGGCTGCGGCTTCTGCTTGTTCGAGTTGTTCGTCTAGATTGAAGGTCAGAATAGAGTTAGAAGGAACCATGAATTTTCTCCCAAGCCATAAGCAGTTTAGCGATCGAGTTGGATTTCTTCTACCGAAAACGATCGTTTAATGGGTAGTTTTTCCAAATACCCAAGGGGATCGTTGGGATCGAAGGTTACGCCATCAAAGAGGGTAAAGGATGTGGCAGGGGTTTCAACGTCTGGCCAGCCGACGGCCCGGGCTGCTTCACTAAAGAGATCTAAGCGGCGCACTCGTTCCAAAACCTCTACCCAGTTTTTGGGGAAGGGGGCTAAGTTCCATCGGGCCAGTTGGGTCAAAATCCAGAGAGCTTCCCCCCGGCCAGGGCAGTTGGTGCGATCGACATAGAACTGGTTAAACCGCAACAAGGAGGCCGGTGCTTCCCCTAAACCGCGATCGTACTGATCGAGGAAACCAGGACGAATGTAATCGATAGGAGCCCCAATATATTCAGGACGGGCTAAAATCTCGAGGATTTGGGGACGGTTGCGGAAATCATCACAATATTCACAGGCATTCATGATGGCTTTGACTAAGGCCAAATGAGTTTGGGGATACTTCTCGACCCAGTCTTCCCGAACCCCTAGGACTTTTTCGGGGTGAGCCCTCCACAGTTCCAAGTCCGTTGCGATGATAAAGCCTAACCCTTCTTTCACCGCCCAGCTATTCCAAGGATCTCCAACGCAATAGCCGTCAATACTACCGGACTTGAGGGTAGCAACCATTTGTGGTGGCGGAATGACGGACAGTTCCACATCTTCATCGGGGTCAATCCCACCGGCTGCTAACCAATAGCGCAACAAGAGGTTTTGCATGGAAGCAGGATGAACCATGCCCAGGTTATTACGGGGAGTGGAGTCTACGAAGGCTTTGAAGTCTGCGAGGGTTCTGACACCGGCTTCTTTGGCTTTTTTACCAAGGGTGATGGCATTGCCGTTGCGACTCACCACCATGGCGGTAATCATGGGCAATACGGGTTTGCCGCTGACTCCCATCGTCATCGCT